>VXOI01000158.1 GCA_009840175.1 Chloroflexota bacterium | reverse complement strand
CGCTCAGGAAAATCTCGTCGGCCAGGTACAGCTCGCTGCGGTCTATGCGGCGCTCGACGACCTCGATTCCCAACTCCTCGCGGGCCAGTTCCATCACGGTCTCGCGGGTGATGCCGGGCAAGGGATTGTCCTCAAGGATGGGCGTGATGAGCTGGCCCTTGCGCATCATGAAGATGTTCTCGCCGGAGCCCTCGGAGACGTGGCCGTCCTGGTTCAGCAGGATTGCCTCGTCGAAGCCGCCCAGCACTGCCTCAGTCTTGGCGAGGATGCTGTTCAGGTAGTTGGCCGAGGTCTTGATCTGGGTGGGATGCACCTGGTCTTCCATACGCCGCCAGGACGAGGTGCAGCAGCGGAGGTTCTCGGTGCCCAGGTAGTTTCCAAAAGGCACTACGACCAGGGTGAAGTCGCTGGCGATTTCATGCAGCTTCAGGTTGGCGACGAGCTCCTCGCTCTTGTAGGCGAGGGGGCGAATGTAGACGTCGGAGCGGTTGGCGTTCTTCTGCACCAGCTCCACGGTTATGTTGCAGAGGTCGTCCACGCTGTAAGGGATGTCCAGCATGAGCATCCGGCAGCCCAGATGCAGGCGCTCGTAATGCTCGCGCAGACGGAAGATGTAGGTCGTCTCATGCTCGGAGTTCCAGTTGCCGCGGATGCCCTCGAAAACGGCCGTACCGTAGTGGAGGGCGTGGGTCATCACACTCACACGGGCATCCTCCAAAGGCACCACCTCGCCCCGGAAAAAGGCGAACTGGGGTTGGGGAGCGCCGTTGACGGAAGCCGTGCGATTGGTCATTTTCACTGTCCTCGGGGCAGAATCAGGGCTAGATTATATGGGAAAGCGCAAATCCATTACAACCGGGAATGGTACGGTTATGACAACTGGTGGGCTATAATCCCAACCTGCCGGCCGGCCTATGCAGGGGAGACGGAGCAGGAGAATGAGCGGACAAGGGGTCAGGTACGTTGCTGCTGGTATTGCCGGGCTGGCCGGGTTGGCGCTGCTCATCGCCGCCGTTGCGCTTTTGACGCGCAGCGACGATGCCGCGCCCGTTCAGATCGTCGCGCCGACGGCTGCCCCGGCGAGCAAGCCTGCCCCCGACATCAAGGTGCAGATCAGCGGCGAGGTGATGTTCCCGGGCGTCTATTCGATGAGCCCGGATGATCGGGTGATAGACGCCATAGCCGCTGCCGGGGGCAACGGCCCCAACGCCGACCTGTCAGGCATTAACCTTTCCAAGCGGGTGCAGGACGAAGCGCGCTACCACGTTCCGGCCATCGGGGAGTCCGCGCCCGTCACTTACGTTTCGGCGGCAAACTCGGGGCAAGGCAACGGACAGATTGACCTGAACACCGCGCCCTCCAGCGAACTGGAGTCGCTGCCCGGGATCGGCCCGTCGCTGGCGAACGCTATTGTCGTTTACCGCGAGGATAACGGCCCCTTCGACGCGGTTGACGACGTGGACAATGTTCCCGGCATCGGTCCCAAGACCCTGGACTCCATCCGGCAGTTGGTCACCGTTTCCGGCAGGCCGTAGCATATTGTTCCTCCGTTCTCGAATACCCTCGCCGGGGTATGAGCCTTGAGGCTGGGACTGCTCGCAGCTGCATGGCTAGGCGGTATCCTGCTGGGGCTGTCCTGGGGGCCGGGAACAGACCCAGCGCTTCTGCTGGCCGGAAGCGGGGTGTTGATTGCAGTTGCCCTGCGAATGGCCCGGCTGTCCGCATTTCCGGCGGTTCTGGCAGCGGCGCTGCTGCTGGGAGTGGCGCGAGGCGAGGCTTCGCAATCCGGACTTGGCGTGGCAGCCGCTCTCGACGGGCGGGAAATCATTGCGACAGGTCAAATCACTGACGACCCCGAGCATACGGCAACCAGAGTCCGTTTCGAGCTGCTGGTATCCGAAATCCGGCTAGATGGCGATATACGGGAAGTCAACGAGCGTTGGCTGGTCTACGCCCGGCCTCCTGACGAATTGGTCGCGCGACGGGAAACTCCCTATTTCCGCTACGGCGACGTTCTGACCGTTACTGGAACCCCGCAAGAACCGCGGCCCATTGACGGCTTCGATTACCCAGCGTACCTGGCGGCGCAGGGCATCACGGCGACGATGTTCGCGCGGGAAGCACAGGTCACCGGCGAGGGCGGGGCTCGATGGCGAGCCGCCCTCTACGCTGCCCGCGGCCGACTGGCCGACAGCATTGAGCGGGTCATGCCCTACCCGGAGTCTGCGCTGGGGCAGGCTCTTCTGCTGGGCAAGCGGGAGTCGCTGCCGACCGAACTGGTCGAGCGGTTTCGGGGAACCGGCGCAGCGCATCTGCTGGCGATTTCCGGCCTGCACGTTGGCGTCCTGCTAGCGGTTACGGTGGGCGCTGGGGCTTGGCTGCTGGGGCGACAGCGGCCAACGTACCTGGCAGTTGCGGCGGCGGTAATCTGGCTCTACGCCTTGGCCGCCGGGGCCTCGCCATCGGCTCTGCGGGCAGCGGTGATGGGAACGGTCTATCTGGCGGCGCTGGGGCTGGGGCGCCCGTCCAGCGTGCTGCCTGCCCTCGCCCTGGCTGCGGCGCTGATGACCGCCGCGTCGCCCAATCTCATTCGCCAAGTCAGTTTTCAGCTCAGCTTTGCCGCCGTGGGCGGGATTGCGTTGGCCCTGACCGTCTGGGACGGCAACTTCGGCGGATGGCGCTCCCAGTCGGCAGGATGGCGGGCGCGGCTGCTGGGCTGGGCCGCATCGCTGACGGTTGTATCGGCGGCGGCCACGCTGGCGACGTGGCCGCTGGTCGCCGCCAACTTTGGCGAGGTCGCGCTGCTGGGCGTACCGGTGTCGTTGGTGGCAATTCCGGCGATGGCTCCGGCAGTTGTGACGACGATAGTTGCAGCCGTTGGCGGAGTGGTCTTCGAGCCGCTGGGGGAACTGCTGGGCTGGATGGCTGTTGCGCCGACGGCATACCTGATTGCCGTCGTGTCGGCCTTTCCCCAGTGGACGGTAGAAGCGGACTGGGTGGGCAGGCCATTGCTTGCCGCATGGTACGGCGGCCTGGGGCTGGCGTTGCTGGCCGCACAGCCGCACCGGACGCGCCGCTGGCAGCAAGCTGTCGCCAGCCTTCTGTCACGGCTGAAGTCGTTGAAGCGCAATGGTCCTTCGACAAGCTCAGGGGAGAGGACAGGCGAAACAGGAAGTCCCAAGATCCGGCTGCCCAGCCCCTATATCACCATAACTGTTGCCGTTGCGCTGGGCACCGCCGCCGCCATCCTTTGGTTCAGGATGGCGGATGGCCCCGATGGATACCTGCACGTCCACTTCCTCGACATCGGGCAGGGCGACAGCATCCTGGTGGTCACACCGTCCGGGAGGCAGGCGCTGATAGACGGCGGGCCCGACGGCGACATCGTATCCCAGGCTCTGGCGGACACGCTGCCCGGAGGGGACCGAAGCCTGGACCTGGTGGTGATGACGCACCTGGACTCCGACCATAGCAACGGCCTGCTGGAGGTGCTGGGCCGGTACACCGTGGGCGCAGTGCTGTCCGGCCCCCAACCGCCGGACAACGAGATGCGGGCGCAGTGGGAGGACCGGCTGGAACATCACGGCATTGCGCCAGTAGAAGTCCACGCGGGGTACGTTATAGAGTTGGACGACGGCGTGGAGTTGCAGGCGCTTAACCCGCCGCGAGAGGGCCTTTCCGGTGATTCCAATAACGACTCATTAGTCATGCGGCTGACTTACGGCGAGGTGAGTTTACTACTAGCGGCAGACATCGAATCAGAAGCCGAGCAGAGATTAGTAGAAGGAAGAGCAGAACTGCAAAGCACGGTACTTAAGGCGGCCCACCACGGCAGCAAAACCTCCACAACCCAGCCTTTCCTGAACGCTGTCAGCCCCGCTATCGCGGTGGTGTCGGCGGGCTTGGACAACTCTTACGGACACCCGGCCCCGGCGGTTGTGGAGCGGCTGGAAGCGGCGGTTGGAGAGGAGGACGTGTACCGCACTGACAGGGATGGCAACGTTGAAATAGTTTCCGACGGCGCGACGGTGTGGGTGCGGACGGAGCGGTAGGGCAGGACGATTTCGGCGATATACTTTCGTAAGCAGGTTGTCCTTTAACTAGCCTTTGGTTATTCTGTTGGCATAGCGATTGGAGAAATTTGATGCAGACACATCCGATGGGAGTTGTGGAACACCGGGAAACGGCGCGGACGTTCCTGCGCGAAGCCGATGACTTTTTCCGGCTGGGCGATGACTTGCAGGGAGCGGAAAAGATGTGGGGCGCAGCCGCCCATGCCGTCATAGCCGTCTGCCAACAACGGGGCTGGCGCCACCGGAGCCACCCAGCGATGGACGATGCGGTGCAACTGGTGGCAGGTGAAATTAGGGATGCGGGCAATCCCGACGCCGCCAATTCGCTTCGCTATGGGTTTGTCATCGCATCACAATATCATGTACATTTCTACCACCGGGATATGGATCTCGAAGGAGGCAACGGGCGATATTTCAACACCGCCAAAGAAGCGGTGGAACAGTTTGTGGACCGGATGGTAGCAATTTCAGAGTCCTTGGACTCTCAGTGAGCACTAGTCGCAACGTAATAAGGAATGCGGGGCAACCAGCACGGCTGCCCTTTTCTTTACCGCTGGATTAGGGTTTTCAGCACCAATAATCATGGAGCGTAACTATTGACCGACATTAAGCGCGCTGACGGGCGGCAGTGGGACGAGCCGCGCCCGGTGAACATTACCGTGGGATACCAGCGGTCGGCGGAGGGGTCGGCGCTGATCGAGATGGGCGGGACGCGGGTGCTGTGCGCCGCGTCGCTGGAGGAGCGGGTGCCGCCGTTCCTGCGCGGGCAGGGTCGCGGCTGGGTGACCGCCGAGTATTCGATGCTGCCGCGCGCCACCAACACCCGCACCTCGCGGGAGCGCGATTCAGGCCGCATCAGCGGGCGTTCGCAGGAAATCCAGCGGCTCATCGGGCGGTCGCTGCGGGCCGTCACCGACATGGAAGCGCTGGGCGAGCGCACGGTGCAGATTGACTGCGATGTTATCGAGGCCGACGGGGGCACCCGCACGGCGTCCATCACCGGGGCCTACGTTGCGCTGCACCAGGCCATGATGCTGCTGGTGCGCCAGCGGGTGCTGCGCCGCGTGCCGCTGGAGTGCCCGGTGGCAGCGGTGAGCGTGGGCATCCTGCAGGAGCAACTGCTCCTGGACCTCTGCTATGCCGAGGACTTCGAGGCCGACGTGGACTTCAACGTGGTGATGGCCGCCAACGGCGGGCTGGTGGAACTGCAAGGGGCGACTGAAGCCCGTCCCTTTGCCCGTCCCATGGTGGAGCAGGTGCTGGCGCTGGCGGCGCGGGGGCTGGAGCCGCTGTTCCACGCTCAGCGGGAGGCGCTGCGGCGGGTGTAGGGGGGCGCCCTCCTGCTGTCGGAAGAATTGCCGATGAGTGGGATTTCACCTCCACCCCAACCCTCCCCCTCAAGGGGGAGGGAGAATGATAAGAGAGAGGACTTTTAGTTAGTTGTTTCGCCGTCTTCTGTCAGGTGTACCAGCGGCAGGCCCAACTCCGACAGCGGGCTCTCGACGGTGGCGCGGTCGCCCACGACGAGGATTTGCAGGTTGCCGGGGCGGATGTGGGCGCTGGCAGCGCGGTGCACGTCGTCGAGAGTAATGGCCTCGACCGAGGGGCGGACAGTGCGGAAGTAGTCGTTGGGCAGGCCGAACTGCTCCATGGACACCAACTGCCCCAGCACCGACGCAGGCCGCTCGAAGCTGGCGGGGTAGGCCCGCAGCAGGCCGTCCTTGGCGTTGTCCAGCTCCTCGGAGGTTATGGGACGGTCGGCGTTTACTTCCCTGAATTCCTTGAGAGTCTCGTAGACCGACTCCTTGGTGGCGTTGCTCTGCACCGAGCCTCCGGCGACCAGCAGCGACGGTCGGCGGACCCACTGGATCGAGGACATATAGCCGTAGCTGTAACCCTTGTCCTGCCTCAGGTTCTGGTTGAGCCGTGCAGAGAACTGCCCTCCGAAGGCGTAGTTGGCAAGCAGCAGGGCGAAGTAGTCGGGATGGAGTCGCGGAACCAGGGAGTGGACGGCGCGAATCACCGACTGCGGCGCGCCGGGCCGGTCCACCAGGAAGATGGTGGCCCGGTTAACGGCGGGTTCGCTGGCATTTCCAGCGGCGGCGCTTGATGAAGAGCCGTTCCATGCGCCGAACACATCGGCGGCGCGGCGCATCACTTCCTCGCGGTCAACGTCGCCGACCACCAGCAGATGGGCGTTGTCTGCACGGTAGGAGCGGCGGAACTGGCCGAGCAGGTCGTCACGGGTGATGGCCTGAACCGACGCCTCGGTGCCGCCGACGGGGTGGGCGTAGCCGCTGCCCACAGGATACACCAGCCCGGCGACCAGGCGCTCGGCGATGACGTTGGGTTCGTCCTTGCTGCGGCGCAGGTCGGTCAGGTGCTCGCGGCGCACCCGGTCCAGCTCGTGCTGGGGGAAGTCGGGCGACAGCATAACCTCGCCCATCATTTCCAGCGCGTTGCCCCAGTGCTTTGAGAGCGTCTCGGTGGAGAGCAGGCTGTACTCGCGGCGGCTGTCCACCGACAGGCGTGCGCCGATGAATTCGAAGTCGTTGGCTATCTGCTGGCTGGACTTGCCCGCCGCGCCCTCCGGCAGCATATCGCCTACCAGTCCGGCTAGGCCGGGCAGGTCGTCCGGGTCGGCGGATGCACCCGACCCCAAAAGCACGCCGAAGGCCACGATGGGCATTCCACGCTGTTCCACCACAGTGACGCCCATGCCGTTGGGCAGGCGGTCGCGGACGGGCAGCGGCGGCGTGAACACCGGCTCCTTCGTGGGCGGCGGCATTATGTTGCGGTCAACGACAGTGGCGGCGGCGGACAGGGGCGTTTCGGGCAGCACCCTCAGCCGCACCTGGTTGTTGCCTACGTAGGTCTCGGCCACCCGCAAAATGTCCTCGCGCTGGACGGCGAGGCAGCGGTCGAGGCTGGTGTTTATCAGGCCGGGGTCGGACTCGATGATGTTGAAGTGGTTGAGCTGGTCGGCGCGGCCGCCGAACCCGCCGATGCGGGCCAACTGGCGGAAGTGAGTGGCCTCGATGCGGTTCTTGGAGCGGGCGATTTCCTCGTCGGTGGGCGGGTTGCGGTGGATGTTCTCCAGCTCGGCCTCTACGGCGTCCTCCACCTCGTCCAGGCTGTGGCCCTCGGCGGCGGTGACCTGCACCAGTAGCTGCCCGGCAATCTCCGACGGGACGTAGCGGACGAAGGCGTGCTGGGCAATCTGCTTTTCGTAGACCAGGGAACGGTGCAGACGCGAACTGAGGCCGTCGGACATTACGGCCTGGTACAGTTCCAGCGGCGCGTCGTCCGGGTGTCCCTCCGGCGGCGCGGGCCAGGCGATGTAGAGGCGCGGCAGAGTCACCTTGTCGCGCATTTCGATGTCCACCCGGCCCGACAGCAGCGAGTCCTGCCGTCCGACGCGGGGCACGCTCTCGCCCGGGGGCAGGTCGCCGAAGTAGCGGTTCACCAGTTCCAGCGCCTGCTCCGGGCGGAAGTCGCCTGCGATAGCCAAGCTGGCGTTGGATGGGCCGTAGAAGCGCTGGAAGAAGCCCTTCACGTCGTCCAGGCTGGCGGCGTCCAGGTCTTCCTGGGAGCCGATGGTCATCCAGTGGTAGGGATGGGGCAGCGGGAACAGGGCCGACTGCAAATGATGGTGGGCCATGCCGTAGGGCCGGTTCTCGTAGGACTGGCGGCGCTCGTTCTTCACCACGTCGCGCTGCACGTCGAACTTCTGCTGGTCCAGGCCGTCCAGCAGGAAGCCCATGCGGTCGGCCTCCAGCCACAGGGCCAGTTCCAGGTAGTTGGAAGGCACGTCCTCCCAGTAGTTGGTGCGGTCGGTGGTGGTGGAGCCGTTGAGGTTGGCCCCGGCTTTCTGCAACGGCTCGAAGTGGCTGCGCTGGTGGTGCTTGGTGCCCTCGAACATCACGTGCTCGAACAGGTGGGCGAAGCCGGTGCGGCCCATTTCCTCGTTCTTGGAGCCGACGTGATACCACACGTTGACCGCCACCAGCGGGATGGTGTGGTCTTCGTGGAGAATGACGTCCATGCCGTTGGATAGCTTGTGCTGCTCGAAGGCGACGGTGACCATTTGCAAACTTCCTAGCCCGGTTTGGATTTCAGTAATGTAGTGTGTCCTCGAACTGATTCCGACGAGGCTGGAGCTACGTCAGCAAGGATTCTTCCGGGACCAATCTCTTACTGACAGGATCCACTACCAGGAGCATATCTTCCAAGGCAGTAGCTCCCAGCAAATATAGACCTTCGGGTCCGAAGACCACTCGGGCTTCACCTTCATACCCTTCTGTCTCGAAAAAGGCTAGGGCGGTCTGACGCTCAACTCTCTCGCCACTGGCAATTCGCAGCCGCCTAGACCGAGTAGGTGTTATCCCGATTCGTTCCAGCACGGATGCCGGAATCATCGAATAAGTTGCACCAGTGTCTACCAGCGCATTAACGGTCTCAGTGGCTCCCGTCTCCAGGTTGCCAACTGTTAAGGAAACCGTGAAGGTCCCCATACCTACGCTCCAGCCTCGTGTCCCCAGTAGTTTTCGTCGGTGCGCTCGCTGACCGGGGAGTTGGACTTGTTGCTGCCAATCTCCTCGGCGTCCCACAGCTTGGAGAACTTGAGTGCGCGGGGGCAGTGGCTGTAGGCTTCCTCAACCTCGATGAGCAGGCCCTGGAGGTGTCGGGAGTTGTCGTCGGTCTCGTAGAGGGCGAGCTCGATGCTCTGGTGGTCCAGCTCGTCCTTGCCGACGACGCTGGCCTTGCCGTTCACGCGAACGGTGTCGTTGAGGCCGGGGATGAAGAAAATCAGGCCAACATAGGGGCTGGCCTCGATGTTCTGGTAGGACTGGAACAGCTTGTTGCCGGCCACGTCGGGGAACAGCAGGCGGCGATCGTCAATGACCTTGACGAAGCCCGGCTTGCCGCCCTTGGGGGAGGCGTCGCAACGTCCGTCGGCGTCGGCGGTGGCCATGACCACGAAGGGAGCGTTGCTGACGAACTCCTGCACCCAGGGCGTGAGGTGGCCCTTGAGCTTCTTCACCGCCCGCTCCGAAGGCGGCCCGAACTGCCCGTTGAACGTGCTGTCACCGACGGATGCCTGGTCTCTGATGGCTGTCATAGCGTCCGCTCCTTCATTTTTGACTCGTATCCCGTGATTCTAGCGGCCCCGGCTGGCGCAGGCAATGCGTCAGTCCGAATATCATTCTCAACATAGGGGATATTGACGGGCGCGCGCAATGCCGGTTCAATTAGGGAATCTCTGAATAAAAGGGTTGCCGATGCAGCATACTTGGGTTGAGCCA
>VXOI01000229.1 GCA_009840175.1 Chloroflexota bacterium | reverse complement strand
GCTCCAGCCGAGCGGCGTGGGCCTCGGAGGTCTCGCCCGGCTGGAGGATGGGAAAATCGAGGCCGGAGGTGAGCACCTGGAAGTGCTCGACGCCCCAGGCCGACATGGCCGCCAGGCCAAGGGTCATCCCCATCATGCGCGATACGGTGACCAGCGACGCCCCAGTGCCCCGGTAGTCCTCGCCCACCGCCGACAGTGCCCGGTGCAGTATCGGCGCGATGACCAGCCCGAAGCCGACGCCAGCCAGCAGCAGTTGCAGCGTCAACTCCGGGTCGTCCACGCCCAGCTCCCAGCGGGAGCAGAGGAACAGGCCCGCCGCCACCATCAGCAGCCCGGCCACGGTCAGCGTCCTAGCGCCCAGGCGGGGCAGCAGCCATCCCCCGGCCACTGACGCCAGCGGTATCACGCCGGTCATGCGCAGCAGCCACATTGCGCCGGTGAACGGCTCCTTCTGCATCACGGTGTCGGCGGTCAAAGGCACTGTCACCATTGCAAGGATGAGCGACACGCCCACCAGCGCCTGTGTGATGTTGGAGACGATGAAGTTCCACGACCGCAGGAACACGTGGGCCAGCAGCGGCTGCCAAACGCGCCGCTCCACCAGCAGCAGCACCCCGAACATCCCCAGGCCCGACGCCGCCAGCACAAAGGGGATGGGCGAGTCGAGGGTGAAGAGGTCCTTGCGCGACAGGGCCAGCGACAGCAGCAGCAACGCCGCAATCAGCAGCGCGCCGCCAATGTAGTCCACCCGGGGCCTCTCCCACCCTTCAATTCCCCCCCGCTGGGGGGGAGAGGAAGTGGTTCCCTCGCCCTCTGGGTAGGGGCGGGTTTGAAACCCGCCCCTACCCAGAGGGCGTCCCCGGCGGAGAGGAATCAGTTGAGAGCCGGGCAGCCACATGACGGCGGCGAACACCACCGCAGCCTGGGGCACGTTGAGCCAGAATATCCAGCGCCAGCTTGACAGCTCGACGATGGCTCCTCCGTAGGCCGGGCCCAGCATGGAGCCAGCCTCGGCTGCTCCGCCGACCACACCCAGGGCCAGAGCCCGCCGCTCCGGCGGCACCAGCGAGACAGCCAGCGCCATGCCGATAGGCACCGTGCCGCCGCCGCCGATGGCCTGGATGACACGGGCCCCGATCATCCACTCGAAGTCGGGCGCGACAGCCACGAGGCTGGTGCCGATGCAGAACACTATCAGCGATGCCTGATAGACCCGGGGATAGCCGTACACATCACCCAGCCGACCGATGAGGGGCATCGCCACGGTATAGCCCAGCAGGTAGGCGGTGATAATCCAGGAAACGCGGTCCAACTCGGTGATGGGGATTTTCAGGTCCAGCATCACGCTGGGCAACGCGGTGACCACCACCGTCTGGTCCAGCGCCGCGATGAAGGCCCCCAGCCCGGTAATCGTGAGGATGGCCCACGTGGAGCGCATTCTGGCAGGAACTGGAGAATTAACCACAGAGAACACAGAGGGCACAGAGAATATGGTATTTTTTATCTCTATTCATAATTCTCTGTGCCCTCTGTGGTTAGTCAGAACCCCGGCGGCGGCTCTATGGTTGCAGGCTGGTTGATGTTGTCGAGGGTCAGCACCCGCAGGGCGTCGGGAACGTCGTCGTCGGTGACCCGGCCGGTGATGGTGGCCTTGCGGAGGGTGCCGCTCTGCTGTTCCATCCACATCTCCAGCATCACCGGATAGCTTTCGTCGGCGCCGGGCACCAGTTCCAGCAGGTCTTCCGACAGGATGCTGCCGCGTATGTGGTATACGTCCACGTCGTCCAGCGCGGACTTGCCCAGCAGTTCCGGCGACTGCACTGCCTCGACGACCCCAGCCAGGGTGCTGCCGATGGTGAGCAGGTTTATGGGAATGGATTCCGCCGGAACCACGGCCCATTGCCCGGTGATGGGGTTGGTCATGTACGAGACGCCGTCAATACTGGCCATTCCCAGCTCGACGTAAAGGTTGGCGACCTGGGCCTCCACGGTGACGTCGAACTTGCCGGGCACGATGACGGTTCCGTAGGCCCGGTTCATCTCAATGCCCGGCGAGAGAACGGTGGTCCCAACGGTCTGCTCAAGGACGAAGGACACCGACGCCAACTCCAGCAGCCGCTCCACGGTGCGCCGCAACTCCGCCTTGGGGTCAACGGGCGTCGGGGACGGCATTGGCGTGGCGGTGGGTTGCTGGGAGCAAGCGGACAGCGCCACCGCCAGCAGAACAGCAAACAATAGAGCGCCAACCGTTTGCCCTGGG
The DNA here is from genome assembly GCA_009840175.1 of Chloroflexota bacterium. GTDB lineage: Bacteria > Chloroflexota > Dehalococcoidia > Lucifugimonadales > UBA3495 > VXOI01. The sequence goes on along the minus strand of VXOI01000229.1, from coordinate 7,156 downwards.
TTCACCGAAGGGCGGATGCGCGGATGGCGAGGGCATACAGCCAAAGCCCGTTTATCCTTCGACCAGCTCAGGACAAACGGGCCTGGCACGACGCCTTTCGTGCGCTTCTTCAGTTCCAGGACCACACCGCCGCCTTGCCGGATGCGATCCTGAGGGCCTCGCCGGTGCCAGCGTCAACGACGTATATCTGCCCCCCATGAGGACCGCTGCCGTTGCGTCTCCCAGACTCTGGCCCCTCGTTTCCCGCCATAACCAGGGCGGAGCCGTCGGGCGACCACAGGGAGTGAGAGTAGGCATACTGGTCGAAGAAGCTCAGGTAGGTGAAGAACTCTCCGGTGGGACTGAAGCGGAACAGGCGGCGCGGTTCCCCTCCGCCGACAGGGGAAACCGACAGTTCCATCTCGCGGGTGGCGGGATTGACGCCGACCCATGCTATCCGGTCTCCCGAGGGCGACCAGAAGAAGGCCAGGTGATCTTCTTCCACCAGCACCGATGCGCCGGAGCCGTCGGCCGGGACCAAGGACAAACGGTTAAACAGAGGGGAGCCGGGACTGGACTGCTCCGAAACCGCGAGGGCCGAGCCGTCGGGCGACCAGGCGAAGGCAGCCATGGAACGGGTCTCCATCAACAGGCGGGGAGACTGCATTTCGTCGAAGGGAGGAGAACCGACGGCGCGGACGAACACGCCATGCACCTCGCCCTCGGTGGCGGCGTAGGCCAACTGTCCTCCGTCGGGCGACAGGGCGGGAGCCCGGAACCCGGCGGCGTCCACTTCCATGTATGCCTGGGAACCGTCAGGCGACGGCTCGGTGAGCAACAGGCGGTTGCCGCTGTGCACCGCCAGAAGCCCGGCGGCCCATTGGTAATACAGCGGGGCGCCAACGACCAGCGTGGCTGCTTCGTCCGTCCCCTGGTAGTCGCGCACGAAGAGACCCAGACCTTCCCGCGTAGGAGCCAGGAAGCTCAGGTAGCGGCCGTCGGGAGACCAGTAGATGTAATGGGCCGCTCCGTCGGCCACTGGGGCAGGAACGTCATTCTCATAGGCCGACACCATCCTCCCGGACGGCAGTTCAAGCAACTGTACCGACAGGCCCGGCGTCTGCCCGACTACCGACACCCGCGAGACGGCCAACTTCTCTCCATCCGGCGACCAGGTCGGCCAATTGTAGGAATCTCCCCGCTCCAGCGCCTGGGCCAGAACTCCGGCCCGCACGTCCCCGGTCAGCCTCTCATCGGCAGTACCGTCGGGGTTGATCAGGCGCAGGTCGCCGCTGTTGTCAATGTACGCTATCCGGTTCACCATAGGGCTTCCATATCCATCATCTTCAGCTTGACTGGAGGACCGCCGTGCGTCGTCCAATGCCGGTTCCGGCTGGCCGCAGCCCAGAAGCGCCGCCAGACTCAGAGCGGCGACGAGGCCAAACAGCAACTGGATTCCTTTCATAATGCCTGCTCTCACGCTGGGCGCCAGTCAGGCGGCTATGTCATCATAACAAACTTGACTCTTTCAATCCGTGGATAACCAGCTAATGGACGTTGGCAAGTAAGCTGGATTGCGTACACAGTGGCGGCATGAACGTTGTCACAGCTTACGGCCAGCTTGCTGGTTGCTCTAGAATGTCAAGAAACCAGGTAGCCCACTCTAAAGAAGCAGGAGGGTTGTCCACTAACCACGCCATTGTCTCCATGCTAAAATAGAGCCTTGGGCGCAGCCCGTCAGCTTCAAGAGAAGCCTTGGCACGACTATTCCTGAACCTTATCAACGATGTCAACGCCCTTATTGCTATTGTTATCTTACAGCACAGAATAGCTAATTAGAGATTATCAGGTAAAGACAATAAACAACGTGGACGCACCATGATAGATACAGTACGGCTTAACATCAGGGCTGGCAGCGGCGGAAACGGTTGCGCCAGCTTCCTGCGAGAGAAGTACCGGCCCAAGGGTGGACCCAATGGGGGCGATGGGGGCGACGGCGGCAGTGCTTACCTGGTGGGCGACTCTTCATACAATACTCTCTTGCATATCAAGTTCAACAGCACCGTCTACTGCGAGTCCGGCGGACATGGCAAGGGGAAAAACAAACGGGGGGCCAACGGCAAGGACACGTACATACCGGTCCCCATCGGCACGGTAGTCTGGCGGATGAACCGGGACGGCTCCCGAGACCTGCTGACCGACATACACAGTAACACGCCCTTCCTGGTGGGGCGCGGTGGCCGCGGCGGCTGGGGCAATTCGCGTTTCGCCACGTCCACCAACCAGGAGCCGGTGCTTTCCGAACGGGGCGAGAAGGGCGACGCCGCCGTCCTTTTCCTAGAACTGAAACTGCTGGCCGACGTGGGCCTGCTGGCCCGTCCCAACGCAGGCAAGTCCACGCTGATCTCCCGTTGCTCGGCGGCGAAGGCCAAGGTGGCGGACTATCCCTTCACCACCGTCGAGCCGGTCCTGGGAGTGGTGCGCTCCGGCAGGAATGACTTCGTGATGATGGAGATTCCGGGTTTGCTGGAGGGGGCGCACAAGGGAGTGGGCCTGGGCCACCAGTTCCTGCGGCACGCCGAACGCGCCCGGCTGTATGTTCACCTGATAGACGGCCTGTCCGAAGACCCGGCCGCCGACTACCGTATGGTGCACGATGAGTTGTTGCACTTCAACCCTGAACTGGCTGGCAAGCGCCAGATGGTGGTGGTCAACAAATTGGACGTGACCGAGGTGCGCGATAAGCAGCCGGAGATTGCCGCCAGCCTGAAAGCAGTATCCCGGGAATTTGAGGAGGGCACATCGGGCGATCCTGGCGATGTGATGTTCATATCGGCAGCGACCGGCGAGGGAATTGACGCCATGCTTGCCCGCGTCGCGGGCATTCTGGAAGGGATGCCCAAGGATGAGCCCTCCGATGACGGCATGGCTGTCGCATCCGCCACGCCGCCGCGGCCGTCGCGTCTGCCAGAGTCCGTACGCGTGGAGGACGGCGTCTTCGTCATAGAGTCGGAGCGGCTGGAGCGGTTGAGCGCACTGGCCGACACGCGAGACCAGCGGGTGCTGCTGCAACTGTGGCGTGAAATGAGACGCTCCGGGTTGGCCCACCGACTGGTCGAAGAGGGCATCGAGGTGGGCGACACTATCCGCATCGGCGAAGTGGAAGTCGAATGGTTCTGACCCGCATCGGCATTCTGGGCGGAACCTTCGACCCGGTTCACCGGGGGCACCTGGGGATAGCCCGCATTGCTATGGATGAAGCGGCCCTGGAGCGGGTCATATTCATCCCGGCGGGGCAGCCGCGACTGAAGTCGGGCGACCCGTCTGCTTCCCCCGAACAGCGATTGGAGATGCTGCGCCTGGCCGTAAGTGAAACCCCAGGGTTCGATGTATCCGACATGGAACTGCGCCGCTCCGGCCCCACCCTGACCGTGGAGACGCTGCGGGAGTTGAGAGACGAGCTGGGCGACGGTGTGGAGCTGTGCTTCGTCCTGGGGCTGGATGCGCTGGCCCGCTTCGACCAGTGGGTGGAGCCGGAGAGAGTGACGGGGCTGGCCCGCCTGCTGGCGGTGAGCCGCCCTGGTTACAGCGGGTTCGACTGGCCGGAGTTCTATTCACGCAACCCCTACGCTGAGGGCCGGGTGGACTGCCTGGACTCTACTGCCATAGACGTGAGCGCCAGCGAGCTGCGCGCTCGCATAGCCTCCGGCGCGTCCGTCGGCGGCCTGCTGCCGGCGGCGGTGGAGCAGTATATTCGTGACAATGGGCTATACCGGGTTTAACAGGAGTTGGGCATGGCGATTGATTCATCTGGCCGGATTGCTGGGCAATCCCAAGTAACCCCCGTCCGGTTGCTGGAAGAGTCCGGGGCGCTGCTGTTCGGCGAATTCACCCTTTCGTCGGGTAAGAAGTCGGACTATTACTTCGACTCGAAGAAGCTGACGCTGGATCCTGCGGGGGCCCGGTTTGTCGCCCGCCAGCTTGTGGACCGGCTTGACGCCGAGAACATTCGATATGTGGGCGGCGTAGCCTATGGCGCGATTCCCATAGTGTCCCATGTTGTGATGCTGACCGGGCTGCGGGAAGACAAGCCCATCCGCGCCTTCTACCACCGGAAGGACTCCAAGGAACACGGGACTGGCGCAGCCGCCGAAGGACAGTTCCCGCCCCAGGGGGAGCCGGTCGCCATCGTCGAGGACGTGGTGACCACCGGGGGGTCGCTGCTGCAATCCATTCGTCACGCTGAGGACAGCGGGTATAACGTGACTCACGCCTTGACCCTGATAGACCGCGACGAGGGCGGGCGGGAAGCAATCGAGGCAGCGGGTTACAAGTTCTGGTCGCTGTTCCGGGTGGAGCTTACGGAAGGTAAGCCGCGCTTCATATTCAACGGCGGGTGAGACGCGGGAGACAGCGGCTTACGCTCTGGCGTCCATCCGTGAGAGCTGGCCGGGCCATGCGAGTATCTTCCTGTCCGACGTTATAAGCTGGTGTCCTTCCAGCGCAGTGGCCACGATGATACGGTCGGCAGGGTCGCCGTGCATGCCTGGTATGAGGCCAGCGCGGGCGGCGATTTCACCAGTTACGGAAATTTCAATGTACCCTTGGCCTAAAAGTATGCGACGCCACCTAAGAACATCATCGGGAAATTTTATTCTCCCTTTATCCCTCAACATCGCCGTTTCCCAGAACGTGATTGCTGAAACTGCTATCCCTTCGGACTGCCAAGCCCTTTCGATTTCTTGGCGAGAGTGCGGGCCTAGTCGGGGGTCTCCCGAGTCCAGCCAGAGGGCAGCTTGCGTGTCGAGCAGTATCAAGGCAAGCCTTCCCAACGCTTGGCCGTCTCAGCGTCCCAGTCCACGTCAAGAAAGGCATCGTCCAAGTCGCCGATGATTTCATACCTGCCCTTGTTAAGGCCAAAGGGAGATATGGGCCTATCCTGATAGGGTATCTCCTCTGTCGCGGGTTTGTAGGACGTCAGCTTTGCCACGGGCTTGCCGTTCTTGGTGATGATTATTTCCTCGCCGCTTTCGGCTACCTCGTCCATGAGTTTCAGGCACTTGGCTTTGAACTCAGACGCCTTGATAGTCCGGCTGAAGGGGGGCGTTTCGCTGTCCGTTGACATATCTGGCTCCTAGCTGAAGTCCTGCCCGGGGCCGAAGAGCTTGGGAGTGTCCTCGACGGTGGCCGTGCCCGACGCCGGGGCCTGCAACTCCAGGGTCTGGCCCGGCACCGCTGCGGCGGTGCGGACATAGCCCAGGCCGCGCAGTTCGCCGCCCGGCGTCCGGTACAGCGAGGTCACGGTACCCGCCGTTCTGCCTTCGTGGGCCAGCGACGCGCCGACGGTTGCGTCGGAGCCGCCGGAGAAGCGAAGCACCGCAAGGTACTTTTGGACGCGGTCGTAGCTGTCCAGCCGGGCTATCACTTCCTGCCCGATGTAGCAGCCCTTGGTGAAGTCTATGGCCCCGATTAGCCCGGCCTCCAGCGGGTTGTACGGCTCCCCCATCTCGCTGCCGAAGGCAGGGTTCCCGCTGCCAACGCGCAGGGTCTCCCAATGGTCGGCATCGGCTGTCGCAGCCCCGGCCTCGGACAGCGCGCTGGCGACAGCGTGGGCGGCATCGCCGGGGAGAATCAACAGGCGGCATGGCAGACCGCCCAACGGGCGACTGACCGCGATGGCTTCTGAGCCGCCGACGGTGACTGTGGTCGCAGGATAGATTCTGCCGGGAAGGTATTCAGGTTCGTCTTCGGCCTGGCCGAGAACGGCGTCGGCCCCGACTCCGGCGAGAGCCACGACCGCGGTGGAACGGGAAACGTCCTCCACCTCCAGGTCTTCCATGATGGTGTACTTGTCCAGCCACTCGATTACGGGCTGCTGCTGGCCGGGGCTGGTCAGCAGGTAGACACAATCTCCGGCGTGGACGACGCAGAGCAGGTCCACGATGCGGCCCCGGTCGGTGGTGAGCACGGTGGGCGCCCAGTGGCCGGGCTCCAGGTGCTCCACCTTGTTGGTGGAAAGCCGGTTGATCAGGTCCAGCGCATCCTCGCCTGTGGCCTTCAGGCAGCCGTAATCGGTGTGATGGACGATCAGGCCGCCTGGGGATTCCGTCGCAATGTTGCTGGCCGGTTGTGACAGAGTCATGGAAGCCTCCAACAAATTCCCCCTCCCTCTGGGAGAGGGTTAGAGCCTGCCCTCGCGAAAGCGGGGGGTGAGGGCGTTAACACACAAGCGCCGCCTTCGTTGGGAGAAGACGGCGCTTGCGCCTTTCGTATCGAGCCGGGGGCCTGTTTTGCGGCTGGACGCTGCCTTGCTACACGCTGAATGAGGTGCCGCAGCCGCAAGCCTTCTTGGCATTGGGGTTGTCGAAGGTGAAGCCCTTGCCGTTAAGCCCGTCGGAGAAATCCAACTGCGTGCCGACCAGGTAGATGTAGCTCTTCTTGTCTACGATGACCCTCACGCCGTACTGCTCAACCACCTTGTCGGTGTCGGTGTACTCGCCGGAGATCTTCAGGTCGTAAGTGAGGCCGGAGCACCCGCCGCCCTTGACGGCAACGCGGACTCCCACCGCTTCGGTCTCTCCCTCTTTCTCGGCGAAGTACTTTATCTTTTCGGCGGCTTTCTCGGTGATCTCCACCGTCATTTCAACGCCGTCCCTGGTGATTGGCATAATCCCTCCGGGGCTGTCAATCAGACGCCAACAAACATCACCGCCCCAATAACAGGCGGACGAAGTGATTGTATTCCGGGTACGGGGCGGGCGTCAAGGCGACTGCAGGGCAATCGCATTTGGCCTGAAAGATCCGGGGCCGGAACCGGCCCAAGCGTCAGGGGGAAAGAGGCGCGGGAAAAGTGGGACTGAATTTGTCCCATCCTGTCCCATTTTTCCCCCATCTTTCCCATCCCGGAGGCGGATTCAAAGCTGATTGGTGCCCTTCGGGTGTGTCCCCGGCAGAAATTTTGATTCCGGTCCCATTGTTTCCCATTCCTGACGCTCCGGCCGGGGAGGATATGCCGGGGCGGCCATCACGCCGGGGTCAAGGGCTGGGGGCTTCAAGGGTTTCAGGAACAATGGTAATGGGGCGTCGCCAGACTTGGCAAGAGCGTAATGTCACTGGGCCGTCCTAAGAAACCTCTGAACAATCGAAGGCCGGAGATATATTCGGGTTATGCGGCCTT
>VXOI01000207.1 GCA_009840175.1 Chloroflexota bacterium | reverse complement strand
GAGCATAGCCGCCCTCAACGGGCGACGTGGGCGGGTCATCTTCCCTCTACTGCTGAACATGGTTGCCGAGGCCTCCTTTAATTGATGGCGTTTCGCCCCGGCCGTTGGGTGCGAGACGGGGTTTGCCAAGTCTTTAGGGCCTGGGTCCCGTGGACGAAAAGTTCCACACGGACAAGCGTAACCAGTGTAGGGATTCGTGAATGAAGTGTGGGTGAAGATAGCCACTAATTTGGTGAGCTAGTGGTGAAGTTCAGGCCAATTTGCTAGAATTCGCCCGATAAGGCCATCCATTCCAGGACCCTGAAGGAGGTCGCAAGTTGGAGAATGAGGGCCAGCCGACCCAGGGAACGGAACCGCTGGGAGACCGTCTCTCCCGCCTGAGCCAGGCCAGCCTGCGCATCAACGAGAGCCTGGACGTGGACACGGCGCTGCGGGCCGTGATGGACAGCGCCCGATCCCTGACCGACGCGCCCTACGCCGCGATCATCACCCAGGACGATTCGGGCCGGGTGCAGGACTACCTGGTGCTGGGTTTCGACCCCGGCGACATGGAGCGGCTGTGGCAGGCCCCCCAGGGGCAGGTGTTCTTCGAGTACCTGAACGCCCTTACGGGATCGCTGCGGAGGGGCCGGCTGGAGGAGTTCACCAGGTCTATCGGCTTTGCGGAGTTCCGCTCGCCCGTAACTATCACCGCCTTCATCGCAGCCCCGATACTCCACCAGGGCGTGCGGGTGGGCACCATCCTGGTGGGCAGCGACGAGCCGGGCCGGGAGTTCACCCAGGAAGACGAGGAGACGATGGTGATGTTCGCCTCCCAGGCGGCACTGGTCATTGCCAACACCCGCCGGCACCGGGACGAGCAGCGCGCCAGGGCTGGACTTGAGACCCTCATCGACATCTCCCCGGTGGGCGTGGTGGTCTTCGACATCAAGACGGGGGCCTCGGTGTCCTTCAACCGGGAGGCCCGCCGGATCGTCGACGGCCTGCGGGACCCCGGCCAGACGCCGGAGGACCTCCTGGGGTTGATGACCGTGCGGCGCGCCGACGGGCGCGAGTTCTCCCTGGCCGAGTTCCCCATAGCGCGGATGCTGGGCTCCACCGAGACGGTGCGGGCCGAGGAGATCGTCATGGCGGCCCCCGACGGGCGGAGCGTGACCGTGCTGCTCAACGCCACGCCCATCCGCTCCGGTGCACCGTCCGGGGAAGGGGAGGTGGAGTCGGTGGTGGTCACCATGCAGGACATGAGCGCCGTGGAGGAGCAGGAGCGGCTGCGGGCCGAGTTCCTGGCCATGGTCAGCCACGAGCTGCGGATGCCCCTGGCCGCGGTCAAGGGCTCCATCGCCACCTTGCTGGAGTCGGCCGGCGGGCTGGACCCGGCCGAGATGCGCCAGTTCTTCCGGATCATCGCCGACCGGACCGACCACATGCGGGAGCTCATCGGCGACCTGTTGGACGTGGCCCGCATCGAGACGGGCACGCTGCCGGTGGACCCGGAACCGGCGGAGGTTGCTGCGCTGGTGGACCGGGCCAGGAACGTCTTCGCCAGCGCCGGGGGCCGGAACCAACTCGCCATGGAGATAGCGCCGGACCTACCCCTGGTGCTGGCCGACCGGCAGCGCATCGTTCAGGTCATCGGCAACCTGCTGTCCAACGCGGCCCGGCACTCCCCGGAGGACTCGGTCATCCGGGTGTCCGCCGTGAGGCAGGGCGGTCACGTCGAGGTCTCGGTGGCCGACCGGGGCCGGGGGATACCCGCCGAGGACCTGCCCCGTCTGTTCCGCAGGTTCTCCGGCACAGAGGGGGACGATTCCGGTTCGGGTGGCAACACCGGCCTGGGGCTGGCCATCTGCAAGGGGATAGTGGAGGCCCACGGAGGCCGCATCCGGGCCGAGAGCGACGGGCCGGGCCTGGGGGCGCGGTTCGCCTTCACCCTGCCGGAGGTCCGGGAGGCCGAACCCGCCCGCCGTGCCGCCCGCTCCCAGTCTGGCGGGCAATCAGCGGGAACGGTCCTGGTGGTGGACGACGACCCCCTGATGCTGCGGTCGGTGCGGGAGACCCTCACCGCCGCCGGGTTCCGGCCAATGGTGACCGCAGACCCGGAGGAGGCGCTGTCGCTGATGGGGGAACACAGCCCCCGCCTGGCCCTGCTGGACCTGATGCTGCCGGAGCGCGACGGGGAGGAGCTGATGGGAGACCTGCTGGCCGTCTCCCGGATCCCGGTGATCTTCCTGTCAGCCTACGGCAGGGACGAGGTGGTCGCCAGGCTCCTGGAGCAGGGGGCCACCGACTACATCGCCAAGCCCTTCTCGCCCACGGAGCTGGTGGCCCGAGTGCGGGCGGCCCTGCGCCGGGTCGGGGAACCCCAGTTCCCGGGGCCGGCGGAACCCTTCGCGCTGGGCGGCCTGACCATCGACTACGCCGCTCGCAGCGTGACGGTCTCGGGACGCCCGGCGGCGCTGACCCCCATCGAGTTCGACCTGCTGGCGGCGCTGGCCGTGGAGGCCGGGCGGGTGGTGACCCATGACCGGCTGCTCAGGCGGGTGTGGAGTCCGGGCAAGCCGGGGAGCCTGCGGGCGCTGCGCACCCACCTGAAGCATCTGCGGCGCAAGCTGGGGGACGACGCCGCCAACCCCACCTATATCTTCGCCGAGCCACGGGTGGGGTACCGGATGGCGGCTGGGGAGGAGGAAGGGGCAACCGGTGCGGATGACGGCGGCTGACTGCGTGTTGGGTACTTTATGTCCCTGGAGTGGGTAGCCACCATTGAGGTTGAGGTCCGAGGATGCGTTTACGGGTGATAGTAGCCATCGGCGTACTGGTCCTGGTCATCTCCTGTACCAGCGCGGACGAGTCCCTGCGTCACACCTCCTGGACTTTGGTGGCATTGGGTCCCGCTTCCGCCCCCCAACCCGCGCTGGAGGGCAGTGCGGCGACCTTCTCGTTCTCTGAGGACGGGAACGGGATCACCGGAGACACCGGATGCAACACCTATTGGGGCAGCTACGAGGCGGACGGGGAATCGTTCACGATTGCAGAGTTGTCCTAGCATGAGCGTGGATGCCCGGGTCCTGGCCTGTTCGAGCAGGAGCGCGCTATGAAGGATATCCTGCTTGGCGCGCAACGATACTCCTCAGATGAGTTGCGGCTGACCATAGAGAGCGCCGACGGGCGCGCCCTGGTGTTCGAGAAATAAGCCGTTGGCGGCCCACGCCGTGGGGGTTGAGCATCGACTACGTCCGGCGCCAGTTGACGCTGTCAGGGGAGATTACGGCCACAGAGTTCGACCTACTGGCGGAACTGGGGTCGGGTGTGGAGCCCGGACCGGCTGGGGAACCTGCGGGCGCTGCGCACCCTGCTGATGGGATTGCGCAGGAAGCTGGGGGAGGACGGCAGCAACCCCAGGTACATTATTACCGAGCCCCGCGTCGGCTACCGGATGCCCGAAGGGGGAGGTCGTGTAAGGTGGAAAAGCGGCAATACCGGATATTCTCGTTCCCGGCTGAAGGCGTATAATCTATAAACAAAAATGGGAGAGCCGGTGCAGGGCGGCAGACATGCAAGCGCGAAGAAGAAACACGACCATTCGAAATATCACGCTGAAGAATCTCCTCTCCTTCGGCCCGGAGGGTCTCAGCTTGGATCTTGAACCGCTTAACGTGCTGATAGGTCCAAACGGATCCGGCAAGTCCAACTTGCTTGACTGCTTTGAAGTCTTGAAGTCCGCTCCCGTGCAGTTGAGCGCGCCTATTCGCAACGGGGGCGGGGTCCGCAATTGGATTTGGGAAAGACAGCCTGGCCCCACGGCCAGGGTTGAGACCACTTTGGAGAATCCCAGCGATGACAGACGTTTGCTCCGCCATAGGATAGAGTTTCGGGAGGTTGATCAGGCCTTTCATCTGGTCGATGAGCGGGTTGAAAATCAGCAACCGGACTACGGGCACACCGATCCCTTTTTTTTCTACCGTTTCCAGGATGGTCGCCCTGCTCTGGCGGTCAAGGGTGAGGACAATCGTAGGCCGCTTCAGAGAGATGATGTTTCTGACGATGAATCCATACTCTCCCAGAGGAAAGACCCCGACCTATATCCGGAACTCGCTCATCTCAGCAGCCTGTACGATGGCATTAGCCTTTACCGCGAATGGACCTTGGGGCGGAGGGCTGCTCTTAGGCAGCCACAGAGTACCGATGTCCGTCCTACACCTCTCATGGAGGATTTTTCGAATCTTGGAATGTTCCTCAATTCGATCCGACAAGACCCAAAGACCAAGTCCAGTCTTATTGACCACTTGATAGACGCTTACGAAGGGTTGAGGGATTTTGAACTGAACTTCGAGGGTGGTTCGGTTCAGGTGTTCTTCACAGAGGGAAATCTTGCGATACCTGCCACACGCCTCTCAGACGGCAGCATGAAGTACCTCTGCCTCTTGGCGATCTTGCTAAATCCTCGTCCTCCGTCTCTCGTGTGTATAGAGGAGCCGGAAACGGGTATGCACCCGGACCTGTTGCCCAAAATAGCCGATCTCATGGTGGAGGCCTCCGCGAAATGCCAGCTGATAGTCACCACGCACTCAGATATATTGGTCGATGCACTATCTGACCAGGTGGAATCAGTGGTGGTATGCGAAAAGCACGACGGGCGCACTTCGATGAATCGTCTTAATGGACAGGATCTGACAAAGTGGTTGGAGGAATATAGCCTTGGCCGCCTTTGGACCAAAGGTGAACTGGGAGGAGTCAGGTGGTGAAGGCGCACATTTATCTTGAGGGAGGGGGAGACAAGCAATTGGACATCAAGTGCCGAGAGGGCTTCAACAAGCTGCTGATGAAATGCGGATTTGAGAAAAGGATGCCGAAGCTGACAGCTTGCGGAGCAAGAAACTCGGCCTACACCGGCTTCACGGCTGCTCACGCCAAGGCATCCAGCGGTGATTACATCGTACTGCTCGTGGATAGCGAGGACTCTGTAGAGGACGTTAATTCTCCCTGGGCACACCTCAATAAGAGAGATGGTTGGGCTATACCGCCGGGTGCTACAGACGAACAGGTTCTACTTATGGCGACGTGCATGGAAACTTGGATCGTCGCGGACCGGGACTCCTTGTCCTCCCATTACGGCCAGTGTTTGCAGGTGTCTGCATTGCCCGCGACCCACAACCTGGAGTCCAGAGACAGGAAGACCGTTCAGGACAATCTATCCCATGCGACACGAAACTGCACCGGCCCATACAAAAAGGGAAAGAAGTCGTATGAGCTGTTGGGAGAACTCAACCCTGACGCAATTGAACCACTCTTGCCAAGCTTTGAAAGGGCAAGGGTCATATTGGATGGAAGATTGCAAATCTGATATGTCTGCTGCGGTATCCGGACGGTCGCTTCCGCACGCGCAAGAAGTCGGTCTCAAATAAAGTTTGAGACGCTGGGGATGACCGCGTGTTGGACGTAGTTCGCACCCGATAGGTTAGGAGCGGGACTCTGGATTAGCTACCTGTCCCAATTTCCGGGTCCACTTCAGAGGTACCGGGAACCCGCTCAAGAAGCATCGGTTTGATGGGCATCATCAGGCAATGAAATTCAATACCTTGTGAACCTTGTGAGTCGATGAATCTATTCGAAAATACCGGAGGCCATTGATGGAAGTCAACTTTACAGAAGACTTTCTGTCGGACCTCTCCAGCCTGAGTTCAGGTCTGGAAGGAAAATGCTGGACTATTCTTCGCACTGTAAGGAGACAAGACGCAAAAGCCCTGAGGGAGGAGGCCAACCCGGGATGGCGACTACACCCTCTGAGATCTTCGCCTTTTTTCTCGCTTTCAGTTGATATGAACTATCGCATACTTTGCAAAATCGAAGGAGAACGGTTCTCTGCCTTCAGAGTGGTTAAGCATGACTTGGCCGATTCGGCACGAATCAACAGGAATGACGGATTAGAAGTCCCTTACGGCATTGCTGATGACAAGATACAGGTAAATCACGTATTTGACGCGCTGGTGGCGCTGGGTTTTCCTCAAGGCCAAGTGGCTGCTTTCAGAGGAGTTACCGACGAGGACGAATTCATCGACGCACTGGAGACAGTTGACACGGGCATACAGAGCTTCGCTCTTTCCCTCTATGAAATGACAGGGTTGACGATTCCGCGATCAAAGTACACCGTCTTTGACGACAGCAAGGACTTTGAGTCAGCGCTGCACGGCGACAGGGAGGAATGGGAGATCTACTTACATCCTTCCCAAAGGTACGTAGTAGAGCTTCCTGTCCGGCACAGAATAGCCGTCCAAGGGTCAGCCGGTACTGGAAAAACCGTGTGCGCGTGGCATCGCCTGGGATTCTTGGCCTCCCAGGGACACTCTGTTGGATTCGTGTGTGCCAACAATGCAATCCTTGAAGTATCGAAGGGCATGCTGGAGCGGTTGATCCAAGGTACCGCCACGGATTGCTACTTCCTGAAACCGAACTCCAGGGATGCGCTTGTCGAGCTTGCACAAGAGGTCGATCATATCGTTTTCGACGAAGGACAGGAATTTACCCCCGCCTGGTTCAGTCACCTGGGTCAGGCATTATCCGACCGGAACACCGGCGTAACCTTGTTCTATGACCTCAACCAGATCGGAGGCAATATCCCGTCGGGGGATTCAGCTCGCTTTAAGGAACGACTGGATTCGTGGCACACCGGCGTTGAGTCGATACCCAATACCGGCAGGATGACCTTCCATATCAATTACAGGAACTCAAGGGAGATCGTCGAATTCTACAGAAACTCTCTCAACGGGGTGCTCCCCGGCGACTTGGGATCGAACTTGCCCATTTTCGAAGCGGGAAAGGTTGTTTCTGAGGAGGTCGGAAATCGAGAGGAACTCGGAATCCGGATCGCAGCTGCGATTCGGGCGTTCCGGAAGGACTATAGGGACAACGACATTGCCCTGATCCTGAACGGTAAAGCTAGGGAGAATATGAGGGATGTCTTGGCCCAGCTCAATAGGTCCGGCATCAGAACATCGCCTGATTTGCACAACAGGGAAAGGATACTAATCACATCGCCCAGAGAGATTAAGGGACACGAGAGAAAGGCAATAGTGCTCTGCACGCCACCAATTGGGCATCGGGTCGGCAAGGTGGGACGCGCCATCGATATTTACGTGGCACTCACCAGGGCCCGAGACCGTCTGGTAGTGCTTGAGATGCCGTAGGAGCTGAGGGTCATGTTGAAGGAGTTCAAACCAAAGGGAAACGAACCGGATCGCATTGAGCCGCACGAAATAGCGGCTTTATTTGAAAGGGGGGAATTCAGGAAAGCCCTGGCGTACTGCCGCAAAATGGGCTATTCGCTAGATGAGTTCTCTGAATCTCTGGCCAAGATGGGGAAGAAGATGATTGGGCCCAGACCTGGGGAATTGCTGGCGCTGGTTCACAAGCACAGTATCGATGTCGGCTACGATGTCCCCGCAATGTTGAGGTCCCAGTTCAGAATCCGGGACTATCACGGATTTCTGAAGAACGTGCACCGATTTGAGGTATATTGGGAATTTGAGTCGGAAGTTGAGACTGCGATCTCAAGATTAGCTAGGTCTGAGGAGGCCGAAGCCTGGCGAATTAAGTTTGCCCGATCGACCCTCGGTAGATCATCAAGTGAACCCTATGTTGGCTGAGGAAGGCGACCATAACCCCAGAGAGATTCTCCAGGACAAACACGGCCATAGTGGGCCAAAGTGTACCGTATTGCAAACTTTTCGCTGGGAGGTTGTCCTATGAACGGCGGGCCCAAGCGTTGTGTGCTTTTTAGATGACCCACTCTCGTGTACCGCGCCAATGACATAGCCAAGCCCGTAGATGCCATTCTCGGCTGCGAACAGGGCAGCCAGCGGTTCGCCTCGTTGTGGATGCCATCGATTTGGTGGCGCATCTCTGGGTCATAATGACCCGCCTGATGTGCGTAAACTGCACCTCCACGTTGGATACGCCAACCACCACGGAGGTGCCGTCGGTATAGACATCTGCAGTAGGTGGGAGTGGCATTCGTCAACGATCCGGCCGTCCTCGAAGACAGCGATGGTCCGCCCTATATCGAAACGAGAGCGCAACCGCTCGGGTTCGTGGGTCACGCGGTTGCCGTGGGCCCGCGACTAGGTGCTGGTCCAGATATCAAACTCGCCGGGGTGGTGTTCCTGCGTTCCAACATTCAGCAGAGTGGCTTGCTAGGAAGGTGTTAACACTGGTTTGTGGAGCGCTCCCTATCTAGGCTTACCGCTCAAGGCTTCTTGTCGCAACTGGCCGTACGTGAGTCGGTGCAGTTGCCTTTCTTCCCTCAATATCAAATCAGAAAATTCAGATGTGCAGTCGGAGGAAAAATCACGATTGGAGTAGCTTCTAAGCAGTGAACGTCGCAAGTCCCCGGTAGCTCGTCGCCCCAGAGATGCCACATCAACACAAACCCAGGCCACCGGCGGCCCGGAGTCCAATACGCAGAAATAGCCGTGTTCACCGTCCCGGCTGACCTGTAGGACCTCCAGGTCTCCGCGATCTAGCCGGCGGGGAACTTTGTTCCGCTTTGGTGCTTCCACCTCGAAATTGTACAGTTCGCCGCCAAGCATAGCGCTAATGTCAGGGTGCCCAGAGTTCTTGACATCCAAGACCTTGCCGCCGAGTCGCAGCAGAACGTGCGCAAACATTGCTTGGACCACTAGACCAAACTCACTATCCCCGACACTACTTCGGAAGTCCGCCAACAGCTTTGGCGCTTCATATGCCGATAGGGACATCTTCAAACCGCGGACCGTCTTCGCCTACGCCCATGGCCCTGTAAGCTCGCACGTGGTCTGCCTCGAACAATTCGTTTAATACAGGAACGAACCTATCTTCTTCGTGCGTAGCTACGAACAAGGTGGCATGAGACGTTGCATCGAACAACTCGGTGAGGAGCAATTTGATCTTGGTAGTGTCGAAGGCTTGAGTAGGGTCGTCCAGCAACAGAAGGTCAAGCAACGGGCTGTCTTGGTACCGCGAAAATACAAAGTACGGCACCAATTGGATCGCATTCGACGCTTGACCGTTTAGGATCCCCTGATCAACGCCCCAAGTACCAGGTCCGCGAGACGAAGAGACACGCAAGTCAAGAGTCATTGAACCATCCAGGTTCTCACCCTGTCTGATGCCGATAGAGTCGAAAGTCGGGCTGCCGGTCAAACGGAGATAGACGTCCGTCATTTCTTCTGCAACCGGCGGCAACTCTTTCTCAAGCCGGTCATGCAATTGTGAATTGAGCAGGCTCCGAGTGTCGTCTGCAATGTCCCGAAGGTTCCCTAACTCCTTCAAGCTATCGTGTAGAGCTTTGTACCGTACGTCATACAGGCGTTGCAAACGTTCTTTGCGGAGGCGCATTTCATGGAATTGAATTTCCCGCTTGGTGTTGTCAATTCGCACCTCCCAAGTCTTCAATGCATCCGCTTGTGATTCCACCGCGTTCTGCATATTTTGGCAGACGTTGTCGGTTTCTAGCACGTAAGCTCGTAATGACTCGACCGTAGCGGGCCGAGGTATGCCAAACACCCCCTCTGCAGCTTCAAGGGCTCGGCTTAAATTGTTCTTGTGTTCCACGACCTGTTTTTCGAGGGTCCGGATACGGTCATATAGATCTTTGGATGCTGAAATTTGCTGCCTCAATTCGTCCCGCTGCTCCAGGATATCGTTGGCCTGGGAATCTCCCTCCGCCTGCAAACCTTCAAGTTGCAAGCTGAGCTGCTCCGGCTGGTGTTCGACATGGCAAATAGGACAAGTTTCGTTTCCCGATTCACTGTCAACGGCCTCCAAATACTTTAACGACGACCGAACGACATCTGATTTGAGCTGCGCGATCTGGAAATCCCCTTCCACCCGTTCTAGTTGTTGTTCCAGGTCCTCGATTTGGTATCCATTCAAAGTTTCATCCAATTCCGTTTTGAGGCCTTCGGCCGTTCTCGACCCCTCTGCCGACTGAAGGATGGCATGCTCTGCGATCTGTAGCGAAGCTTGAGCATTCTTCAACAAGGAAGATCGGTCCGTAAGCTCTTGTCTTACCTCCGCTAATTCCCCGGAGAGAAATGAGCGAACGGCAGTTTCGATCTCGTATAGCCTGTCATGATGTGAAAGGCCATCTAAGGCGTCAGCGGAACATGGCGCGCCCATGTTCTCCGCATCACCAGCCAACGCATCGATCTTCGCCCGGGTATCTGCATTAGTCGGCGTCAACGCGGTTCCCCAAGGCGGCTCTGACGTGATCCGGGATAGCGTTTCATCAACGTCAGCAATTCGCTGGTTGAGCACTTCGCCCAGACTTTCGACTTCGTCGCAAATCTCTTCCTCTTGGATCGCCCAATCCTTGCTTAGAGCCGAGAGGGTGTCTGACAACCTAGGGACCTCTTCAAGCCCCAGGTATCGGTATACCACGTAGCTAAAATCGGTAATATCTGCCTCAGGCCTCCTGCTGGATGGTTGTTGGGCAGCATATATGACATGTGTACCTTCCCTTGGGCCTATACGGCTTAATTGCGGGAACACATCCTCGAGGTTTTTCTCTGCACCACTGGGATCGCGAAGAGTCCTGTCTGATTCCCCTCCGGAGGGTCTGAGGCGCCTTTGCATGGTCCACCGACCATCACGGGCCGCTAACGTCATCTGCACAACGCATGGGCCTTCGTAAAATTGGTTTTTTACGATTTCTCCTGGTCGAGAAGCCAGACCGAACAAACACCATCGGATAGCTTCGACAATGCTTGTTTTGCCTGACCCGTTCGCACCGAACAAGAAGATATTGCGGCCCTCAAACCGGAATGTTTGTTGCGTCGTGAAAGCCTTGAATCCTTCGATGGACAAGCTTTCAATACGGAAGGCTGTATCGGTCATCATGCAATTTCCTCTAACTGATTCGACAGTTCGTTCAGCGCATTTTGTACCATCGCTTTTCGTGTTTGGTATTCCGAAGCAAGATAGGTGCGAACCGCTTCCGATCCCCCTTCGGCCAACTCCTTACGGATGCCCACCCATACGTCACGGACTCGGCCGGCCTCCATGTCTTGCTCAATCTGGCTGAATATTTGTTCGGAAGCTGATTGAACTGAATTCGATGGTTCTTCGGACATCTTTTCGTCACCTCCCCTGTCAAATGGCAAACACTGTGCTGCCAAAAGCAGAAGCCTCTATCGGAAGGCCCGCGCGTACTGAATATGAACTTTTCGATTGGAGGGCTCTTGGGCATCAAGAGCGAAGGCTCATGACACCACTCAGGCTCGTCAAACTATCGCTTCAGGTACAAACATCCGTAATTCTTGACCTAGCGTCTGAGGGTTTCGGCACACGTGAAACCTCCAGTCCCCCATCTGTCCCCAGTTGTTGACTGCCTGTACCCACCGATTAGCGGCATCATGCTTCGCTGCGTCTTGATTCGACTGGTAGCCTTTTATCTCTATAACAAGATGAAGCCCGTTTGTCAGTTTTACCAGAAAGTCGGGCTCGTAGTAGTGGCTGACTCCATCGAACTCATAGGGGATGTTTAATCCCAGATGGTCGTTCCGGGCATAACTCTTCACCAGGCTGGACTCCTCTAGCCGAAATGCTGCCGCGTCCTCCCATGTCTTTGTATCAAGAGTCACCTGGTTGAGGTGACTCTTGACTGTGTGATGCACCGCTTGGACCGTCTTGAAGTCTACATTCGTGGTCGCGCCCACCGGAGCGTAGCGGTTGAGTATGGGGAGCAACGGCGGCTCTCCTTGGTCATCATCCGGCTGGATTGCGTTCATCAGGCGCTCTGCCACCAGCTTCATGTATCTCTCCAGTCCCAATTCGCAGGCACTCTGGCCTGAAAAATCGACTTTGTTCTCGACATATTCATCCACGTACCGGTAGACCTGCGGGAACAACTGGTGTCGTGAGGCCGTAACCCTTGCTTCTCCGGCGGACCGCCCATGTCCAACAAATCCCAACAGGTCGTCAACGACGCGACGTGCTATTTGGAACTTTATCAGTTGGATATGAGTGCTTGCATAAAATGCTTCTCTGTCCTGTATCTCGAAATCCCCAGGACCGAATAGAGTTGGTTCTCCAATTTCGTAACCTACCTGGGGCTTGATGAAAACTGCGGTAGGCTCACGGTCAGGTTCAATTTTCAGCAATTCCATTGCGGACACGTCTGCCTTGATCAGATTATTCTTGAGGTCGAACGTATATCCCTCTACAACCGGGAACCGTATCTCGAGATGCTTCCGCTCTGGCATGGCGTGTACATGATGCTTTGGCTTGTCTTCTGGTGTCTTCCCGCCCTTTGGCCTACCCTTATAAGGGATGACGGAGAATGGAATGCCGTAAACATCAACATATTCTTCAGTTAGCATTCCAGTTTCAGGATCCGGCGTATAGTCCATGCGCCGCAACCCTCGCCCGACTACTTGCTCGCATAGGAGCTGGCTTTCGAAGGCTCGTAACCCTAGGATGTGCGTGACGTTGTTAGCATCCCAACCCTCGGTCAGCATCTGCACAGAAACTACACACCTCACCCGTTCGCCAGGCTCTCCGACTTTGCCTACGCTGTCAACAATCCTTCGCAGGTCCTCGGCACCGTTCCGTGTGGCTTTCCCAGACTCCGCTTCAGCCAGCAGTTTGGAATCTATCCGCAGCGTTCGGGTCTGGCCCTCTGCATTGGAAAACAACTCAGGAAAGACCCGTCCATCACCGTAAGCGGTCTTCCATTGCGATTTACCACGCCTGCGTCGCAAGGGCTCGCCACGATCTCCATCCGCCAGGACTTTGGTCTCTCCGGAGATGTTTTGGAAGAACAACTCAGCGATGTCGGTGTTGTCGCAAACGACGATCAGGACTGGCGGCGTCTTGTCTTGACCCGGCGAGCCGTCCTGTATGTAATCGAACCGCTCCTTGTACTGCCCGGACAGCGTCTGCAACGCAGGTTCGGCCTTTTCCCAGATCGCTTCAGGCTTGGGCTTTCGAGAGCGACCAGTCAGTCGCTGTCCGGATTGGAGTTCGTCAACTATCGTCTTCCACAATCGGAAGAAGCGTGGTTCTGGTCTGCCCGTCGTATCGTCAACAGGAATGCGAGGAATCTTCACTATGCCAGACTCAATAGCGTCAACCAAGCTGAAATCGCTGATGAGCCAAGGAAACGGCTCACCCTCCGCGTGTCCACTGCCCTTGATGTAGAAGGGTGTCGCTGACAGGTCAACGCAGAACTTTACTCCGCAAGCCGAGTTAATACGGTCAAGCCCTTGTATCCAGACTGTTGCTTCCTCGTTCAGATCCTTAGCCTCCTTTCGCTCTTCAGAGGATAGACCTTTGGTTTCAACATTCTGGATCTTGGGTCTGTAAGCATGATGGCCCTCGTCATTGAGGACCATGACGGGACCGTGGCCATAAAGGTCACCCAATATCCGATGAGAGAAAGCGTCATCGCTCTCTGGCCCCTTGTTGACCACACTGTAGCTCTTGCCACCGTCCACATGTTCTGATTCCAGCGCGAACTGATGCCAGTTGGTTATCAACACCCCACCGCTTTGCAGGAAACGCCGCATATGTGTCGGAACCAAGTCGAACTCCGAAAAGTAGTTGGCAGGATTGTCCGGGCGCAACACCTGGAGGCGTTCCTTGATGGTCAGGTTTGGGCAGACCACTACCACTGCCGACGGGAACCGCTCATCGCTCGGCATTTGACCTCTGTTGCAGAAGGCCCACGCTATGAGCATTGCCATCACGACCGTCTTACCTGAACCAGTCGCCATTTTGCACCCCATTCGGGTTAGGGGTGGCAGGTGCGCATCATACGGCGCGTCAACGAGCCTTCCTAGTCCTTCCTGGGTAAACTGCGGCGTGAAGCTTGTACGTTTGCCACCCATGCGAATTTCGGCAAGATAAATAATCGTTTCGACTGCCTCGATCTGACAGAAGAACAACCGCCGGACCATGTCTTCGCGCCACCAATGGCGCAAGAGGTTGCGCGTAGTGTTTGTGGCATTTCGATAACCTGACATTCGCCAGCGCTTCACATCCTCCCGCAGGCTGTTTACGTGAGGTAGCTCTTCCCAGTTCTCCTCCGCGAACAGTCGCCGTTGTTGGGTCTGCTGCATTGGCTCGTTTCTAAACCAATGGCCGGCGGGGCGGCGCCCAGGGGACCGGGACGCCTCTCCCGTACCAGGGTCATAGAGCCAATACTCTGAGGGTTCCTCATACGGACTGCACAAAATAGGCTTGTCTACCGGCTGCATGGGAATCTGCTCACCTTGAGGCAGCGTGGGCCCGCGCCTTCTTCGGGTTCCATTTCGTGTTGACATTGTTACCGTCTGCCCCCTTAATCTAGGCCATGAACGTTCATGACTTCGTTCCCACGCGGGTCGATTATCTTTACCGCGGCCTGT
The DNA here is from genome assembly GCA_009840175.1 of Chloroflexota bacterium. Classification (GTDB taxonomy): domain Bacteria; phylum Chloroflexota; class Dehalococcoidia; order Lucifugimonadales; family UBA3495; genus VXOI01. The sequence continues at coordinate 44,364 of VXOI01000207.1, read as the reverse complement.
CCGTATTCACCACGTGGGAACGGCAGCGACTTTGTGCTGCTGAACGCGGCAGATTCTTCCAAGCATTGGAATCTGGGAAAAATGCCTGGCTGATGCAGAAAGTGCGACCATCGTAGTCACCATCGACGAACCATGCTGCCAAGTTCTCCGCGCTTGCAGACACAATGGTATTGTCCACTGGGTCATAGATGTCGACCCCTTCCATTTCTATCACGTACTCACCATTGGCCTGTCTCTCTAATTTCGTGCGCGGCAATCCTGAAACGCTGAACAACTGACTGTTTCGCGCGTCTTTCAAGAGGCCGCCCATGTTGACATCGGGTGCCACGTGCGCCATATGCAACCGTAGGCTCGGGCTCGCATCGCTCTGAATCACGGCCTGCGCAGCTCCGTCGAAGCCAAATCCAGCAAACACCAAGGCGTCGTAACCGCGCCTAAATGCCGCCCGAATGGATTCCTCCACTTGCTTCGCGGTAACGGGCCCATACTGCGGACCGAAGGAAACCGCTACCCGATGCGGGACCTCCGATTCCTCCATTTCCCATTCACCTTCAGCGTGCAACACGCTCCCTTCCGCAAGACGTTCGAGCCACGCGAAACTTGCAACGCCGTTGCCGTGGAACCTAACGCCGTCGCTCCTCAAAAGGCGCATCAAGGTGTCGTGAAACGCCTCCGAGTTGGATGCTGCATCCGTATCAATTGAATCACCTTCGTCACCGAAACTATCCAGATTTTGTGGACCACCGCCAATGGGCGACTCAACGCCCAGCGACTCCTCAAGTGGATGAACAGATTCGACAGTAAACGGACCGGAAACCCGCACGACTCCTGGAATTACTAGGGGACGGTCTACCAGAACCTCCTGTTTAGCGTTCGCGGCGATACAGGCGTTAACCTCGTCCATCTTTCCGCGCCAAACCTTACGGTACTTCTCAAGGTTATCCTTTAGAGCACGCGGCCAGGCAGGGTCTACGTCAAATGGAACCTCCCAGTGTTCCCACCCGTCTTTTGGTAGACTGCTGGGCTTGCGTGCGCCGTGCCTGGCACTAGCATTTGCCAGCAGGTTAGCGCGTGTTTCGGCACTAAGCTGAGCAAGGGAACCGTTAAGAGCATCCAACTCCTCGTCCAGCAAAGGCTCCCACTTGGCGAAGATGGGGTCTAATGCTACGTTATGAGCGATGCTACCCAAGGTGACCTGCGGAACGCTTTGGTAATGGAAGCCTCCACTGCCAATTGTGGTGGACCCGTCCACCGTCTTGTAGTAGTCGAAAGTCGCGGTGAGCAGGCGCTGACGCGCCAATGAGATAGCGACGCGGCTGGTGTCGATAGTAATCCAACGCCGACCCCACTGCTCAGCGACGTAAGCCGTCGTTCCTGACCCGCATGTAGGATCAAGGACCAAATCCCCTGGGTCGGTAGTCATCAAAATACAGCGCTGAATTACCTCCGGTGTTGTTTCAACCACGTACCGAGGAGCCGCGGGACCCTTCAGCTGTGACCAAAAGTTGTTGCGCGGAACGATTGGCGAATCTTCCCAATACTCTCGCGCGTACAGTCGATTTCCCGTCCCTCTCAAGCGGCCTGCCAATGCCAGACGCTTTATACTTTGGGGCCACTCATAAGACCAGTGTCGCCCAGCCGGTGGTTCGTAGGTCACTCCTTGAAACTCAAAAGGTTGTGGCGCTGAGGGTGGATCCTGGCTGTGAATAGGGTAATCTTCCCGTACCAGTTTCCAGCCCTGCTGGATTCTCTTTTCCAATTCGTCGGCGGTCTTGTTCACTGACGGCTCGATGCCGAAGTCAGGCGACTCGATTCGATTGTACTTACCGACATCGCCATCAAACGGGGTTGGAATGTATAAGGGTCGAAACTTCATGGCTTGGCGGTTTTTCGCCACCCACAGGATGTAGTCGTTGACTGAAGCTAACGAAAGAGACTCTTGATATGCTTTCTTCTGGAATGGGATCGTGACGACGAAATTGTCCTCTCCGAATACTTCGTCCAATATTGCCCGAACCCGATGAACATTTTCATCACCAATCTGCACAAAAATCGATCCGGAATCCGAGAGCAAGTGCCTTGCTGCTGTTATCCTGTCCCGCAAATATGTCAGATAAGTGTGAACGCCTAAAGTCCAGGTGTCACGATAAGCCTTGACCATTTCGGGTTCCCGAGTAAGGTCAGCATCGCGGTCAGAAACATTTCGGTTGTTTACCAATGGCTGGAAATTGGAACGAAACCCAATTCCGTAGGGAGGGTCGAGGTAGATCATCTGGACCTGTCCGGCCATGTCCTCACGAGTGGAAAGGGAGTTCATCACCAACAGGCTGTCGCCCAAGATAAGACGGTTCGACCAGTCCACATCATGCCTGTAGAACTGGACTGCCTCGTGGTAATCCAGTACAGGGTCCGCCCACAAATCGCGTTGAACGTTCTGCCTCCTCGCTATGCGCATGGTGGCTTGTGCAGAAACCCTATCGTGAATATGCAACGCGACGGGATCGACCTCGAACCATGATTTTCCCTCACGCTTGCCTGTCCACTCTAGCCAGGGTTCAAACTCGGAAGTGGCTTCCTTCAGAAAGTGGACCTCATCTTCGGTTAGGGCTCGATGCTTAGCGGCATCAAGCAACTCAGGCACTCGGTCGGATTGACCGGTACCGTCGAACCTTAGATTGGGCGGAAGATGTGGGTCGTAATAGTAGCGTTGCTTGCCAGATTCCTGAATGCGACCATGAGACGCCAGAGTTGCTGGAGGATTGTTTTTGCGAGTTGCGTCATATCGGTAGTCCGCGACTGGGTTCTCGCCTCCGTCCTCCTCGCGATGTCGATGGGTAGTCATAAAACGCCTCCGTTGAGCCCTATAGAGGTGTATTGTCCTCGCCAATCCAGCGCACGTTTCCGACGACTGTCCTTGCCGCTCGGAAAAACCTCATATCGGCAGTCCACAACTCGGAGCCGAGACTCTCGGCCACCGCCAAGTAGTGCGCGTCGTACGCCGCCCCTTGATTGAGTTGGCTCGCCAGTTCCAGCGCTCTAGTATGCAGACCCGGAGTCTCGTGCAGTTCTATCCCTAGGGACAACAAATCCCGAACCAAGCCTACCGCCGCCTCTATGGTCAGTTCGCCCCGCACCACCCACCGGTGCAGGATGTTGGTAACTTCCGTGGGCATGAAGCACGGCGCCGCCAGGCGTAGGCCCTGACTATCCCAAGACCGGGCGATGGCAGTGGCCTTGTCGGAATTCTCTTCTTCTACCAACCACTTGAATGCAAGGCTCGCGTCCGCGACTACAAACTCGTTCACGGCCCTCCCTCCATCTCGGCATCTCGCGTTTCACGGGCCTCGCGAAGCAGTTCCACCGAGTCCCCGGGCAGCGGCTGGCCTCCAAAGAGTTCCTCCCGGTGAGCCACTAGGCGCTCGAAAGCTTCGCGGTTGAAACCCCGCCCGGGCACGCCGCTGGCTTCGTCCCGGTCCAGTTCCTTGCCAATAGCCACCAGGCAGTATCGCCTCATGCTGACTCCCTTGAGCGCGGCGATGGCCTTGAGCCGACGCTGCACTGGCGGGTCCAGGTCCAGCGTGAGTCTCTTCTTCTTTGCTTCCATGCCGGGCCCTCCTATAGACAATTTACCTGAAACGAGAATAGCGTAAACACAGAAAAGTCTCAATGTGCCCACCGAAAAACAGACCCGCTCATGGACTTGCAGGGGTGGCCATCGCAATGAATCGATGATTGCCTCAGTTTCTGGCTGCTTTCATCCCACGCCAAACGCTACCTCCCCTCGTTCCTTGTCCCAAGCTGAGTGTCCTCCGAGAGCAGTACCAAGCGGCGGGCATGGGTTTGCCGTTGCTGCCCTAAGCCGAGACTTCCACGACCAACCCAGTCTCCACAACCTTCCATTCATTATCATCCAGCAACTTGTTGGAGACAGACTCGGCGTCGCCGAGGACGGCGACGACCTCGTATTCACCGAAATAGGTAGGGCAAGAAGAATTCTGTGAAACCGGAGGTGTATGGCGTCGGGCTATCCATCGCGGAGTTACCGACGCAGTTTGAGCGACCCGTGTGTTCCCCTCCCGCGACCAGTGTAATAGTAGCCTTCCAGTTGGTCGGAGGCGGTTCTGACCAGAACCGTCGTGCCGCGAAACCGCTCCATAGTCCTGTCGGATTCGGCTTCAGGCTGGTTGTCAAAAAGGTAGGTCAGGACCAATCCTTCAGGGGAGTTGGTAAGGATGGAAGCCGTCAGGCTCCAGGACCGGGACTCGGCGGCGTTGAGCCGCACCGCCATCTTTGTCCAAGTCTGCTCAATCGTAACCGTCACCGGCTGCTGGTGTTCAAATTCCGTATAGGAGCTGGCAACCGTTCCCGTCCATGCGCCCCGTAGGTCCGGTACGCTGATCAACCGCAAAACTCTCAGGAACCGCCATCGCCAGAGCCAGTTGTCGAAGGCCCAATAGGAAACTCCGAAAACCAGGGCGATGGCTGGGATCGGCAGCAGCCATCGCATGGGGGTGAGGTCCGAGGGAATGAGCACGGCGGCAATCCCGGCGACGAGGGCGCTGACCATAAAGAGGATTCTCACCACAAAGACGCGCTCCCGTGAGTCAATTGCATAATCGTGCATCGGGTTTTCTACCAGTCCTCGTACTGCCTGACCAACGCGTTTATCAGCGTTCGGGCGTCCCTTTCGTTCCACGAGTCCGGTCCACGGTCGAACACGAGAACCTGCTTGTCCTGGCTGGGGAACCGGGCCAGGTCGTTGTCGCGGAGCCAATAGAGGGCTGATGAGTAGGCCGACTGGTACGAGCCTGCCAGCAGCCGATTCGGGACGTTGTACAGCAAGCACTCTATGTGGTACGACCGTGCCGTGTCAGGCCCCAACCGGCCGTCATCCACGAGCTTGGCGCGGGCGTTCTTGAACATCCTTATGGTGCGGCGGAACCACCAGTTCGTGGCTTTCTCCTTCTCGACGCCGTTTCGCCGGTGCCGGTGAGGGTAGTTGATGGCCCACCTGCCTTCCGCCGGCAGGTACAGCCCTAAGCCTTCAGTGCGCCTATATTTGCGCTGGCCCGAATACTCCGTGTACGTCAGGTAGCGGACTGCCACCACCACATCTACCGGAATTTCGGGAGACTCCATGGCAAGTTTCCAGGTCTTCTTTCCTTCCCTGACCCGTGAATCTCCAAAAGCGCCGGCAAGGGCGCTGCGCACGTCCCTGCGGAACCGTCGCCAGCCGTACCCCGGCTCAGGGAAATCCCTGGCCAACAGTTCCCTCTGAGAGCCAGGCAACCCGGAACCGTCCCGCACGGGCAGGGAAGTCAACTCCACCACGACATCGACGTCGCTCTGGCGCCGGAGGTGCGTGTTGTTCCGGTAGGAGCCCTGCAAATAGGTAACATAGTGAACATCGTCCGGCCACTGGTGCCCTGCCAGGGCGTTGCGAATGGCGGCGTGGGTATTCTTCGCCCCCTGCACCGTGCCCGGCTGGGCCCAGACTTTGAGTTGATTATCCGGAATCGCCATGAAATCAGTCCCACGCTGACATGCTACGTAATATGCTTGGTCGACTCAAAATTGAATTTTTCCCACCTTGAGGAATTGAAGGCCGCCGAGTTGGAGAGTGTACCCAGGGTAAAGAGGACGAACCTGCTGCTCTGAGGCCGCATCTCACCCCGGCAAGCGTTACAGGTGGTCTCGGCAACGCAGGTCATATTGACACCGACGAGCGTCTCTTTTGTTCTGTAACGGGTATTTCATTAACGACAACGCAGATGGCGCCATCTTCTTCATGTAGCTTGGCGCTCCAAGAGCGGACCTGGCCTGAGGTTCCGGGGTCGTGATGGCCGGCATGTAACTCGCCTGTCCTCTATCGTCCGGTCAAAACCGGAATTCCCTTTGTCTCTCGGTCCTCAGCTTGCAGACACCGTTCAGTCCTTTGTCTACCGTGTCCGTCTTCCCTGAAAATCTGACAGCACCCACGGTGCTGCCGCCCATGAGGAGGCAAACAGGAACGATAGGATTTGGGGAAAATCTACAAGGCAGGAACGCTGATCTCAAACCTTGAGAGAATAGGCGTATCCAACGGAGACAGAGTCCCGCCCTCAGGAACACCTCCGACAATGGGCAACCGCTGGGTTACCGCTACTGGCCGAAGCGTGAAGTCTCCATGAGTGGAAAACTGCTCCCAACCGAAAGTAAGCATTGCGTCCACGCGGTGCGTTTCTTCCCCGATGTCAGGATGAACCTTTGCAATACGCTCCTGAAGAGAAGAACCAGCCGAAACCGAGACAGAGAATTGATTGTACAGACTTATGCCAACCGTCAAGACGAAGATGTTCAGATAAATGCCGTGGAAGTGCTGGTGGATTTGCTGCCTGATCGCGTCGTTTTGACGGTCTGAATGTGCTCCCTGAGTGTTGGCCACCTCTGACAGCATGTCTCTCATGTTGTACGTATCGCTGTCAATTTGAAGAACGGGCTGCTTCAACCACTGGTCCAACCGGATAGGTGACAACCCCTCGTCGAAGGGGCTTTCCGAGACCCATTGATTCATGTCTTTTCGGAAGCTCAACCCGTGCAGCGGGTGTACCACCGTCGTGTGCTTCATCGGGGCGAAATCTACTACTGCCCGCGCCCCCGCCATTGGCTCGTCCACCTTCGTTAGGGTCAGACTGCCACCGGACATCTCGAATATGTCCTCGAAGGGGTCACCGTGTAGCTGATGGGGCCGGGTCAGCCGATGTAACCTTGGCCTTTGCACGCACCTTTGGAGCAACCCGTCGTGAAGCAGCAGTTTACGAAGTTCAACAGAAACCGATCTGGAAATCCCGACGAGGTTGCGTGGGGCAGATTCCAACGCCTGCAACTGGGTGAGGATATTGAGCATCGAGACGGCAAAGTCGTCGAAGTGCTCGTCCGTGGCCTTCCCGTTTGCTTCCCAAACTTCCATTTGTTACCTCTGCGAAATTGAAGCCTCGCTTCGCATTGTATCGGAGGGCTATAACGAGCGGGGATTATTCATAGGGACTAACTGGTCCAGCATCTCTCAGCTTCCGGGGATATGGAGGGCGAGTCTCGCCGGGCAGTGGGACCAAGGCCGGTTGGGAATGCCGCGCGAGCTTTTTCGACCTCATCTTTCATCCGTCTTCGACTCATCCCCCGCCGCCATCCGGTACCCCACCCTCGGCTCGGTTACTATGTACCTGGGATTCCCGGCGTCGTCTCCCAACTTGCGGCGGAGCTCCTTCACCACGTCCCGCGGCAGCCAGCCCTCGCCCACCTGCTCCGGGACCCACACTCGTTGCAGCAGCAGGCCGTGGGTCAGCACCTTTGGGGCCTGCGCCGCCAACTGGTAGAGCACCACGTACACCGTAGCCGTCAGGTCTACCGGCTCCCGGCCATCGCCACCCTGTGCCCGGCGTAGTAGATTTATGCCCGTCCTGCGGCCACTGGCCTTGTCCAACCTAACCCCGGTTTCCGCCCAAGACAGGCCATCCCCAGCCATCCGCCCATGACCATACCGCATTTGATGTTTTCCCAGCGGCGCATCTCTCTGTTCATCTTTTCGCCGTGAACCTCCGAACCACCGAGCGCCATGGTCATGCTTGTGCAAACAGGCCCTTTTGCTGATTCGCGTTTACGGCGCCCAATTCTTCGTGTGGCGCTCGTAAAGTCGCTGATGCCGTCCTCGTAGTTGCCGAAGGCACTTCGGGCGACTCCCCGGCCGCTGAGAGCGTCGGCATTGTCCAGGTCCAGGGCCAGCACCGCGTCAAAGTCCGCCAGCGCCTCGTCGTATTCACCCTGCATCACCCTGGCGACTGCCCTGGCGTTCCGGGAAGGGTTGCTCAGCGGTTCCAGCCGCAGCGCGGTGTCGAAGTCGCTGACGGCCTTGTCCAACTCGCCCAGTTCCCGGTGGGCCATGCCCCGGTAGTGGTGGAAGGTGGGATTCGTCGGGGCCAGGGCGATGGCCCGGTCGAAGTCCTCCAGCGCCCGGCGCGGGTCGCCCATCTCGGCGTGGGTGCAACCCCGGTTGTAGTAGGGAATCGGGTCGTCTGGCTCCAGCGCGATAGCTTGGTCTAAGTCTCCCACGGCCCCGTCCAGGTCTCCCAGTTTGGCGAGGCAGGCGCCCCGGCTGTAGAGGGCGACGGCGTTGTCGGGTTCGAGTCGAATCAGGGCGTCGTAGTCCTCCCTGGCCAGGAGGAGTTCTCCCAGGTCGCTGCGGGCCGCTGCCCGGTTCTCAAGGGCCTCTGCGTTGTCCGGCTCCAGCTCGATGACCCTGGTGAAGTCCTCCGTCGCCCGGCGGTCGTCTCCCAGCCTGCTGTGCAGCATCCCCCTGGCCAGGAGAGAGTATGCGTCTTCTGAGTCGGCCCTGAGCCGTTCGTCCAGGCCCGCCAGGGCTCGCAGAATTTCCTCGCGGCTCAACCCGTCCAGCGTCCTGAAGCCACTGTCTGAGTGGTCGCACCAATCCCCTTCACCGCTCTCGTGATGTTCTCCATTCACGGCTCTTCTTCTAGGGCCGTTTCAGTATCATTATGCCCGCCCCGGCAGTCTGATGGCGAAGGGGTCAATTCCCGATTGCGAATCCCGTCAGAGCACTCTAGCTCGTATTCTACTGGTCAAAACTTTCGGCAGGGACTGGCTTTATCGGTGGGCGCTTGCCGGTTACCGGGCCGCCCCGCCACAAGACCGGTTTCTCGGAAACTACGGGTCGCCAGTCTCAGTGGAACTTAATTCGACCGTCCAGGAGTAGCGGGATTCTTGGTGCTGACGGATTTCGGTGCTGATTTGACAAATGACAAGTTATAATCGGGATATGGATCGAAAAGACCTGACAGCGAGTCAACTCGACGAAGTCTTGGCTGGGGTCAAGATCGGTCTCCTCTTGGGACCGGGCTTCATCTCCGCTGTAGCATTCGCGCTAGCCCTAGCGGGTTGCTTGCTTTCCCCGTTCATCGGGTCTGACGCCTGGAATCCTGTCATACAGTTCCTTGACCCAGATACGCTCAGTCCTACCGTGATGGTTACCTTCGTACTCGGGACAATCTTAATCGGTTCTGAACTCCTGGGATTCCAACTAAACAATCCCAACTTTGTTGACGACGCGGCAACGACCCGATCTCAATTAAAGTCCCTGTTACTTGCGGCGCTTATGATAGTGTTGGTTCTCCTGGCACCCTGGGACGGGTGTCCGGAGAACCACACGAAACGGTTCCGGCAAAATCCTCCTGAAAATCCTCCTACCACCGCGAAGCCGGTAGAACACCCACAGCCGAAAGCAAATCTGCCCCGTAGCCCTCCGGCGGAAGTCTTCGCGTAACCACGGGGCCCGCGACAATCCCACGGAGGAACCCACAAAAGAAACCCGCTGCGGGTTTGGCCGCTGATGCGTGTGCTACAACACGGGCGCTAAGGCTTGCAGTGATGCTCCTCCAGTGATGGTAGGTGCTCTAGGGCCCTTCCACGCCAAGCCGCTTAGGTACGGTTCCGGGATTAGAGGGTCAACTGCTGAGAGAGATTCACATCGCGGCGACTACAATGGAGAGAGAAACATATGAGCAGCAAGATCACGAGGACATTGGCCAGAAAGGTCGAAGAGAAATTCGAGTGGATTGACAAGAAACAGCCTCTGAACGAGAAAGGGATGTGCACCCTCATAGACTGGACAATCAGACACGCTTGGATGTGTCAATCCATATCCGTACTCCGAAACCAAATCGGCGAGTATTTCGCCATAATCCACTACTCGGAAAGAGTAGAGGACGTAAACCTCTGGACTCCAGAGGGAAGGTCCATCCGTTCGTTACTCTTGATCGACCAGTCCAAGCCGGTAATCCACGACAGAACGAGGACAATCATCCCAACCAATCAAGGACCAATAACTCTCCGAAGAGTCAGCAGACACGTCAACCCTTGGGATAACCCAGTCATGATTGCCCTAGAAGCCTCGGTGGACCCCGCTCCTGCACACTGGTCGTTCATTCAGACACAGGAGGGAGCAAGATATTGCCACCGGAGGTCCACCTTCCCTGCCCATCCCAACGATCCCTCGGAGCCAAGAATCTACAGCCCCATCTCTCACCGGGGACAATTCATACCACAAAGTGAAAGGGCCACGGCGCAAGCTATGAGAGATGAATACAAGTTCTGAGCAAAATCGAGCAGAGCCCCGGTGCGAAACGCCGACTCTCATATTCCCTTAGAGTCTACTACACGATGCCCTGACCCCGAAAACTGTACCGTCGTGGTCAGGGCACCCAAGGAAGCGCCTCATTAGCAATTCCAGATACGGGAGGGCAGGGCAGTGGACTGGATCAAGAACACCGTTTTGGGAATCATTTCATTCCATCAAACTACGGCACTACCCGCACTATTGGGAATAGTTGTTGGCCAATCGCTTCACTGGCAGGTAGTGCGCGACGGCAAATCGTACTACCACCTGGATGTCCTGTTCATCGGTGGACTTGCCCTGTTTCTACTGCATCTGTATAGCCAGTGGGTCAGGAGAAAATTGAAGTCTGAGATCAAGGCCGAACTGGTTGAGGAATTGCGGAATGACCCTGAATAACCACACTGAAGGCCCAGCGGCGGCTGGAAGACTACTTCCGGTTCTACAACGGTCTTAATCCCCATCAAGCCCTGGGCTACCGGACACTAGCCGAGGTGTTCCATGGGGAGCAGGATGTGGTGGAAAGGGACTCTAATGGAAGGAGGGGTTCACCGGGACAGGAGACCGAATCACCGGCAGGAGAGGAGGGATTCTCACTTAGTTCGGCCCTGATCCTGTCCAAATAAGGGGGTCCACCTCAAGGTGCACCCAATTCGACCGCCCAGGAGTACCGGAGTTTTTGGTGTTGATTGGATAACTGATAAGCTGGTCTGGGGGAGTGCCCCCAAGGACGGCGCACCACCGGTAAGGGTGGAGAAAGCGTTCCCAGCCATCGTATCCAAACGGAGGTTTCTCCAGGCCCGGAGGCTCCTGGAGTCGCGTGCTCCCAGCAGAATCCACCCCAGGAGGGCAGCTAGCCCCTACCTCTTCAGCGGACTACTCAAGTGCGAGACCTGCGGCACGGCCATGAGCGCCTCCGAGGCCAAGAGCGGCCGGTACACCTACTACGTCTGTCACTCGCTGAGGAAGCGGGGCAGCGGAACCTGCGAGACGCCCAGGCTCAACGCCAGGAACTTCGAGGAGTATATCGTGGGGCAGATTCAAGAAAACATCCTCGCCGAGTCCAATATCCGTGGCCTGATAAAGGCGTTGGAAGAGGAGATGGAGGGGGTGGTGCACAACGAACGTCAGCGGTTGGCGACAATTGAAGAGGAAATTGATGATGTGCAACGAAAGCTGGGCCGCATCTGGGACATCGTCGAAACCGGCGACATCGATGTCACCCACGCGGCGCAGCGTATCAGGGAACACCGGGATAGACAGGAGATCTTGGAGGTCGCCGCTGAGGAAGCGCGGTGGATACTGGCCGAAAGGAGAGCGTTGCTGGACAGAGCCAATTCCATAGTCTCCTACGCTGCCAGAATGAGCAAGTTCCTCCGGACCTGCGAGTACACTGAGACCAGGGCATTCGTCCGGTCATTCGTGAAGGAAATCCAGGTCAAGCCCGGCCGGGCCGTCATCGCCTATTCAATCCCAAGTCCAAACGGGATTCCCGTTGGCAGGCCGGACTTTGCAGATTTCGCGCTTAAACCGGGAATCACGGATGCGATGGACTCTGGCAGCCTGGGGCATATACGGACTGCGGCTGTCGACCGCGAGCAGTTGGGCCCATTCATCGCCACCCTCGTTCTGCCACTGGTCCATGACAGGCGGGATCATTCAAATGACCAACTGCCCAGCAATTGAAGACCGCTGTGCACAACTTCGGCGGCGCCCGTGATGTCCGAAGTCCCATGTATCGCAGGAGGTGATACGGGCGTCATTGTAAGGACAGCCAAATGGCGGGATTGCCGGCTTCCCTGCGATAGCAGCGAGGCAGCAGCCACGGTTGGGGCGTGTCCGATCTCCGGCAAGGCTCGCCGCCTGGCGATCCACATGGGGGTTCATGAGGGGTAACATGGGGGGCGACATGGTGGGTAGGGCTTCAGAGAGCGTGAGGACGTTTCGATTGCCGGTCTGTCTTTCTCGGGCATTGCCGCAAGTTCTACTGACTGTCGGCGGGTTCCAGCGGATGCGATTCCGCGCCTTCAAAGAGAATTCCCTGGTCAAGGCCGGGTCCAACGCCGCTTAAGAGTTCCGCCCAACTGACCGGCCTGGGCGCTGAAAGCCCGGCTGGATAGTCCCGGCGGGTCATGCCGGAATCTCGCTCCGGTCTGCGTAGGCGATGGTCGGCCTATCGAACCCTCTTTCCGCGCAAAGCGGGGTCAAGGCGCAGAGAGAATCTGTTGAGCGCCCGCCCGTCGAGTTCGGGATGGCCGTCCTCGAAGATCACGGTGGTCCTGATGTAGTCGCCGCCTTCTGGACCGGGCAAAATTTCCGAAGTTACCCCGACGATGACGAAATCAGCGGACAGGAATCCGGCCAACTCGATGCGAATCGGGTCGGAAATGGGGGTGAAGTCTGCGTGATCGAAGGTCATGGCATTGACCCCCATTTCCTGATTTCGGCAAGTTGGGCGATTGTCAAAGTTTCGGTTGCCCTGGAAACTGGCTATTGTGGCAGTTTCACATCCTTCACGAACCATCGGCAGCGGGCAGTCCGAAGGGAGAAAACTAAAAGGCGCCTAGATTGGGGCTCGCCTCCAATCGAGACGCTCAGCGACGCTTCCTAGACGCACTACCATCATACATTGGATGGTGGGCGGGTAATCGGCCTCTTCCGGAAAAAGACAGAGACCGCCTTTCCGGGCGGTCTCGACCCTACCGGCGAAGCGATAGGGGTGGTGGGCAGAGACTACCAAAGCCCTCAACCGACGTCAACCACGGTTTCAACGTTGATCGGGCCAGGGAGGCACGGCCCAACTCAAAGCCGTTTGGCACAATCCAGGTTCACCGGGTAGTCGTACTTTCCTTTGCCTATGGAATGGGATGGCGGGCATCGTCGCCCTAGGACTTGTACATCCGCATGACATTGTCTCACTCGGCGGTGGACTTGCCATCAGCACGGCGCGGGTGGATAATATGGGCACGAATTATCGGTGATGGCGGCGCGCCATAGGGCGGCTCTTCGGCCCCGGACACACCCAGAGACGTGGGTTACCTCCACGGCGCAGCCAGCTCAGCGTCCCTCATTATTTTGGAGGGAGACCTCCCACCGGAAAGTTCGCAATACAGTACCCTTAGCGGTACCACACTTCTGCCTGCCACTCTTTCGCTTCGCTGACGTGGCGTATTGAATCAGACGCCCCTGCTCTTCAGCAGTGAACATCGTACAGCTCAGTTACTTTTCGCTCAGGTTCAAGACTTGAACCTTTGATACTTTTGAGCAAATCAGATGTACAAATCCGGTGTGTCCTGTTGTATTATGTCTCGGTATCCGAGGGGCCCTTTGCGCAGAAGTGGCTCTTCTCTGGTTCGGCGATCCATCCGGCGACAAGAAAGTTTGACCAATGAATAACTGAAGGCCGGGAAGTCCCGGCAGCGTAGGCAATAGTTCGTGAACACAGGCGATACCGCATGGCTTCTTGCAGCAACCACGTTAGTCTTGTTTATGACCGTTCCGGGGCTCGCCGTTTACTATGGCGGGCTGGTGCGGGCCAAGAACGTGCTTTCCGTGGCGATGCAGTGCTTCTCCGTCGCCGCCGTGGTGGGCGTGCTGTGGATGATAGTGGGCTACAGCCTGGCCTTCGGGGGGGATTCCTTCTTCGGCTTCATCGGCAATCTGGAGCACGCCTTTCTCTGGGACATCAAGTCCGACAGTCTCCACGGCACCATCCCGGAAATGCTCTTCGTTATGTTCCAGATGACCTTCGCCATCATTACCCCGGCGGTGATGGTGGGCTGCTGGGTGGAACGCACCAAGTACCCCGCAGTGATAATGATAAGCGTTCTGTGGTCGCTGCTGGTGTACGTTCCGGTGTGCCACTGGGTATGGGGCGACGGCGGCTGGCTGAAGGAGCTGGGGGCGATGGACTTCGCCGGGGGGCTGGTGGTCCATACCAGCGCCGGGGTTGCCGCTCTGGTAATTGTGAGCCAGTTGGGCCGACGGCGGGGATTCCCTTACGAGTTGCAGCCGCCACACAACCCGGGGTTGGTCGCCACCGGCGTCGGGATGCTGTGGGTCGGCTGGTTCGGCTTCAACGGCGGCAGCTTCCTGGTGGCCGACGGCCTCGCCGTCATGGCCCTGGCATCCACTCACTTCGCTGCTTGCAGCGCCTCGGTCATCTGGGCGGCGCTGGACTGGATAAGGTTCCGCAAGCCCTCACTCTTCGGCACAGTTACCGGGGTGATTGCAGGCTTGGCCGCTGTCACGCCGGCCGCCGGCTATGTAGGCCCGCTGGGAGCCCTCATACTGGGAGCCTCCGGCAGCGCGGTATGCTTCTTTACAGTCAACATAATTAAGATTAAGCTGAACCTCGACGATTCCCTGGACGTATTCTGCGTCCACGGACTCGGCGGCATCACCGGCACCCTGCTGGTCGCGTTCCTCTGCATTGATGCAATAGGCGGCACGGGCGTCTTCCTGGAGAATGGGAGCGTGGTGGAGCAGTTCGGAGTTCAGGCCTTGGCCGCCGCCGCCACGGCAGGCTGGACAGCGCTTATGACCTTTGTAATCGTCAAGGTCACGGGCTGGATATTGGGTGGAATTCGGGTGGACTTCGAGGATGAACTGGTGGGGTTGGACTTGGCAACTCATGGGGAGAAGGGATACGATTTCTAGGCCGATGAGGAAACAGGCGCAGGCCGCAGCGCAAAACGCGGCGGTATTGCGATGATCGAGATGGTAAAATCACACCACTATTTCGGAGGATGAAGGACGATGGAAGTCACCACTGAAAGAGACGGAGAGACTCTTATCGCCAAGACCGACGGAAGAGTTGACGGCACCAACGCGACCGAATTTCAGGACGCCTTGAAGAACGCCATCAACACCGGCAGCGACAAGGCAGTGATCCTGGACTTTGAAGACCTCTCATATATAAGCAGCGCCGGCCTGAGGGTTATCCTGCTCACCGCCAAGGATATGCGTTCAGCCAACGTCAAGTTCGCCGTCTGCTCACTCTCCAAATCGGTGCATGACGTGTTCACGATCAGCGGATTTGATCAAATCATTGACATCCACGAGACCCAGTCGGCTGCCCGGTCGGCGGTCAGGGGGTAACCCAGGCGGCAAGAGCGATCGGCGTGCCGGAGGGATCCGCGAAACCCGGGTGGACGAACAGGCGAAATGGGCCTGAATGAAGAGTCAGGACAATGCAAGACGCGCTACAAGATTCATATAAAATTCTGGTCGTGGATGACGAACCTGACCTGGAGCCGTTGATCCTGCAACGGATGAGGCGAAACATTCGCTCCGGCCGCTACTCCTTCGTCTTCGCCGGCAACGGGATCGAGGCCCTGGAGCGGCTGACCACTGAGCCAGACATAGACATGGTCGTCTCCGACATCAATATGCCGCAGATGGACGGCCTTACCCTGCTGGAGCAGATACCCAAGGTGGACCCCAACGTGCGCTCGGTAATAATCTCGGCTTATGGCGATATGCGTAACATCCGCACCGCCATGAACCGGGGGGCCTTCGACTTCGTTACCAAACCGCTGGATTTCGAAGACCTGCAAATCACCATTGACCGCACGCTCCAACACATGTCCGAGTGGAAAGAGGCCCTGCAATCCCGCGACAAACTGGTTGCCTTGCAGAACGAGCTGGATGTCGCCAGCAAGATGCAGCAGAGCATCTTGCCCACCAGCTTCCCGGAAACGCCTGAATTTGAGATCTACGGCAACATGAACCCGGCGCGTAACGTGGGGGGCGACTTCTATGACCTCATCCCAATGGACAACGGGCGTGTCGGCCTGTGCGTTGCCGACGTCTCCGACAAGGGCGTTCCAGCGGCCCTCTTTATGATGTCCAGCCGCACCCTGCTGAAGGGGTCCGCCATCGGGATGGGGGATCCGGGCGGCGTGTTGAGCGAGGTCAACACTCTGTTGACCGAAAACAACGAAACGATGATGTTCGTCACCCTGGTATATGCCCTCTACGACCCGGAAACGGGCTACCTGACCTACGCCAACGGCGGCCACTGCAACCCCTTGGTCGTCCACCCCGACGGCAGTTCCACCGAGCTTGCCCTGACCGGCGGCGTCGCTCTGGGCGTGATGCCGGGCCTCGATTATCAGGAGGATAGCGCCACCCTGAACCCCGGCGACACGCTCATCCTCTACACCGACGGCGTCTCGGAAGCCATGAACGCCAGTGGCGAGGAGTTCGGGGTCGAGCGGCTGCAACGGATCTTCGCCAACCAGCCACCCACCTCCGCTCGGATGACCATTGAAGCCATTATGCAGGCGGTCTCAGACTTCGCCGGCGACACCCCGCAGTCTGACGATGTCACTTGCCTTGTTCTTCGCAGATCACCGAGGTAAACATGAGTGAGACAGTTTCCCTGAAATTTGAGCCGGCCTCCGGCTCAAGCAAGGAACAGGTCCTGCAACTCATAGCTGGCGAGGTCGAAGGGTTAGGCGAGAGAGAGGCTTGGCCAGACAGTCTGGTTTTCAAAGTTAACCTGGTGCTGGAAGAAGTGGGCATCAACATTCTCTCCTACGGCGGGGAAAGCGGGGGATCGTGGCCCGAGTTTGAAATCGTAATTACCTCGGACAACGACTCCCTGACGATAGAGGTTTCCGACGAAGGCCGTCCCTTCGATCCTTTCAACGACGCCCCCAAGCCGTCTATCGACGCCGAAATTGAGGACCGTCCCATTGGGGGGCTCGGCATTTTCTTGGTGCAGACCATGATGGACGATACATCCTATCAACACTCCGAAGGCAAGAACCGCTTGACCATGGTCACCAAGAAAGAGTAGCCGGTCCCTCTCACCTGGCAGGATATCCATGTAACTTAAGGGTACTGAGTCGTCAGTTGCTTTCACTTCATCCTCATGGTGTTCGATCTGAAAAGGGCCGAGTCGCCCGCGCAGGATGCAGCAGCGCCGGTAGAGGATGAAACAATGGCGGTGTGGAGAAACTGAATGAAGGGTCAGTGCTTTGCCATCACGCTGCTCCGCCAGGCGCGATGCGCCCTTAGCGTTGCGTTGCTCTGCGCGGCGGCTCTGACCTTACTTGTTTCGTGCGGCTCAGAGGAACCCGCTCCAACGGAGGCGCCCGCTGCCACTCCAGTCCCAGGGGCGGCCTTGCAGGGATCATCCGGGATGTCCGACACCTCAGGCGTAATGCCCGACCGCATCGTCTTCGGGCAGTCGGCTGCCTTCACCGGCCCGGCCAGGGAACTGGGCATCAATATGCGGCTGGGCATCCAGGCAGCTTTTGAAGAGGCCAACCAGGGCGGCGGCGTTCACGGTCGTCAACTGTCCCTGGTGTCACTGGACGACACCTACGAGCCGGAACTTGCCGCCACCAACACCAGGGAGCTGATTCAGGATGAAGGCGTCTTCGCCCTGATCGGCGAGGTCGGCACCCCCACTTCCCGTTCCGCCACCCCCGTGGCTGCCGATGCCAACGTCCCCTTTGTTGCCCCATTCACCGGCGCGGCCTTTCTGCGCGACGTTGACACCTGGGACAATATCATAAATATGAGAGCCTCCTATAACGACGAAACCGAGGAAATGGTGAAGCGTTTCACCGAGGACCTGGGGATCGAACGAATCGGGGTGCTGTATCAGGACGATTCCTTCGGCCGGGCCGGCTACAACGGCACTATGGCCGCCCTGGAGCGTCGCGGCATGGAGCCGGTGGCCGTTGGCCTCTACCCCCGCAACACCACGGCGGTAAAGACGGCCCTGCTAGACCTGAGCAAAGGCCGTCCCCAAGGCATCATCATGGTGGGGGCATATAACCCCATCGGCGAATTCATTCTCTGGGCCAAAGAGACCAGGCTGTTGAATGATGCCGAACATGAGGCCAAATTCATTGCCATTTCCTTTGTCGGCTCCAATGCCCTGGCCGAGAAACTCGGTTCCAAAGGCGAGGGTGTCTATGTCACCCAAGTCGTCCCATTCCCGACAGATACCTCTCTGCCCATCGTCTCTTCCTACCTCAAGGCCCTTGCCGGCTTCGACCCAGGAGCGGTTCCCGGCTTCGTCTCCTTCGAGGGCTACCTGGCAGGCCGCCTGGCCATCGCAGGACTGGACCGCTGTGGAAGGGATGTAAACCGGACCTGTTTCATGGACAGCCTGCTGGGGGGCAGCACCATGGACATCGGCGGATTCCCGCTGAGTTACTCCAGCGAAGACAATCAGGGTTCCGATACAGTGTTTCTCACAGTAATCGGGGCTGACGGACAGTATCACCCCATAGACAATCTCGGAGACGCTGTCGACTGACGGATTCGCGGGATCAGGGCAGCGGCGTTTCATAATACGATGCTCTTGACCCGTCATTCCCGCGAAAACGGGAGTCCGGAGTCTCTTTGCCAATGCCGTCCTGGCCGTAATAAAGTCCGCTGGATTCCCGCTTTCGCGGGAATGACGGTTGCACTGAATCGAAAAATCGCTTCGGACAAAATACAATTACCCTGACCTCGGCATTGCTTCATTCAAACGCTGCGGGGTACTGGCAACTGATGAACTTGATGAGACGCCTGCTGGCCCTCCGTTTTCGCATCTCAACCCAACTCTTCGCCGCATTCGGGGTTGCGGTGGCCTTCACCGTTGCTGCCAGTCTTGTCGCCTGGTTCAGTCTGGACCGGGTGGGGGACGCCCAGACCAGAGTGAACGAAGGCAGCTTGCCCCAGATGGAGGCCGCCTTCGGGGTGGCCGAATACAGCAGCGAACTGGTGTCCGCTGCTCCCCGGCTGACCACTTCCTCCACGCCCCGGGAGGTTACCGACGTGTGGCAGGAAATATCCACCGCCAGGCAGCAATTCAGGGAGCGCCTATCCACCCTGGAGCAGAGTGACCGGGAGCGAGCCAGGCGAATCGGCGCCCAAATAGACCACCTGGAGGATAACGTCATAACCATCCGGGACAAGATGGCGACGGCGTTTTTCTTCAACCGCCGCTCCGACACCCTTCTGCAAGAAATGACGAACCTCCGCGCCGAGTTGGAGCAGGTACTGATCCCGGCAGTGGACGACGAACTGTTTTACATTATCACCGGACGAAGCGAGTTAGGCGCTTTCATTGCTCCTTACGCCACCCACTTCTCGGAGCAAGAGTTCGGCACCTACCGTCATCTCACGGCCCTGCAAGCCGATACCAACATCGCCCTCCAGCAGCTTTCCAGTGTATTCAGCATTTTCGACCCTGCCTTGGTGGAGGCCCAGGAGGAGCGTTTCGAGTCTTCCATCGCCAGCATAGACCGCAATATGGCCGCGCTGAACAACACCGAACTGGAGGAGCGCCTGACGCCACTGTATACCAGGCTGGAAGAGTTGGGGCTGGCCGAAGACGGCGTTTTCGTAACCCTGCGTTCGAAATTGGAGCTGGCCGAAGAGCAGAGCGCCCTCTTGGCCCTCAGCCGGGAGCAATCCGCCGACTTGCTGGTGGAAGTGGACGAACTGGTGGGAGTCGCCGCGCTGTCCGCCCAGGAAGCCACGCAAGCGTCCTCCCGGGCCATCACCACCGGCCTCTCCCTGCTGCTGGCCATCAGCGTCATCAGCATCGGCGGCGCATTGCTGATCAGTTGGCTGTTTGTGGGCCGGGTGATCCTGCACCGCATCAATATGCTTTCCGGCCGTATGCGGGAAATGGCCGAAGGGAAGCTGGAAGAAGAGGTAGTCGTGGAAGGCCACGACGAACTGGCGGAAATGGCGTCTGCCCTGGAAGTATTTCGTCAAAACTCCCTGGAAGCCATTCGCCTCAACCTGGTGGAGGAACTGAACAACCAGTTGCGGGACCAAGCCACCGAGCTCGAAGAGAAAAACACCGAACTGGAAACGGTCTTGACGGAACTGGACGGCAAGAATACTGAGCTTGAAGGTAAGAACGAGGAACTGGAAGTAGTGCTGACCGATCTCCAAAAGGCGCAGGACCAGATTGTCATGCGAGAGAAGCTGGCCGCCCTCGGTGAGGTCACCGCAGGCGTGGCCCACGAGATCCGCAACCCCCTCAACTTCGTCAAGAACTTCTCCGAAGTTTCCGGAGAGCTGCTGGTGGAGATGCGCGAGGTGCTGGAGGAAGGCGGTGAAAGCCCGGACGTTGGATATATCACGGAAATCTCCAACGACCTCACGGACAACCTGGGGCGCATCGTGAACAACTGCGAACGCGCCAACCGCATAGTCCAGGACATGCTGGCCATGGGGCGCGGCGGCAACAATTGGCAGGAGATAGAACTCAACACGCTGCTGGTGGAACACTCCATGCTGGCCTATCACAGCGCGCGGGCCACCGACACCGAGTTCCAGCTAACGATAGAGCAGGACCTGGACGACAGCATCGGCCAGGTTCAGGCAATACCGCAGGACCTGAGCCGAACCTTCCTTAACATCGTCGGCAACGCCTGCCAGGCTACCGACGAAAGGCGCCGCGCCCTGGCCGAGGAGGGCATCGGCTTCGAGGGTTATCAGCCAACCGTGCGGCTCCAAACCCGCGATCTGGGCGAGGAAGTGGAGATACGGATTCGGGACAACGGCACCGGAATGCCAGAAGAAGTAGCCGAAAAAATTTTCAACCCGTTCTTCACCACAAAGCCCGCCAATCAGGGCACGGGTCTGGGCCTTGCCATCACCAGCGACATCATCCGGCAGCACGGAGGAACGATCCGGGTGGAATCGGAGGTGGAAAGTCACACCGAAATGATTATTGTCATTCCCAAGAGTCCTCCCGATGAAATCAGGGAGGGTTACGGCGCGGCGGCAGCCAACGCAGATTAGCCGCACGGCAACGGGCGCGGTGTATAATGCAGGTGGACATCCCGGCAGACATGGCACAGTTCCGGGCCGGGCAGCGCCTGCCCTGGGCTTGCCGAAGGGAGCGCGCATCGTGGACTTTGACGGCTACGAGCTAGACCCGTCCATCTATGACGAGATGTTTTTGCCGGACGGCCAACCCAGAGAGCACGCCCGGCGTCTTCACGAGGCATTGAGCCGCCTCTCCGCCGAGGATCTGGCCAGCATACAGGGGCGCGTCACCCGGACTTTTTACAGCGAAAGCATCTCCTTCACCGTCTACGGCGACTCGGAGGCCGAAGAGCGCATCATTCCGGTTGATGCCATCCCTCGCGTGGTCTCCGCTTCCGACTGGCGCGAACTGGAAGCCGGGCTGACCCAGAGAATACGCGCCCTCAACTACTTCCTGGAAGACGTATACGGCGAAGCCCGCATCATTGACGACGGCGTCATCCCTGAAGACATGGTGTGGGGGTGTCCTCAATACCGTGTGGAAATGCGCGACTTCTCGCCGCCCCACGGCACCTGGGTCGCCGTATGCGGCACCGACATCGTCCGCACCAACGACGGGTTTCGCGTGCTGGAAGACAACCTCCGCGTTCCCTCCGGCGTGTCGTACATGATAGCCAACAGGAAGGCGGCCAAAGTCACCCTCCCCCGCATCTACCGCAGCTCGCGGGTGCAGGAAGTGGAGAGCTACGGCGCGGCCCTTCAGACCACCCTTCAGGAACTGGCCCCCGGCGGGAAGCGCAACCCCGTCATCGCCCTGCTCACCCCCGGCGTCTACAACTCCGCCTTCTATGAGCACATGTTCCTCGCCCGCGAAATCGGGGCCGAACTGGTGGAAGGCCAGGACCTGGTAGTGCGCGACGGCTACGTGTATATGCGCACCACCGACGGCCTGCAACAGGTGGACGTGGTCTACCGCCGCGTTGACGACGACTTCCTCGACCCACTGGTGTTCCGGCCCGACTCGCTGCTGGGCGTCCGGGGGCTGATAGACGCCGCGCAGTTGGGCAACGTGACCCTGGCCAACGCCCCCGGCACCGGCGTAGCCGACGACAAGAGCGTATACGTCTACGTGCCGGACATGATCCGCTATTACCTGAGCGAAGAGCCGTTGCTCCAGAATGTGGAGACCTATCTCTGCCGCCGCCCGGAAGACCTGGAATACACGCTGGACAACCTGGCCGACCTGGTGGTCAAGCGCGTGGGGGAGTCGGGAGGCTACGGCATGATAATCGGCCCTCACGCCACGCAGGAAGAACGCAACGAGTACGCCAAGGGGCTGCGGGCCGACCCGGCCGGATTCGTGGCCCAGCCAACCCTCGCCCTCTCCCGTTCTCCCTGCCTCATAGACGGCTCCTTCGAGCCGCGCCATGTGGACCTGCGTCCCTTCGTCCTCACCGGACGCCGCACCCGCATCGTCCCCGGCGCCTTCTGCCGCGTTGCCCTGCGCCGGGGCAGCCTGGTGGTCAACTCCAGCCAGGGAGGCGGCGGCAAGGACCTGTGGGTGGTGGACGACAACCCGGAAGACGCTGAGCCTTCGTAGAGGCCACGGCCGGGCCTCTCTGCGCCACGCACACCCCGGGCGAATCCCTGAACAGGAGCGAGCCATGCTTTCCCGCAGCGCACAGAGCCTCTATTGGATGGGCCGCTACCTGGAGCGGGCCGGACACCTGTGCAGCCTGCTCCGGCTGCAATCGGAAGCGCTGGTGGACCGTCCTGTCCGGGAGATCCACTTCGGGTGGAACCGCATATATGCCAGCGTCCGCAGGGAACCGCCCGGCGGACGGGTGGAGTTGTTCGGCGATGAAGAGTTCGCCCTGGCCGACTCTTTCGCCCTGGCCGACGACCTGACCTTCGAGCGCTCCAACCCTTGCTCGGTGTTGAGCTGCTTCGCCCTGGGCCGGGAAAATGCCCGCCAGCAGCGGCACTGCATCAGTCCCGAAGTCTGGACCTGCCTGAATACCTCATACCTGGGCTTGCAACAGCGGGATTTGGCCGAGATATGGCGCGAGGAGCCCCGCGCCTTCTATGCCAATACCGAAGCGGAAATCAACACCTTCGGCGGTCTGGCCGAGTCTACCATGTACCACGACGAGGGATGGAACTTCCTCCAGTTGGGACGCAACATCGAAAGGGCGCAGTGCGCTTCCGCACTCCTGTTGTCCCAGATAGACATCGGCAACGCCAGCGAGGAAGTTTACGAAACCGACTGGGTCTCGTTGCTGCGCGCCTTCCACGCCCTGGAAGTCTACAACCGCGCATACAGTGCCGAGATAGTGCCGGAACAAGTGCTGGACCTGCTGGTAAGCGACCCTCTGCTGCCCGACTCCCTTGCCCGCTCAATCGGCCTGGCGGCGGAGGAGATCGAGACCGTCGGGCGAGGCCCGCGCCGCCATTCCAACCGCGCCGTCCACCGCCTCAGCGGACGCCTGACCTCGCTGATCAACAACGAATGGCCCGACCGGGAAGACCGGGAAGACCTGCTCCGGGAATTCGACGAGTACTGCGGCGAACTCCACCACCTGATAACCGCCGCCTACTTCGAATACCCCGTCCAGGAGCAGGACCCCGCGCGAAGGCGGTAGAGCCCTCCCCAACCTGAGCGAGAGGGGCCAACAAAAATTCCCTCTCCCTTGAGGGAGAGGGTCAGGGTGAGGGTGAATCGTTGAGGATGAACCGCTGACAGAGAGCTACAACTGCCGCAGCCTCGGGTCGAGCCGGTCACGCAGCCAGTCGCCCAGCAGGTTGAAGCCGAACACCGTCAGCATAATCGCCAGCCCCGGCCACAGCGCCACCCACCAGGCGCGGATGATGACCTCGCGCCCGTCGGCCACCATCAGGCCCCAGGCCGGCGTGGGGCGCGATAGTCCAACCCCCAGGAACGACAGTCCCGCCTCCAGCAGGATGACGAAACCGACCTGCAATGTCGCCAGCACGATGACGGTGTTGATGATGTTGGGCAGGATGTGCTTAACCATGATCCTGATGTCCGACGCCCCGGACACCCTTGCCCGCGCGATGTAGTCCTGAGTGCGCACCGATAGCGTATCGCCCCGCACCTGGCGGCAGTAGATCGACCAGAGCAATGCCCCAACCACGATGATCACCGTGCGGAAGCTGGGATCCAGCACCGTCGCCAGCGTCAGAGCCAGCAGCACCGGGGGGATGGACAGCGAGATGTCCACGAGCCTCATGATTATGGCGTCAATCAGACCGCCGTAGTACCCGGAGATAATGCCCAGGGTTATGCCTATTGTGCCGGCAATGGCGATGCCAATGCCAGCGATAACGATAGATACCCGTGAGCCATAGATGATGCGGGTAAACATATCCCGCCCGGTCAAATCGGTCCCCAGGATATGGTCCCAGGTTCCACCGGCGAATACCGGAGGTTCGAGGCGTCCGCGGATTCCCTGCGGAGAGTCCAGGGGCCCTTATCGCGCAATTACCCCTGCTAACACGGCGGTTAAAAACATAATCTGCTCAAACTTTTCCAGGGGAATCTTGGGCACCCGCTGCGCCTGCCAAAGCCGGCGCAGGGTTCTTACGGCAAGCCGGGCCGCTTTGCCGGACATAGTTTCGGGTGCGGGCCTCAGGTCAACGGCCATGGTTGTGATTGCTCGGCATTTCTCTATTTCCGCCTAGCCTTGGGCGTAGCGGATGCGCGGGTCCAGGTAAGCGTAGAGTACATCAACCACAAAGCTGGACAGGACAAACATTCCCGAAAAGACCAGCACCAGTGCCTGAATCAGCTCGAAGTCGCGCGACAACACGGCCTGGAAGGCCAGCAGGCCGGTGCCGGGCCAGTTGAACACCACCTCGGTGGTGAGCGAGCCGGTAAAAGTTATGGCCGCGATGACTCCGAAATAGGTGAGCGGGGTCAAAGACGCATTTCTGAGGCAATGCTTCCAGATTACCTTCGACTCTGAAACGCCTTTAATGCGGGCCAGCTTGACGTATTCGCTGTCCAGCGTTTCCAGCATCGAAGAACGCACTAGGCGGGTGATGGCAGCTATCTGGAAGGAACCCAGAGTAATGGTGGGCATGATGAAATTCTTGAACCCCCCAGTGCCGGCCGGGGGCAGCCAGCCGAGCTTCACGGCAAAAATCCACATCATCATCAGGCCCAACCAGAAGTTGGGCACCGACTGGCCCAGCAGAGCGAAGATTTTGGCTGAGGAATCGAAGGGGGTATCTCGCCGTACCGAGCTCAACACTCCCAGCGGTACGCCAATCAGAGTAGCCAGGAGCAGGGAGGCTCCGGCCAGTTTGAGCGTATTGGGAAGGCGGTTTATTACGGCGCCGCCGGCGCCCAACTCAGGATATTTGATGGAGTTTCCCAAGTCGCCCTGAAGGACATTCCCTATGTAGACACCGTATTGGACTACCAGGGGCTTGTCTAGGCCCAACCGGATACGGAGCCGCTCGTAGTCTTCCGCTGTAGCGTCCAGCCCCAATATGGTGGTCGTAGGGTCGCCTGTGAGCCGGCTCAAGCCGAATACTATGATAGTAACGGCGATCAGGGCGATGAGACCCTGGCCAAACCTTATGGCAATGAAACGTTGCATTCTTGGTATCGAAAAACTTCTTTATAGCTTTGGCGGGAACCGGGGACAGGCTCCGGTTCCCGCCAATGTCGGAATCAGGTCTTGCTTTCGCCGGGGTCTTTTAGTCGCACCGATCCGTGCCGACCGGGCAAGCCTTGATGTTGTGGACGTGGGTCGGGTGGGCCGAGCCGACGCCGGGATACACCCATTCTGAGATGAATTCGGGGTCAATGGTCATGTCGAAAGTAGTCTGGAAAAGCGGCAGGGTCAGGAAGTCGTCGAACATATAGTCGCCGGCATCCCGGGCGCACTGTTCCCGCTCGTCAATGTCCAGAGACCTTTCTAGACAGTCGTACTTCTGGTTGATGATGTCGTCTTCCCAACCGAAGAGGAACCCGTCAGGCTCAGACACCCAGAAGACCCTCAGACCTTCCTGGGTTGTCCTGATGGGTGTGTTCCGAAGAATGGTAAACGTTTCGTGGATGTCATGGGCCCGGACCGTATCCAGCCAGGTACCCAGTTCCAGTTCAATGATGTTGGTGTCGACGCCTATCGCCTCCCACATGGTGGAGAGCACCTGAATCAGTTGCGGAATCTCCGGGTTGCCCGGAATCACCGTCGACATCATATCAATGGAGATGTCGCCGGGGCCATAGCCAGCCTCGGCCAGCAGTGCCACGGCACGGTCAGGGTCGTAGCCGTATTTTTCGTCGAACTCGCTCACCCAGCGGTCGCTCCACCCTTCGGTGAAGGGAGCATAGACCGGCACGTACACCGAACTGGCGTTGCCGAAGTATACCTCGTCAATGATGGCCTGACGGTCTACGGCGATGTTGAAAGCCTCCCGTACTACCGGATTGTGCCAAGGCTCTTCGCCGGTGTAATACGGGTTCTTGCCATCAGGATACGGGTTCAGGTCGCTGTCCATCGTGCTGAGGTAGGTGCCTCCGAAGAAACCGTAGGACTGGTTGTTCTCATTGTTGGAAGAGACGACCTTCATCCCGGCCGCCTTGGCGTCCACCTGCACTTCCCGGGACAGGTCGGAGCCTTGCACCTCGCCCGCCAGGAGCAGGGAAAGGCGGGTGAACTGTTCCGCAGACCAAACCCATTCCAGTTCCTGGAAGTCCGGGTTTTCACCAGCCCAGTGATCGTAGTCTATCTTCTCGTACCAGACGCTGGAGCCCAGATCGCGGCCCGCGAACTGGTAGGAACCTGTCCCGGCGGCCATTTCGTCGTAGGCCGAGTCGTCTCCGCCGGCCGCATCCCATTGGGCCTTGCTCTGGATTACGAGGTCGCCCTGGAGGCGGGAGAAAAGCCGCCCTCCGGTCAACTGGGGCTTGTCGAAGTTGAAGGAAATACTGTAGTCGTCGTGAATTTCGGTAGTGGCGGTATCCCAGGTGGCCTTGAAGTTGCTATTGCTATCTTCGCGCGTCACCAGGTAATGCGTATGAGCAACGTCAGCAGCGGTGAATTCACCGAAGCCGTAGTGCCAGGGAATGCCCTCTTCCAACTCGAAGGTCCAGGTGTCAAACCCGGCAGACACCGTCCAACTCTTGGCCAGCGCCGGGATGGGTTCGGAGGTAATCTCGTGATTCTCGATAAGAGTCTCGCCGTAAGGGTCATTCTGCACCAGATTGGACCAAGGCCCAACCCAGATGCGGTTGCTTTCGTTGAGAGGCACCGTGTTCGCCATGATAACCCTGGTAATCTTGGCCGTCGCCGCTGGGGCCGGAGCCGCAGTGGCTGCCGGGGCCGCAGTCGGAACCGGCGTCGGAGTGGCCTGCACCTGGGGCCTTGCGCCGGGGGCGCGGGTGGTAGCCAAGGGGGTCGGCGCCGCTTCCTCAGTGGCAGCGGGCATAGCCGTGGCACCGGGGGCCGGGGCAGCCGTAGCCGCCGGGGCAGTCGTAGCCGCTGGGGCGGCGGCAGGGGCGGAGGTGGCTGTTGGGTCTTCACCTCCACACGCTACGATAATCGTTACCAATATCCCTAGCAACCATAACGGATTGAAAATAAAGCGCCTGATATTTCGGAAAGATTCCATTCTATTGCGCCTCAACACAAATTAGTAATCCGGCCCATCCAAGCCGAATTGCAGGGATTCTAGGTTGCGTAGCTATCGTTGTCAAGCAGAATTGCCGTCGCGCACGGGCACGGCAGACTGCCGAGTTGGACTCCTCGCCTGGAATCTACATTTGCTGACTCCTGCGGAAAACGTAACATTGAAAAACGCCTTGTCGCTGGGCTATAATGATGATACGCAGGAGCGTAGCTCAGTCTGGCCAGAGCGCTGGTCTCCAAAACCAGTGGTCGCGGGTTCGAATCCTGCCGCTCCTGCCATTCCCAGCCAGCGACCAGGCCCCGGACCGTTCCGGGGCTTTTTCGTTTTGTGGTTTTCCTGGTCTGCGGCGGCGGTTTGAATCCTGTGCCTTCACCGAATACAATTGGGGCGACAGCGATACGCATTAAAAAGAGCAATGTCCGGGATGGAGGGGGCAATGACCAGCACAAAGCGCGACCCGGTCCTGATTGTAGTGCAGTTGACCGGGGGCAACGATTACATGAACACCGTGGTGCCTTACGGCGATCCGCTCTACCGCGACAACCGTTCTACCGTCGGCGTAGCGGCCGAGGACGTCCTGGACATTGACGGGCATTACGGCTTCAACCCTGTGCTCGCGCCGCTGAAGGAGCTGTACGACGACGGGCGGGTGGCGGTAGTCAACGGCATCGGCTACCCCAACCCCAACCGCTCCCACTTCCGGGCCATGGACATCTGGCACACCTGCGAGCCGGAGCGCGTCGCCACTGAGGGCTGGCTGGGCCGGGTCATCCGCGATCTGGACCCGCAGGCCGATAACGTGCTCACCGGCGTCAACTTCGGGCGCGGGCTGCCCCGGGCCATGGCGCTGGCCGGCGTGCCGGTAGCCTCGGTCGGCTCCCTGGAGAACCACGGCTTCCTCACCGGCATCACCGACGAGGAACGCCGCTCGCGGGCCCTGGACGTCTTCGCCCGGATGTATGCCCCGGCCATCGGCACCGGCCCGGCGCTCGACTATCTGGGCCGCACGGGCGCCGACGCCCTCAAGGGGGCCGACATTCTCAGGGCCGCCACCGCGGGCTATTCCTCCACCATCGAATACGCCTCGACACCCATCGCCCAGGGACTGAAGGGCATCGCCCAAACTCACCTCGCCGGGCTGGGCACCCGCGTCTTCTACACCGCCCAGGCAGGATACGACACCCACTCAGGCCAGATGCCGGTGCAGACGCAACTGCTGAGTGAACTTTCGCAGGGCATCAACGACTTCTTCGCCGATCTGCGCGAGCATGATGCGTCACAAGAAACGCTGATGCTGGTGTTCACCGAGTTCGGAAGGCGGGTCAAGGACAACGGCTCCGGCACCGACCACGGCTCCGGCGGCGCGGCCTTCGTCATCGGCGACGCGGTGGCCGGCGGGATGCACGGCGTCTACCCCTCGCTGAAGGAAGAAGACCTGCTGGACGGCGACCTGTACTTCCAGGTTGACTTCCGCAGCGTCTATACCACTATCGCCGAGAAGTGGCTCGGACTGGACGCCCAGTCCATCGTCGGCGGCAACTTCGAGAAGCTCGATTTCATATAACTTTTAACCACAGAGCGCACAGAGAACACAGAGAGATTCCATTGAGTTTCCCTATATCTTCTCTGTGCCCTCCGCGTTCTCTGTGGTTAATCAAAACCCGGAGTTGGGACATGAAAGTTGGCATCGGACTGCCCGGCAACATCCCGGGCACCAAGGGCGACTTCATACTGGATTGGGCCAGAAAGGCGGACGAAGGGCCGTTCTCCAGCGTCGGAACCATTGACCGCCTGGTCTACGACAATTATGAGCCTCTGGTGTTGCTGTCCGCAGCCGCCGGAGCCACCAGCCGGGTGCGTCTGTTGACCGGGGTATTGCTGGCGCCGCTGCGGAACCCGGGAGTGCTGGCCAAGCAGGCGGCGAGCCTCGACGCTATCTCAGGTGGACGGCTGACGCTGGGGGTAGGCGTGGGACGGAGGCCCGACGATTATGAAGCCGCACCCGCCGAATACCAGCAGCGCGGACGGCAGATGAACAGGACCCTCGCCACCATGCGCCGCATCTGGAGCGGCGGCGAAGTTGGGGACGGCATTGGCCCGATGGGCCCGGCTCCAGTGCAACAAGGTGGCCCGGAGGTGCTGATTGGCGCCGGAACGCCCCAGGCAGTTCGGCGCGTGGGAAGGTATGCTGACGGATTTATAGCTGCCGCAGGGAACGCCGCAGCCGTGCGGGAGTTGTACGTCGTGGCGGAGGAGTCGTGGAAAGCAGCGGGCAGATCCGGCAGCCCCCGACTGGCCGGTGTGGCTTCCTACGCCCTCGGCCCCAACGCCGCCGACAAGGTGGGCGGCTACATCCGCCACTACTACTCCTTCCTGGGCGATGCGGCGGAACAGATGGCCCGGAACGCCATCTCCACCCCCGAAGCCGTCAAGGACACCATCCGGGACATGGAAAGCATCGGCATGGACGAGGTGGTCTTCCTGCCCAGCGTGTCAGAAATGGACCAACTGGAGCGGCTAGCGGATGTGATAGGCTGAGAATACCAGAAACACGGAGCGCACTTATGTTTGAGGTTGACGAATTTGTCGCCGCCTGTTGCGGGGCGTTGCAGGAACACACGCCGGAGCTGGCGGTGAAGGAGTTGTTGAACAGCGCCATAGCCAAGCCGGGTGAGATTGAAGCGGCGCTGGGGACGCCGGAAGACGGCGGTATCCAGACACTGCATCGTTCAGACGAACTGACCATCATCAATGTCATCTGGCCGCCGGGTATGGCGATATATCCGCATGACCACCAGCTATGGGCGGTTATCGGCCTGTATGGCGGGCAGGAGGACAACACCTTCTACCGCCGCAACCGCGACGGCGACGGGCTGGAGCGGGCCGGGTTCCGCGAACTGCAATCGCAGGATGCCATTAACCTGGGCCGCGACGCCATCCACGCGGTTCATAACCCACGGCGGATGTATACCGGGGCCATACACATCTACGGCGGGGACTTCTTTGCGCAGCCCCGCAGCGAGTGGGCCGACGAGTCGTCCCCGGAAGCACCGTACAGCGTGGAGGGGGCGATGCGAGCCTTCGCCGAGGCCAATGAGAGGTGGCTGGCGCAGCAGGCGGGGTAGCAAGTAGTATCATAGAAAGAAACCTGAAGGCGGTGCTTGTTGCACCGCCTGTTTCGTCTAGCCCGCAAGTTAAGCTCGCCTAGTCTTCTCCAGGCGGAGCCGGACGCGGCTCATCGAAAGTTTCGCCTTCTCTCTCTGCCGCCGCCTTTCGACGCTCCCACGCCTCCAGTTCCCTGTACCAATTCTGCCAAGCCTCGCGCTCCAAGGTGCGCCCCTCCGTATGACCTTCCGCACGGCCTTCAACTCTGCCCTTCTCCCGTTCTTCCTTTTGCCACTGTTTTCTTGCCCACTCAGCTAACATAGGCACCCCTTCAACCAATATAAATGCAATTGCAATGGCGACCAGAGTTAATCTTCCCAGCCCCTCTCCTATTCTTACGAATCTTTCGATCCATTTCTCATCTGAGAATTCGATCGCCATTGCCAGTATCAGCGCAAACAGGAAAAGCGCTGTGAAAACCAGCAGAAAGGCAAGCACACGGGTTGCCGACGGCATATAACCCTCCTGAATGTTAGCACAATCCTGCGGACGCTATTCCCGGGGTCATGCGAACCCCAGCCTTGCCTCTTTCATGCTGATGTAGCGGTTTGAACTGCCGATGACCAGGTGGTCGAGCAGTTCCATGCCCAGGAGCTTGCCGGCCTCCACCAAGTCGCGGGTGATGGATACGTCGGCGCTGCTGGGGGTGGGGTCGCCGGATGGGTGGTTGTGGACGACGATGAGGGAGGTAGCGTTGGCGCGGATGCCGGGTCGGAAGACCTCGGCCGGGCGAACGACGGAGCTGTTGACGTTGCCGATGTAGATTTCCTCAACGCCCATAACCTCATTCCGGGTGTTGAGCAGCAGGACTCGGAGGTGTTCCTGTTCCAGGGTGGACATCTCCGCGGAGAGGAGGTTGACGACGTCTTCAGGGCAGTTGATGACCGCCCGCTCCTCCGGAGATAGGGATACGAAGCGGCGGCCCAGCTCCAAGGCAGCCAATACCTGGCAGGTCTTGGCTTCGCTGAGACCCTTCTCGGCGCAGAGTTCGGCGTAGGTGGCCTTGCCCAGACCGCGAAGGCCGTCGAAGCGGGAGAGCAGGCGTGACGACTGGGATATGACGTTCTCGCCCGCCGAGCCGGTCCGGAGCAGGATGGCGATGAGCTCGGTGTTGCTCAGGTGGCGCGGGCCGTAGGCGGCGAGACGCTCGCGGGGGCGCTCCTCCGTGGGCATCTCGCGGACTGTGGGGCCTGCGCCGTTCCGGTGTTCCTTGCCTTCCGTAGTCGTTGCCATGCCGCCTCTCCCTGTTGTTATGGTGCTGAATGTATTTCAGCGGAGGGGCGGTGGATGGCGCAAGGGGCAAGTGTCAGGAAATTGGGAACGGGGCAGTCCGTTCATCCTTCGACAAGCTCAGGATGAGCAGACTGCCTATGCCGATGGCCAGTGGCCGGGGTTAGAACTTGGAGAAGTTGCCCTCGTCGCGGGTTATGAACTCCAGGACGGCGGGCTCTCCGGCGGCGTTGGCGGCTATGGCGCGGTTTATGGCGGGGACGATTTCTTCGGGCTCGGTGATTTTCTCGGCATAGGCGCCCATGGCAGCTGCGACCTCGGCGAACTGGCCCCCCAAGCTCTTGACCTGGTATTTCTGGATAGCGGTGGGGAAGCGGCTGTCGTCGTAGATGGACATGTAGGAGTTGTTGTTGACGACGGTGAGGATGGGAATGTCGCAACGGACGGCGGTCTCAATGTCGAGGCCGACGGTGCTGAAGGCCATGTCGCCCATGACGTTGATGACCTGCTTGTCGGGGAAGGCCAGCTTCGCCCCCATAGCCAACCCGAGGCTGTAGCCGAGCTGGGTGGACTTGCCCCAGCCGATGAAGCTGCGGGGCTGGCGGGCTTCCCAGAATGGCGACATATACTCGCGGGCGCTGCCGGACTCGTGGGTTACGATGGTGTTGTCGAGATCCACGGTGTGCATTAGGTCCCAGACCACGCGGTAGGGGTTCATCGGCTTCTCGTTGGATGTGAGCCGGGGCATCCACTGTGCGAGCCACGCCTCCTTGACCGAACGGATGTCGGCGTGGAGTGCGCGATTGACGGGACGGGGAGCGCCAGCGAGATCTTTCAGCGCGTCGAGCAACTGGCGCAGCACCAGCTTGGCGTCTCCGAGCATGGGGTAGTGGCACTTGTATTCGCGGCCAATGGCGTCCTCGTCGTTGGTGAGGTGGATGAAGATCTTGTTGTCTTCGATAGGGACGGCGAAGAAGCTCTTGGTCAGGCTTGCGCCCACGCCGAAGACGGTGTCTGCGCCGTGGAGGTACTTGTTGACCATGGCGGTGGTGCTGGGGCCGCCTGCTCCGATAGCCAGCGGATGGTTTTCAGGGAAGGCACTCTTGCCGGGCAGGGTGGTCATCACCGGGGCCTGGAGGAACTCGGCCAGCTCGACCAGCTCGTCGGTGGCCTCGGCGTACAGCACGCCCTGACCGGCCTGGATGACCGGGCGCTCGGCGGCGAGGAGCGCGGCGGCGGCGCGGCTCACATCAGAGGGGTCGGCCTGCTGCTTGACGGGGCGAGGCGGCTCGTAGTCGAACAGCTCCTCGGGCAGTTCGGCGGTGGCCACGTCGGCCGGGATTTCCAGCAGGACGGGGCCGGGGCGACCGGTGCGGAGCTTGGTGAAGGCGCGGCGCATCATGGACGGGATGCGCTCGACCATGTTGAATTCATCGGCCCACTTGGTGATAGTCTCGTAGCTGCGGGTGGGGTAGAAGTTGGGATGCACTCCGCGCTTGTCGCGGGCCATGCCAGCGGGCAGCAGCAGGATGGGAACAGACTCGGAATAGGCCTGGGCGACGCCGCCGAAGCCGTTTTCTGCGCCGGGGCCGTTCTGCATCATAAAGACGCCAATCTTCTGTCCGTTGGTGGCGCGGGAGTAGCCGTCCACCATGTGGATGCCGGTGACCTCCTGGCGGAAGATCATCGGACGGATTCCGGCGATGGCGGCGGCCTCCAGCAATGGCTGGTAAGGCACGCAGGCGACGAACTCCACGCCCTCCATCCGCAGTATGTTGGCGATTGCGGTAACTCCATCCATCTGTCTGCCTCTCCCATTGCCCGTCATTATGTCGGATGCCAGTCTAGGGAGCGGGTATTGGGGTGTCAAGCTGGATGGAGAGAGCGTTCCTAGGGTGTTCCTACTCCCCGCGGAAGCTCCAGGCGGTGTAGCGCTGCGGGGTGAGCTTGATGACCGGGTTGCCGTCCAAGGCCATCTGGCGGTACTGGGGGTATTTTTCGCGGAGGAGGGTTACGGCGAGGGCGGCTTCGGGTTCGTCGCCGTTGAGCAGTCCGGCTCGGCAGGATACAAGGATGTAGCGAAGGGTCTGCCAGTCTTCGTCGTAATGGTCCACGACAAGGGATGCCTGGGGGTTGGCAAGGATGTTGCGGACACGACGGAGGCGGGTGAGTTCGGTGGTTTTGGGTTTCCGGTCGAGGACGATGTAGATGGCGTCGCCGCCATAGCCCAAGTCGGCGTGGATGAAGCAAACCGGGATGACGTGGGGGCGTCCGTCGGCGTCGGCGGTGGCGAGACGGGCGACGCGGGCGTTTGCCAGGAAGCGGGCTTGGGATTCGGTGAGCGGGGGCATGGTTGTCTCCCTGCGTTTTCACCCTTACCCTAGCCCTCTCCCTCAAGGGAGAGGAGATAGGGCCGCGGGCAGCGGGTGAATTGCGTTACCCAGGGTAGAGGCGCATGGGGTCGTCGAGGAATTCGAGGTTTTCGAGCTCGTTGTGGGCGGCGTCGGACATGGCGGAGTCACCGTCGCGCATGCAGTCAATGAGGGCGCGGCGGGCGATTGCGCCGCCTATCTTGCCGAGAGAGGCGATGCAGGCCATTCTCACTTCCGAGTCGTCGTCCTGCCGGAGCAGTTCGGCCAGGGGCAGGGAGGCGTCTTCCATGCCCAGCTCACCGCAGGCATTGGCGGCTTCGTAGCGCACGGCCGGGTCGTAGTTTTCCAACTCTTCCAGCAACGTGGGCAGCCACTCGGCCTCGCCCGTGCGGCCCATGGCGTAGATGGAACTGGAGCGCAGGTCTTCCTCGTCACCGTCGTAGGCCCAGCGGATGTAGTCCTGGACTTCCTCGGTGTTGAAGGGCGCGACGGCTTCGAGACAGCGACGGCGCACTTCCAGGTCTTCGATGTCGTCTTCGAGGAAGTCCATAAGGACGCGGTAGACCAGCTCGCCGTCCTGGACGCGCAACTTGCCTTCCTGGGCCAGCACGGGGAACCTTCCCAAGGCTACCGCAGCGGTGGAGCGTACCTGCGGACCGCGCTCCGAGCGCAGCAGCCCAACCAGTTCTACAACGAGCCAGCGGTCTTCCAGCTCCCAGAGACCTTCCACACCCAACTGGACCACCCGGTCGTCGTCGTCCTTGAGGCTCTGGCGGAAGATGGCGGTGAAGTCCAGCTCCAGGTTGTCTTCGGCCTGCTCGACCATGACCGCCAGGACTTCGCAGCGACGGTCTTCGTTCAGGGTGTCACAGACCTGGACGAACTCGGCCAACTCGCCGGGCGATGGGTCGGACGCCTCGTGAAAGGGGGCGTCGGTCAGCACCGCGCTGGGGTCGGCGATGATTTCTATGAGTTCCTGGAAGGACATAAGTACAGTTTAGCACGGGGTTGTCTGAACTGTGATTTCGGGGACTAAGGGATGGGCAGGATTGGGGGTGTTCGGGCTGCGGGATTGTCTGAATCAGGATTTTCAGGATTGGAGGATTATCAGGATGGTAGATGTGCTGAGTCTGGAGTGGCGCGGTGGAGGGCGGCTATGGTTGGGGGCAGGGAGTCGAGGAGGTCGGAGGCGGCTAGGCCGGTTTGACCGATGCGGTCGGTGACGCTCTGTCCGGCGGCGGCGTGGAGGTATACGCCTGCGGCGGCGGCAACGGACGGCGGGAGGCCCTGGGCCAGCAAGGAGACTATGACGCCGCTGAGGACGTCGCCGGTGCCGCCGGTGGCGAGGCCGGGGTTGGCGAAAGGGGCGATGCGGACCGGCTCGCCGGGGCTGGCGATAACGGTGTGAGCGCCCTTGAGGACGAAGGTTGCGCCCCATCGCCCGGCCCACTCGCGGGCTACTCCCTCGCGGTCAGCCTGGATTTCGGCGACAGGCAGTCCGGTGAGGGTGGACATTTCGCCGGGGTGTGGCGTGAGCACCAACGGGCCGTTGACCTGTGAGGGCCAGTTTTCGATGGCAGAGAGGTTGTTCAGTCCATCGGCGTCAATGAGAAGGGGCAGCCCGGCGAGCTTATCCTGAGTCTCGCGCAGCAACAACCGCAGAAACTCAGTGGCGCCTTCAGACCAACCCATGCCACAGCCAGACAGGACGGCGGTAAACCTGCGCTCGGACTGACGGATGACAGAGACGGCGGACGGAGCGATGCGCCCGGAGTCGTCCTCGGGCAGCGGGAGGTGGATCGCCTCGACACCCTTGGCGGCGGCGATGGGGTAGACGCTCTCAGGGCTGGCAAGGGTGGTGAGACCCGCGCCGGTGCGCACCGACGCCTGGGATGCCAGCCACGCCGCGCCAACGTAGTGTCGGGAGCCAGCGACGACGAGGGCGTGACCGTAGGTGCCCTTGTGAGAATCGAGATTACGCGGCGGGAGTTGGGACGCCACCCATTGGGACGTCAGCATTTCCACATCTATGGATTGCTCTTCGGGCAGGCCGGGGGGAATGCCTATGTCCAGCACTCGCAGGCGGCCCGCGTGTTCGACGCCGGGGAAGCGGAGCAGGCCGATCTTAGGGTAGCCGAGGGCGAGGGTGGTGTCGAAGCGGGGGCAGGCCGGGTCTGTCTTGCCGGTGTCGGGGTTAAGGCCGGTGGGCAGGTCGAGGGCCAGGAGGAGCGGTGGCCCTTCGACAAGCTCAGGGTGACCCGGCTGGGGACGGATGCGCTGCAGGGTGAGCATGGCGTCGCGAACCGGACCGTCTAGGGGGCGAGAGCGGCCAGTACCGAGGATAGCGTCTATCACCATACGGGAGCGGCGCAGGAGGCGTTGGAGGGTGTCGCCATCGGGGGATACGAGGATTTGGACGCCGTACTCGCGGGCGAGGTCGAGCTTGGGGTCGTGTTCGGGGCGACGGGTGAGGAGGCAGCAGGCGACTTCCGCGCCCCAGCGGCGGAGGTGTCGGGCTACGACGAGACCGTCAGCGCCGTTGTTGCCGGGGCCGACGAGAATGACGACGCGGGCGCCAGCCACGCCGCCGAGGTCGTCGCGGGCAGCCTGGGCCACGGCGAGGCCGGCGTTCTCCATGAGCGTGTCAAGGGTGACGCCGGAGCGGTCGGCAGCCTGCTCGATGGCGGCCATCTGGGCGGCGGTTACGACTTTCACGGCGGTGGTCAGGAAGGGTTATTCGGCGGGTTTTTGAAAACAGCCTCGACTACTTCCGGGGATAGCGTGACGCCGCGTTGCTCCAGCTCTTCTTGTATACGTTCTCTCTCTTCTTGCCGCGCTTTTCTGCGAGCCCTTTCTGCTATCTCTGCCTTCTTAGCCTCTCGGATGGCCTTAGCGCTCTCAAACATTTTTCTCACCCAGTCGAACAGGAATGCCAGAGGAACTATGAAAGACCAGTACAGGCCTATGGTCGCTTTCTCGAACCATTGGTACAGCCAGAAATCGCTTCCTTCGAATGACTTCAGGATTAGCAAACAGGCGATGCCGGTGAGGGTGAATCCGGCTGCCTGCCATCCGACGCCGCGGTTTACCAGAGCTTCCGGGAATTGGGGCTGCGACTCTCTCATTATACTCGATTATCCCAACGGGTCAGCCTGTATCTTCGCGGCGGGTTACCACGAAGGCTACGGCGTTGTCCTGGGAGTCGGACATGCTGACGGAGATTTCGAGGACGCCGAGACGCTCGGCGCGGGCTTTGGCACGCCCGTGGAGCAGGATGCCGGGCGCGCCGCTCGGGGCCCGGGTGACTTCGATGTCCTTCCAGCCGACACCCCGGACGCCGGTGCCGAGGGCCTTCATGGTGGCTTCCTTGGCAGCGAAGCGGGATGCCAGCTTGGACGGGCGTCCGCGACAGTATTCCAACTCGCCGGGGGTGTAGATGCGGCGCAGGAAGCGGTCGCCGTAACGCTCCAGCGTGCGGGCTATCCGGCTAATCTCGATTATGTCTACGCCGGTGGACAGCATGGGAGTTGCGCCCTCACTCTAACCCTCTCCCAGAGGGAGAGGGAACTTGTGGGAACCCTCGCCCTGAGGAGAGGGGATTTTCTAGTCAGGGATGTGGCCGGGGATGGCGAGGTGGTCGAGTATTTTGGAGACGGAGTAGCTGCGGTTGAGGACGTAGAAGTGGACGCCGGGGACGCCAGCGGCCCACAATTCTTCCACCTGTCGCGCCGCGTACTCGACGCCCAGATCGCGGACGGCGTCGTCGTCGGCCAGCCGGTCCAGCTCGGCGTCCAAGTCGGTCGGAATCTTGGAGCCGCAGAGGGCGGTGAAGCGGCGAATCTGCGGCGCGCTGAGCACTGGCAGGATTCCCGGTATGACCGGCACGTCTATGCCTGATGCCACAGCTCGGTCGGCGAAGGCGAAGTAGTCGGCATTATCGAAAAAGAGCTGTGTGATGAGGAAGTCGGCCCCTTTGTCTACCTTGAGCTTGGCATACTGTAGGTCGCGCTCCAGGCTCTCGGCCTCGGTGTGGCCCTCCGGGTAGCAGGCGGCGGCGATGCCGAATTCGTAGTTGGCGTGGATGTGGGTGACCAGGTCGGAGGCGTGGCTGAAGCCGCCCTCGGTGGCGGTGAAGTATTCCTCGCCTCGCGGGGGGTCGCCGCGCAGGGCGATGACGTTCTCGATGCCCGCATCATCCAGCCGTTGCAGCACGGTGTCCAATTCATCGACGGTCTGGCCGACGCAGGTGAGGTGAGCCATTACCTCGACGCCTGCCGACTGCTTGGCTTCAATCGTAATCTGCTCGGTGAAGTGGCGGGTGGAGCCGCCCGCGCCGTAGGTGACCGATATAAAGTCGGGGCAGTAGGAGGTCAGCTCGTTCACCGTGTCCAGTACACCGGGGATGCCGTCGGCGTTGCGCGGCGGGAAAAACTCGAATGATATGGTGCGCCCCTCTTGGAGCATTTCGCGTATCTTCAAAACTTGTCTATTGTTCCTCCTGTGTTTTTGACCCCATCGTAGAGTTGTTTCAACGGATAACCGGGGTTTGGATCCCCGCTTTCGCGGGAATGACGGGTGTGCGACTGGAATGACGGGGCGCGATGGGAATGACGGTTTGTAGGGACTTCGCTAGAACTGCGGCGTCCGCTTCTCTACGAAGGCCTGGACGCCCTCAGCGGGGTGGCCGGAGGTGGCTACGTACTGGGCGAAGGCCATCTGCTCGACGGCCGAGCCGTCGCGGACGGTCAGATCGCGGCCCTGGTGGGTGACCTGCTTGATCCAGCCGAGGCCGGGGCGGCTCTTGCTGCGCAGGGGAGCCACCAGCTTCTCCAGTTCCTCATCCAGTTCTTCCAGGGGGGCGGACCGCAGGGCGAGGCCCCACTCGACGGCCTCCGGGCCGCTGAGCCAGCGTCCGGTGGTCAGCAGCTCCATCGCCCGCTGGGGGCCTACGAGACGGGGCAGACGGATGGTGGAGCCGCCGCCGGGCATGAGTCCGAAGTTGACGTGCTGGTCGCCGATGCGGGCGTCCTCAGCCACCAGGGCCATGTCGCAGGCCATCATCAGCTCAAGGCCGCCGGCGAGGGCGAAGCCGTGGACCACGGCTATCACCGGGATGGGCATATCTTCTACTTGGAAGATGACTTCGTTGATGTCGCGCAGGTAGTGGCGCAGGGACTCCGGGCTCTGGAAGGCATCCTGGAAATACTTGAGGTCGGCCCCGGCGCAGAAGCACCGACCCTCGCCTCGCAGCACCATAGCCTTGACCGATTCGTCGCCAGCGACGTCAGTGAGAGCTGACGACAGATCGTCGCACAGCTCGCGGCCCAGCGCGTTCATGGCGTCGGGGCGGTTCAGGCGGATGGTGGCAATGCCTTCTTCTTTCGTCAGCTTGATGTTGGCGTATTCCAAAACAACTCCGATGATTGCTTGATATACCCTATACTATACCCGACTTGGCGGCTTTCGCGCTGAGAGGGGTACATTTGGACAGGGACAACGGCTACACTTACCGCGGTTTTCACCCTAACCCTCTCCCTCAAGGGAGAGGGGATAATCGAGGAAGGTTCTCTGACTTATGCGGTATATGAACTTCAGTTGGGTGCTGGACAACGAACTCGGCGGCTCGCAAGGGCCGGCCGGGATGCGTGACCTGTTCTACCTGCACCAGCAGGGTGTCCGCGCTATGATTCGCATGGAGGAGCGCACCATCCCGGCGGACGGCGGCGGTATGGTGGACATCGTGGATATGTTCGAGCCGGTGCCGGACTTCACGCCACCGACCCAGGAACAGATTGACCGGATGCTGGAGTTCATCAAAGAGCAGACCGGCGCGGGCCGTCCGGTGGCGGTGTCGTGCTATGCGGGTATCGGGCGGACGGGGACGGTGCTGGCCTGCTACCTGGTGAGCAAGGGCGCTTGGCCTGGCGACGCCGTTGATGAAGTGCGCCGTCTGCGGCCCGGCTCGATTCAGACGCCGGAGCAGGAAGCGGCCGTGTACGAGTATGCGGAGGGTCAGGGCAAGGGGACGCCCTCACCCTGACCCTCTCCCGGAGGGAGAGGGGACTTGACCGACACCGCCTGAAAGGAGTCCTTCCATGGCCAATGCACCAGCACCCTTGAACATACCTGCCGAGGTTCTGGCGGAGGTTTACCGGGAAGCGCGCAGGGCTTTCCCCTTCGAGTGCTGCGGCTGGCTGGCCGGCCCCGCGGCCGGCCCGGTGGTCAACGCCGTTCGGAGCTGCGAAAACGCCCAGGATTCGGGCACTCATCCCACTCAGGCAGAGCGCGGCGCGGAAACGGCATACGTTATCACCGGCAGCGATCTGCTGGCCCTGAATCACAGCCTGGACAGCGACACGCCCGCCAAGGTTATCTTTCACTCCCATCCCAACGGCGGGGCCTACTTCTCGCCGACGGATAGGGAAGTCGCCACCAGCCCCTGGGGGGACGGCCCCGCCTATCCGGTGCAGCAGCTTGTGGTGGGTATAACGGAAACGCGGGTGGAGGCGGCGGCGTTGTTTGCCTGGTCGGATGAAGAAGAGGGGTTCGTAGAAATAGCGAGATACGCGGGCGAGGCGGTCTAGGTCTCAATCAGACAGTTTATTTACATGGATGAACAGGGTGGGCAAGATTTTTGGATTCCGGCGAAAGCCGGAATGACGGGAACCAACCCACCTGATTTGCAATCTTGCCGGGAATGGCAGGCGCGTTGCGTCGCCGGGCGATTTTGGCTTAAAGTGGGGCCGCTATGCAGATTGAGCAGTGGCAATTCGATAACTGGGAAGGCGCCCTGGAACACTATTTCCGGGAGGGCCTGACCGACGGGCTACCGGTTGTTCCGCCCACGCCGGAACGGGTGCAGGCCCTGCTGGACTACTGCGGACTGGCCCCGGAGGACATCCTGGGAACCGAGGGCATCCGGCACAAGCGGTTTCCGGCAGGGAAGGTGGCGGTCAGCGCGGTGATGGCCGGCTGCCTGCCGGAGCATTTCCCGGTGGTGGTCGCGGCAGTGTCCGCGGTCTGCGACCGGGCCTACAACTTCCACGCCAGCAGCACGTCAACCAACGGGATCGCCAACCTGGTGCTGGTCAGCGGGCCATACGCCTCGCGCATCGGCATGAATCACGGCGTCAACGCCTTCGGCAACGGGACCCGGGCCAACGCCGCCATCGGACGCTCCATCAATCTGCTCAAGGCCAACTTCTACGGCTCCGTTTCCCAGGAAATGGACAAGAGCACCTACGGTCACTCAGGAAAGTACAGCTTCTGCTTCGCCGAGGATTCGGAAACGAGTCCCTGGCCTTCGCTGGCCGAATCGAAGGGTTTTCGCCCGGGCGCCAGCGCCGTCACGATGGTGGCAGCCAACGCTCCGCTGCAACTGGAGACCCACGGTGACCGGGACCCTGAAGGTTTTCTCACCGCCGCTGCGCACGCGATGCTGGGGTTCGGGCCGAGGCTGTCGGAGGTTGTGCTGACCATCAGCCAGGAGTTGATGGCCTATGTGGCGGCCTCTGGCTGGAGCCGCTCGCAGGTGGCCGAGTTCTTGCACGAAAAGACGCTGCGGCCTGCGGGCGAGTGGGACGAGTGGCGGCGCATGGACAAGCTGCCGCCGGATGCTGACCGGGAAGAGTTGATGGGCTGCGTTGCCGGGCCTGAGCGGATAACGGTCGTACCGGCGGGCGGCGACGCTGGGGAGTTTATGGCCCTCATCACGTCCTGGGGGAGCAGCCGTTCCGTGACCAGGGAAATAACCGTACCCACCGGAGGA
Source organism: Chloroflexota bacterium (assembly GCA_009840175.1). Lineage (GTDB taxonomy): Bacteria > Chloroflexota > Dehalococcoidia > Lucifugimonadales > UBA3495 > VXOI01. The sequence continues at coordinate 2,261 of VXOI01000207.1, read as the reverse complement.
GGCAGCCAAGTATGACAAGCATCTACACCCTCGACCCCAGGGACACGGCGGATATGTCGCCAGCGGCACGGGCGCTTCGCCCGGCCAGCCTGGACGGTAAGACGCTGGGGCTGCTTTCCAACAACAAGCCTCACTCCGAGGACCTGCTGCGAATGGTGGCTGGCATCATCGGCGAACGCTACTCGCTGGCCGGGACCGTGGAGTACAACAAGGGAGGGCACCAGTGGCCCGCTGAGCGTTCCGCGCTGGAGGACCTGGCCCGCCGCTGCGACGTGATGATTCACGCCACGGCGGAATGAGGTTCCTGCACGTCGTGCAGTGTGCACGACGCGATGGAGATGGAACTGCTGGGAGTGGCTTCGACGGTGCTGACGACCAGGCCCTTCGTCAGCCAGGCCCGCGCCATGGCCCGGCTGCGCGGCGACGCCGACTACGGGCTTGCCATTATTGACCACCCGATAGTCACCCTGACGCGGGAGGAGCTGACGGAGCGGGCCGCCGTCGCCGCGCCACAGGCGATGCGGCACCTAGTGGACCGGTAGACCGGGGCAAAGAAAGGGCTATCGGCCTCCATCCAGGGATGCCAGGGCCTCGGCGTCGCTGATGTAGTCTATAGTCTCGCGGATGCGGCGTTCCGTATCACGGGATGCGCATCTGCCGTCATAGAAACATTCGCCGTGCAGGTGTCCGATTCTGGTGTAATACCTGCCCACCAGATTCTCGATTGCGCTGTTGTGCTCTCCCAACAAACGTATGCTTGTTGATGTCATGCCCGTGGTTTCAGGTTCCTCGCCTGTGCGGGCCAGAATCAGGGCGTCCGTGGCGCGCTTGGTGGCACACCACGCCTTTTCCGCGGAGTCACGAATGTCACCGGCGGCCCAACGCTCCAGCGCGCTGTCGTACATTGCGCGGGCGTCGGCGAACAGTTCTTGTATGCGGTCTGTCGTTACCATAGTGCCGTCTCAACTTGCGGCTACACCGTATCTCTATTTTACACTTGTCCGGCCGGGTATTCCCGGCCCAGCTACCCGAGCATGAAGACCAGAACGCTGGCCCCAGCGTACATCCCGATCAGGGTCAGGCCCTCAAAGGTGAAGTACTTGTTGGGACGCCCGCGCCCGCGAGTGACGAACGAAACCAGAACCACCCCGGTCATCAGCACTGCTATCACCGCTGTCAGGGTGTGAATGGAGGCGATGTGGTCCGGATGCCACAGGGGGGCGCCTACCAGGGCCACGTCATCCATAAACAGGATGAAGCCCATGTTGAACAGGTTGCTGCCCAGCACGCCGGTTATGGCCAGCTCAGGGGCGTTGATGCGAATGGCGGCAAAGCAGGCGGCCAACTCGGGCAGCGACGTGCTGAAGGCCAGGAACTGAGTGCCTACGAAGCTGGCCTGCCAGCCCATTTCATGGGCGATTTCATCTCCGGCGTAACCAAGGGCTATTGCCGCTCCTATTACGCAGGCCGCTGAAATGAGGTAGACCACAAATGCCCGCACCAGGCTGTCGCCGGCGTATTGCTCTTCTTCATCCTCTTCCTCTGACGCAACGGCCACTCCATAGTCGCCGTCGTTACGGGGGCGCTGCTCGAACCGGTATATCAGATACATGGCGAGCAGGAACACCCCCAATATCAACACGGAAACCGGGCTAAGAGTCCAGGAGGCCATGGCGTCGGTGTAGCTGTGAATCAGCATGGCGATGGCCGCGAGGGAGATGATCGCGATACCCAAAGCGCCGACTATAACTGTGGCGATGCTGACGGTGGACAGGATAGGCCCGTTGCGCCAGAAGAGATCGAGAAGGCCGATTATCAGCAGGTTGAACAAGTTGCTGCCGAAGGCGTCGCCCACGGCCAAATCCGGCTCGTCCCGCCATGCGATGGTGCTGACGCCGGTGCCGAGTTCCGGCAGCGACGTTGCCGTGGCCAGGAGAACGACCCCGATGAAGGCGCGGCCCAGACCGGTCTTGAAGGCAATGACGTCGGCCGACTTCGCCAGGAAATTGGACGCTATCAGGATGACGACCGCAGTTCCGGCCAGCAGAAGCCACAAGAGGGGGAGAGACATTACACGTCCTATTTCAATCGGGCTAAGAGGCTATCTCAAAACCAACAGCGCATTTCTCGGATGTACCCAGACGATGACTCCGCACTACCTTTTCACCCCCACCCCCCGCCTTGGCGGGGGCGGGCTCTAACCCACCCCCGCAAGGGGGTGGGATTTTTTGGTGGTTATGCCCCTTCAATCTCTGCCGAGA
>VXOI01000095.1:5030-9482 GCA_009840175.1 Chloroflexota bacterium | reverse complement strand
CTCATCACTCCTCCCTGTCGAAACAAGCGTTTTCTGGGACAGGCTCTTTTGGGAACTGGCGGAAACCCAGGGAACGGCTCCGCTGCCCCCTATTGGACACTCTGTCCGGGCCTGACGGCTGGTTCGGCAATGTCCGCGTCCTGGCGGCTGTGACTGGCATTCGTACCTGAATGGCCTGCTTGGTGGATGGCCTTTGGCGTCTTTGCCATGACAGCCTGGCGTGTCGGCTCTGCAACATATTGCAGTGGCGGGGGCGTAACGGGATAGGGTGGCGGCGAGTGGCTGCAAAATTGTCCATTCGTGGCTGTGGAAGGCCCCCTACAGGAAAGGTCCGGCGCAGAAAAGTTGTATTTTGGGAATCAGTACAATCCGGCCAGCGGCGCCCGGTCCAGGGAGTGCGGCGGCGGCAGTATCCACGCCTCGCCCAGGATGCCGTGCTCCCCCAGGGCCTCCGCGTTGGCGGTGATCACGTCCAGGCCCTCCATGCCGTCGGCCACGTCCAGGAAGGCGGTCTCGCTCTGGGGGGTCTCGAAGACGAACAGCACCCCGGGCGTGCGGCCCCCGTGGTCCCGCTCCGCCCAGCCGGAGGTGAAGTAGCGGCGGTAGGACGCCAGGCGCCGGGGGATGCGCTTGGGCGTGGTGGCCCTCCGCTCGAACTCCAGCAGGAAGGGATGCCACTGGCCCCGGTACTCCAGGGTGAAGGAGGCGTCGGGATGGATCATGTAGTTGGTCTGGTTCCGGCGGTAGCCGATGCTGGAACGGTGGGTGGGCAGCAGGTCGAAGAGGTCGTGGTCATCGGAACGGGACACCTCGGCGGTCAGGGATGCGGCGAAGTCGGTTACGCCGCAGTGATGTTGCGTCTGGGAGGCCAGGGCGCGCAGGGCGGTGCCGGCGTACACCGAGGGATCGGAGACGGCGGGCTGGGCCGTCCAGCGGTCCAGGGTGAGGCCCACGGCGGCCCGGTCCCGGCGGGCCAGGCACGTCAATCCCCGGTCGGTCAGCATCAGCCGGGAATCGTCCTCCTGCACCAGTTCGCGTTCACGGAGAGAACGGAGCACCTGGTTGACCCTGCGGAGGGTGACGCCGCCCATCAGCCCGGCCAGTTGCTCCCGGTTGCACAGAGCCCAGCCGCCCAGCAGGTCCAGCACGTCCTTCTCAGCCTTGGTCAGTTGGATTGCCAGACACGACGCCAGTTGCCGGGCGGGTTCCGGCATGGTGGCCTGGACCTTGGCGGAGTAGAGGTTGTCGGCGTCGGGCCCGGAGTTGTCGCGCCGGGAGTGGTGGGACGATTCCAGAAGGCCGTCAGCCCAGGGCAGGATGGCCGCCAGGCTGGTTTCGGGGGAGATTTCCACCGGCGGGTCCAGGCCCAGGCCATAGCCGCACTGCTGCCAGACCACGCCGGCGTGGTCCCCGGCCAGCAGCTCGCCCTCGGTGGCTACGAAGGTCCGGCGGCGCTCCGACGGGTCGCCCAGCGCGCGAATCGCCCGGCGGGTGGCCTGGTCGGCGTGGGTCACTACCAGGGTGAGAAAGGGCCTCTGGTTGCTGGGCAGGTGCTCGATGCTCCGGAGGCGGTAGCGCAGGTTGGACGTGGGCAGCATCGGTCCCTGGCGGATGATGCCGATGGTGAGATTCCCGGACAACGTCACCAGCATATCGTAGGGGCCGTGGCGGTGGTGGTCCACCCGCACCTCGTCCTGCTTCGGGTCGGCGTCGGCGATCATGGCAGCCACGCGGTACAGCACCCCCACGGCGTCCAGCCGCTCCCCCAGTAGCCGGAACCACTGCCGGGACAGCGGGTAGGCCGTCAGCATGTGCTGGCGGCCCTGGGTGGCGGCGCCGGCGGCGGTGACGCCTTTATCCGTGGGAAAGTAGCGGCGCTGGGGGCGGGACCCCAGCGCGCCCAGGTGGTGGGACACGGTGTCCACCAGGCCGCGTCCTGCCAGCCTGTCCATCCGTTCGCGCAGGGTGGACGCGGGAAGCCGCCCGAAGCGGGCCAGCTCGTCCACGGTGGCCAGGGGCGCGGCGCACAGCAGCAACAGCGCGTCCTCCAGGCTCCGGCGCAGGGGACCCAGGGCCGGGTCGGGCCGCAGCCCCTCCAGGTCGATGATGATCTCCAGCGTGGCCGCCTCGATGTCCTCGACGCTCCGGCCCACGGTGTCTAGGACGGCGGCGGGCACGGCGCGTCCGGCTTGGCCCCGCTCCAGGTAGCGCCACAGGGTGTGGCGGGACACGCTCAATGCCTCGGCGGTCTTCCTCTGCCCGTGCCTGCGCTGGTGGACCCGCACGTATTGTTGGATGGCGCCGTCGAGATTGGTTTGGTCCGGGTTGATTTTCTTGGTCGGCGCCGGCGTGGCCGGATGCTTCGTTTGCAAGTGCATTCCTCCTGAGGCTGGGGGCTGACTTTCCATTGTCCAGGAGAAATTGCTCGCACATGATGACCTCCAAGGCGTGGTATTGGAGCGGGTTCTGTGATATGGGTCTAGCCGTCATTCAGCCGGGCGGTCCGGGCGCGGCGTACCTTCGCCGACGGTTCGCCCAAGACCAGGGCTAGCTCGCTATCGCCGATGAGGGGCAGCCGGGCCAGGGCGTCCAGGATGCGCGGGCGAGAGAGAGACAATGCCTTCAGCGTAACAGCCGGAAACGGCTGTCGTCAGTAGGCGAGTGTCAGTAATTTGAAGCTCGCCTTCCCCCTCGTGTTGGTCCGCCCTCACGTTCTTGGGGCAGGCCAGGATTTGCGGCGTGGTGTACAATACCGGGGTGTAAGTCCCGTGCCGAACGTGAGCCAGGGGCCATCGCCAATGACGGTCAGGTGAGAAATGACCACCTCCGACGCCACCAAGATCCCCAATCCCGAGGGCCGCTTCCGGCTGCCGGACCCTCCCGAACGCGAGCCCGACGACATGACCTCCGCCGAGCACCTCAGCGAAACCGGCTTGCACCATCACCTGAAGCAGTTCCTGGGCCATCCCGAAACCACCATCGTGTCCGGGGAGAAGTACCTCACGGCCCGGCGGGGCGGCGATATGCGCTATCCCGACCTGCTGGTGGCCTTCGGCGTGGACGTGGCGGCCTACCGGGAGACCAACGGGTACGTCGTAGCGGAGCAGGGAAAGCCGCCGGACCTGGTGCTGGAGATAGCGTCGGAGGGGACGGGGCACATCGACGTTGGGGAGAAGCGGAAGTTCTACCAGGGATTGGGGATACCTGAGTACTGGCGCTTCGACGCCAGTGGGGAGTATCACGGCGCCCGGCTGGCTGGAGACCGGTTGGTGAACGGACGCTATCAACCCATCGAGATCGCCGAGTTGCCCGGTGGGGTTTTGCAGGGGTACAGCGCGGTATTGAACCTGAACTGGCGCTGGACTGAAGGCCGGTTGGGCTGCTACGACCCGGCCACGGGACTGCACATCGCCTCCTTTGAGACCGAGCGCGTCCGCGCCGACACCGCCGAAGCCCGGGTGCGGGAGCTGGAAGCCGAACTCCGACGGGTGCGGGACGACTGACTCTCGTCCCATCCACCTCCGCCCTTGCGGATCATGCGCTCCAGGGTCGATGGCGAAACCGCCAACTCCCGCGCCTCCTTCCCCCTGTCCACCCGGTGGACCTCATCTTTGACCTTACCGCCTTGTCTTTCACATCGTCATGGGTGACGTGTCAGGCGATTGCATCTTTGTCAAAATCACCCCCGTTGTTTTAGCGCCGTTTCTCACAATTACAAGAATGCAATTCCTGACTTGTCAAGGGCCTGGACACCTCATTTCCTACGTGAAATCCGGGGAATTGACACATCGCGACCTCCCGGCCAACCCCGACATCGGCCCCGGAGTGACAGTTTGCGTCCCCGGACAACAGAGCGGGCAGATAATGCCGTGTCAGCATGACTAACGTGTCTCCCGCCGATGCATCCGGCGGCGCAATGTATCCCACTGGTAGGCTTCCAGTTCCCGCAGCGCCAGCGGCGCACGTTCCGGTTCCCACAGGGGACGCCAGGACCGCCCCGGTATTCCCCTAGCGGACAGAACCTCCCTACTGGACGCCAGGACAGGCCGTGTTATGGCCGGCATCCGGGAGGTTGTGCTGGCGTAGGTCTCGGCCACCTCCCCGGTTTCCACCACGAACAGCGTGGCCGGAATGGGCGGCTGGTCCTTCCGGGGCGAGGAGGAAGTCATCATCCGGCTCCTCACCCGAGGGGATGATGCAGTAGTCCAGGCCGGGAGCCAAGCCGGCGTTGCCCACCCCATGCGAGACGGCGACCTCCCGCTGAGCCTCTTCGCTGGCTGAGTTTCGGAACCTGAGGAACTATATCCGGCTCGCCGTCTCTGCCGCCGCCATGGACACCAAAATGGCGGGGGGGGGCGGGGGGGGGGGGGGGGGGGCCGCGGCGGGGGGGCGGGGCGGGGCGGGCGGCCGGGCGAGGGGGGGGGGGGGTGGTGGGGGGGGGGGGGGGGGGGG
>VXOI01000095.1:0-5020 GCA_009840175.1 Chloroflexota bacterium | reverse complement strand
CCCGCTTACAATTATCCCGCCTGCCGCCGCCGCGCCCCCCGACTCCACCAAAATTGGGGGGGGCCGGCTTTTTTGTGGGGGGCCCCCCCTCTTCCGGTTCCCGCGTCCTCCCGGAGGGAGGCGCCAGTCGTTGTCTATGGTGGCGCTGACCGTCAGTTGGCGTGGTAGTCCTCGGTGTACTCCAGGGCGTCGCCGATATGCTCCCACCGCGCCCAGCCGTTGTCGTCGTACAGCTTTTGCGCTTGCTCCGAGGTCATGGCCGGCCGGGGGTAGTCCACGTAGTCCGCCTCCCCGAAGGCCTTCAGCACCCGCTTCCACCTGGGGTGGGCGTTGTCGTCGTTGTGATCCTGGATGTAGTCGTTCTTGATCGTGCTGATCAGGTCCGCGTACTTCTCCAGCGGCGGCTCCGGATCCGGCGGCGGGTCATCGTCGTCCGCGACGTTCACCGTGGCCGATGATGCAGAACCGACGGTGTAGCCGGTGCCCGACTGCACGGTGGCGGTAACCGACCCGTCGGCCTCGTCCACCTGGTCGTCGCCGGTGGTGATGGTGTAGGTGGTTGACGCGCCGCTGACGGTTACCGTCGCCATCCCCGTCGCGCCCCAACTGCCGTTCTCGCTCACACCAATGTTCACGGTAATGGCGCTGGCCGGGGCCGGGCTGGCGCTGATGGTGAAGCTGGCCGTTCCGCCCTCGGTGATGCCAGCGCCGCCGCTGATGGTGATCTCCGGCACATCATCGTCTGCCACGTTCACCGATGCCGACGAAGCCGATCCCACGGTGTACCCGTCGCCGGTCTTCACCGTCGCCGTCACCGACCCGTCCGCCTCGTCCACCTCGTCGCCGGTGGTCGTGATGGTGTAGGTGGTTGACGCCCCGCTGACGCTGACCGTTGATGCGCCCGTCGCGCCGAAGTCGCCCTGCTGGCTGACCCCGACGTTGACGGTAATGGCGCTGGCCGGGGCAGGGTTTGCGCTGATGGTGAAGCTGGCCGTGCCGCCCTCGGTGATGCCGTTGCCGCCGCTGATGGTGATCTCCGGGTCAGTGGTTCCGGCGGGCTGGTAGTTCTCGTTGTACTCCAGGGCGTCGCCGATGTGCTCCCACCGCGCCCAGCCGTTGTCGTCGTAGAGCTGCCTCGCCTCCTGGGAGGTCATGGCGTCCTTGGGGTAGTCCACGTAGTCGGGCTCGCCGAAGGCCTTCAGCACCCGCTTCCACCTGGGGTGGGCATCGTCGTCGTCGTGGTCCTGGATGTAGTCGTTCTTGATCGTGCTGATCAGGTCGGCGTACTTCTCCAGCGGCGGCTCCGGATCCGGCGGCGGGTCGTCGTCGTCCACCACCGCCACCGTGGCCGACGACGCCGAACCCACGGTGTACCCGTCGCCCGACTTCACCGTGGCCGTCACAGAGCCGTCGGCCTCGTCCACCTGGTCGTCGCTGGTGGTGATGGTGTAGGTGGTTGACGCCCCGCTTACGCTCACGGTCGTCGCGCCCGTCGCGCCCCAGTCACCGTTCTGGCTCACGCCCATGTTGACGGTTATCGGGCTGTCCGCCGCCGGGTTCGCCTCGATGGTGAAGCTGGCCGTGCCGCCCTCGGTGATGCCGCTGCCCCCGGAAATGGTGATGTTCGGCAGCACCGTCGCCGGCGACCCCGGCTCATCGTCGTCGTAGACCGTCTCGGTTATCGACCCGCCCAGCGAGGCGACGGTGTAACCGGCGCCATCGTTGATGGTCAGCGTCACCGTGCCGTCCTCTTCGTCCACCTGGTCGTCAGTGGTGGGCAGGTCGATGTTGCCGACGCCACTGCTGCCGATGGTCACCGTCCGCGCGCCGGTGGTGACGCCGTAGTCGCCCGTGGCGGTGACGGTTACGCTCACGTCCAGCGTCTGGCCGCTGGGCGGCGCGGGGTCAGCGATTAGCTGGAAGCCGATTGGAATGCCCTCCGTGGCGCTGTTGGAGGCGATGATGCGCACTTCCGGTGGCGGAGCCTCCGTGCCGCTAACGGGGTTGCCGACATTGACCGTTTGATTGAAGTCTTCCCTGGAAAAACTCCGAAATGCGTCGGTCCCGAGCGTTGTCACCGCCTCGCTGGGACTGGCGCCCCAGCCCGACGGCAGGTCCCAGTCCGTCCGCCCATACAACAGGCCGGCCCGATGAGACAAAGTCACCTCCGCTCCGCTTTTGGTGCGCCCCGTGATTAACATCTGTATGGTGTGTTGGTAAATTTCCGGCCCGTTATTGTTGGTTCTGTTGGCAAATTGGACCTCGACACCCTTTTTCCCCTTGTCCTGTCCGCCGGTGGCGGAGTCAAGCTCCACTCCGGGGGTAGGCGTCCTAACCTTATAATTCTGCGTTCTTCCCGGCGGCAATCCGCCCGTCAAGCGGAAATTGAGGGAGTAGGTTTGACCTCTCAGCAAAGTTCTGCCCTGCAGAGCCTTCCTCAGGCCGCCCTCGGAGATGCTCGTCCACGCGCCGCCGCCGAGACGCTGCACCTCGATGTGCCGGTCCCACGCGTCGTCGTCGAGGATGCTCACCCTGATGTCCGGAGCGTCGTTCGTACCTGCAATGCGGCCCAGAGCGCCGCGGTTGACGTTGTGTTTGATGACAAAGTGGTGGTCAAAGGCGTCGGGGTCGTGCCCGGCGGCCATGGTAATCGTCTTCCACTGGTTATGCTCACTCGCCGGGAATGCCATCCAGTGGCTGAATGGGCAGCCGCCCCGCATGTCGCTGAACACCAGCGCTCCGGCGACGCGGTTGGGATCGTTGTGCACGTTGGCGCCGGTGGCGATGCCCGCCTGGAGGGTCGCGTGGCTATACGGCGGATTCTCGTAGGCGCCCAGCGTCTTGGGAGTGAGACTGTACCTCTTGATGGCATCGCCGTTGGCGGTGCTGGGGCTGGCGCTGACGCAGCCGATCCGGTCATGGTCGTTGTCGAACCAGTTGAGGACCGTGCGGAAGATGTCCTTATCCTGCGTGACCTGGACAGTGCCGCCGTCCGGGTTGGGCCAGTGGAACTTGAACTGGTACGACACGGGATCCGCGCCCTCGCGCAGCACCAGGTGCGGGCTCCGCGTTACCACCCACGTCGTGTTGCTGTCGGGCGCGTCGGGGTCGCAAGTAGACCCGTCGGGGCAGACGCGGAAGACGAAGCCCGGCGCGCTGCTGTTGTTGAGGCTGTTGAGGTTGAAGCGGCCCGGCGGCGCGACGCGCGGCTTCGGCGCAGGACGCGTCTCCGGCGGCAACGACCAGTTCGGGCGGCCGTTGATGGCGAACTTGAGCGACTGGCTGCCGGTCGTGCTCCAACTGCCGCCGCCGGAGGGTCGGTGTCGTCTGTTGTGATCGATGCTCCAGCCTTCGACGTGGGCGAGATCCTCAGGGTTGTCCGTCGTGGCGCGCAGTTGGTTCGTGCCCGAAAGGGTTCCGGTGACGTCGACGACCAGCCAGTAATTGGTGTTGCGAACCAGTTTGACGCCGCCGTCAGGCGCGTTAAACGTGAGTGTGCGGTTCGAGCTGAAGGTCTGGTCTGAGGGATTGGTCAAGGTAGCGACAAGCGTGCCCGGAAGGTTGCTGTTATTGTTGCTGTAAATGGCGACCGTGATCTCGTTGTTGGAGAAGGCGTTGCCGTCCCCCATCTGAGCGAACTGGACGTCGACGCTATCGACGTGGTAGCCGCTGTTGCCGGTCTGGAACCGGTTGGCGTGGTCGTTCGCCAGGCTGGGAGAGGCGCCGTCGGCCTTGCCGAGGTTGCTGACCAGCAGCGGCTCCTTCACCACAAACAGCGGCGACATCGCGTAGAAGCGCGCGTTTGTGCCTTTATTCTGTTGGCCGTCGCTTATCGGATTGTTGCCCTGGAGCGGGATGCCAAGACCGACGTTGGTGGCGCCGAGGGGCAGGGACGAATGCTTTGTCCCGTCGGTGTTGCTGCCGGTGGCGGCGTCCAGCGCGTTGCTGTCGCGTCCCTTCTGGTCCCTCCGCGCGTAGCTGTCCCAGCTGCCGTCGTAGAAGTCGTTGAGGTTGTCGGCCAGCTTGGCGCCGTCCAGCCAGTAGATGTGGCTGGACGTGTCCGAGTTGGGATTGGTGTTGGTGTTGTCGCGGGCGTCCGTCGATGACGTGGAACCGACGACCTTGAACTGCGGGGCGTAGCGCTGGATGGCCAGGTGGCCCTTGGCCGCCTCGCCCTGCACGAACGCGTTGTAGTCGGCGATGGTGGTGGAGGTTGCGTCCCGCTGCCCGGAGGTGATGAACATCAGGCGGAATTGCGCGCCAGCGCCCAGCCCGTCGGGAACCAGGTCCCAATCAGGCCGCACGGGCACCGCGCCGTTGCTCCTGGGCAGCGTCTGTCCGTTGAGGCGCATCTTGAGGGACTCATTGCCGGAGCGCAAGGACCACGAACCGCTGCTCAAGGAGTAGCTATCGTCGGCGATGTTCCAGCCGGTCGCGCCGCCGCTGTCCTCGGCGTCCGCCGCGGTGGTGCGGACACTGGTTGCGTCAAGCTCACCGCCGGTCCATTCCAGTGTCAGCCAGTAGTCGGTATTGTGCTTGAGCAGGATGCCCTGACCCGTGGAAGCCCGGAACGTGAACAGCGTATCGCTGGTGGTGGTTCGGAAGATGGGGCGTCCCGACAGGTCGCCGATGAGGTCGCCCGGCTCATTGGATGCGTTGTCGCTGCGGACACGGACCATCAACCTCGTAAAGTCAGGGTGGTCGTTGAGGTGCGAGAACTCGATGTCGGCGCTGTTGAGGGTGTAGCCGCCAGCGTGGCTGCCGGTGCGGAACCTCTGGGCGAAGTGTTCGTTGGTCAATGCGACGGATGCGCCGTCGTTCTGGCGGACGTTGCTGACGAAGCGGGTTCCCTGCGCTGCGGCAGGTTCCGGCGGCGTCGCCAGCAGCGCTACGGCGACCAGCGCCAGCAGCAGGGTCGGCAGAAGCCATAACGTAGGGAGCTTCTTCATTACCGCACCTCCCAAAGGAGCCTGTCCCAGAAAACGCTTGTTTCGACAGGGAGGAGTGATGAGTGCCTTCG
>VXOI01000029.1 GCA_009840175.1 Chloroflexota bacterium | reverse complement strand
TTTCGCCAAAACTTGCGGACTCCGCCGCCGGTTAGGGTTCCGGACTGGCCGATCACCGGAATAGCAGCCTAGGGCCTAGACAATAATCTCTTGGTATGGAACAGAGCGGCTTACCTTTTCCGCCACCTGTTCCATCACGCCGTCGGCGATGTGGTGGGGCATGAACGGCTCGCCATCATACTTGCGAATATGCCCGTGAGCGGCAAATCCGGTCTCGCTCCGCAGGTAGCGGGCGAACTGGCCGGAGTAGCTGTTCTCGACTATGATCACGCGCTTTGCGCCGGTCAGGATGCTATTGATGTGGTCGCCATGGAACGGGATGATCCACTTGACGGCCAACTGGTTGGCGGTTACGCCCCGATCAGCCAGCAATTCAATCGCTTCCTTGATGGTGCCGTGGGTGGAGCCCCAGCCGACCAGGGTTACGTCCGCATCCTCGGGGCCTTCCAGTTCAGGGGGAGCAACAAGGGCCTGGGCGTTCTGCATCTTGCGTCCGCGCTTTTCCACCATCATGCGGCGCTTGTGGGGGTTGGTGAACTCGTCGCTTATGAGGGTGGAGTCTTCGTCGTGTTCGTCGGTGGCGACTACGTGGACGTGGCCCTCAAGGCCGGGGATGGCCCGCGGGGAAATGCCGGTGTCCGTGTTGGCGTAGCGCTTGTAGCCATTGGGAGGGGACGGCTCGGTGATGAGCTGACCCCGGTCTATGGCCGGGTGCATATCAATGGCGTCGGGGTCAACGCTGTACCGGCCCTCGGATATGAGCAGGTCGGAAATCAGGATGCCGGGACACTGGAGCTTATCGGTCAGGTTGAACAGTTCCGGCATGGTGTTGAAGGCGTCCAACGCGTCGTGAGGAGCAACCACCACACGCTCGTAGTCGCCCTGGCTGGCTCCAAGGACCTGCCACAGGTCGCCCTGCTCCGTCTTGGTGGGGACGCCAGTGGAGGGGCCGGCCCGCTGCACGTCTATGTAGACCACCGGAATCTCCATCATTCCGGCTGCGCCGACGGCCTCGGTCATCAAGGCGAATCCCCCGCCGGAGGTGGCACACATGGAGCGCGCGCCAGTGTGGGCCGCGCCGATGACCATGTTGGAGACACCGATTTCGTCCTCCACCTGGCGCACCATGATGCCCAGGTTGCGGGCGTTTGAAGCCATCCAGTGCAGGATGCCAGAGGCGGGACTCATGGGGTAGGCGGCGTAGAACTTCACGCCCGCCGCGGCGCCGCCCATGGCGATGGCTTCGTTGCCGGACCACACCGCCAGAGGTTTGCCGCCGTCCGGCATAGGCAGGTCGAAGGATTGGAAGTTGCTCTGTGCGTAATCGAATCCGGCGCGAGCCACCTCCACATTCTGGTCAACGACCTGCTGCCCCTGGCGGGCGAAACGCAGTTCCAAGCTGTCTTGCAGTACCTTGAAGTCTATGCCCAGCAGGGAAACCACCGATCCCATCATCACTGTGTTCTGTATGAGGCGGTTGCGGCTCTGGGTAAGCTCGCCAACTGGGATTCCGCAGAGGTCGCCGCCGCTGGACTCGCCCGGCGTGACCGAGTCGCTGTTGAACAGCACCCGGCCGCCATGTCCGATGTGGCGCTGGTGGCGGTCCATGGTGTCCTGATTCAGGCAGAGCAGGAGGTCCAGCTTGTCGCCGTGGCTGAAGACTTCCTGGTCGCAAATGCGAAGGGTGAGGAAAATGTGGCCACCGCGAATGATGGATTGGTACGCGTTGTAGGTGCTGAGATGCAGCCCGCGCCGGACAACGATGCGGGCGAAAATATCGCCGGGGGTGGCAATACCCTGGCCGGCCTCGCCGCCGATGCCCATCGCGAAATCGTACTTGCCCAATGCCATCTGAACGCTCCTCCAATCCGTGCCGCACCTGCGCGTTGGCGGTGGCGGAACTTTCCGGTTTTATCTCATCAGTTCCGGGAACGGCCTAAGTATACCGCCCGTCTATGAGCTATACAAACGATTTGACGCATATCGTAGAAATAGGTGGAATCTGTCACGACTTTTGACAGAGCAGGCAAGAATACAGCATCCAGCCAGCCCGTTACATATGAACAGCCCGGCCCTGAGCCGAAAGGGCGGCCTCCTTGAGCATTTCGGACAGGGATGGGTGCGGATGCACCGTCCAGCCCAGCTCCAATGTAGTGCCTTCCAGCATACGGGTCATGGACAGTTCGCCCAGCAACTCGGTCACTTCCGGCCCAATCATGTGGCCGCCGAGAAGTTCTCCGTACCGGGAATCCACCACCAGCTTGACCATGCCTTCGGTCTCTCCCATTGCCAGGGCTTTGCCGTTGGCAAGGGCGTTGAAGACACCTACGCCGACGTCGTAGCCCTGCTCCCGGGCCTGCGCTTCGGTAAGGCCGAAGCTGGCAATCTGCGGGTTGCAGTAGGTGGTGCGGGGCATATTCACGTAGTCCATAGGCTGGGGTTCCATTCCCATGATGTGCTCCACGGCCGTGACGGCCTGGGCGGAAGCCACGTGGGCCAGAGGCATCTTGCCGGTGACGTCGCCGATGGCGTAGACGCCCGGCGCGCTGGTCGCAAGGAACTCGTCAACGACGATTCCTGTGCGGTCAACGGCAACGCCAGCTGCATCCAGTCCCATATCTTCCACATTGGGCTGGACTCCCACCGCCACCAACACCATGCCCGTCTCGATAGACTGCGTTTCTCCGTCCTGTTCCACCGACACGGTTACACCGTCGGGCCGGGTCTGCACGCCGGTAACCCCGGCGCCGGTGAGGATGTTCATTCCCAGGCTCTTGAAGGAGCGTTCCAGTTGGGCGCTGATGTCTTCGTCTTCGTTGGGTACCAGGCGGGGCAGGAGCTCGACGATGGTGACGTCTACGCCGTACATGGCATATATGTAGGCGAACTCGACGCCGATTGCGCCTCCGCCAATGATAACCATGGAGGAGGGCAGGTCCGTGAGGATGATGGACTCGCGGCTGGAGATGATTCGGTTGCCATCTACTGGCAGGGAAGGGATGGAGCGAGGCCGGGAGCCAGTGGCGATGATGACGTTCTTCGCTTCTATGACCGCGCCTTGCGGCTCCACGGAAACCCGGTTGGGAGCGACCAAACGTCCCGTGCCTTCGATATGCTCGACGTTGTTCTTCCGCAGCAGGAATCGCACGCCCCGGGTGTTGCGGTCCACCACGCGGCGGCTGCGGGACATGGCGACCTCGTAGTCGGCGTGGAAGCCATCGAACTTCAATCCGAATTCATCGGATCGCCGGACGTAGGAAACGATCTCGGCATTCTTGAGCAGGGCCTTGGTGGGGATGCAGCCCCAGTTGAGGCAGGTGCCGCCTAGTGCTTCCCTTTCTATTATGGCGGCCTTCAATCCGAGTTGTCCGGCCCTTATTGCCGCGACGTATCCGCCGGGTCCTGAACCGATTACGACGAGGTCATAGTTAGATTCCATCCGCATCCTCAAACGGCGCGTCGGCGTCGCCGAATTCCTGTTGCGCCGAAATTACAGCGGGATTATAGCCGCGCCCCGCCGGGTGGCACAATATGAACAGGCTACAATACGATTTGGCGCCGGTTGACAATTGACCGATGCACGTTTGGCTGGAACCTTGTAGGAGGATTGGCGTCACTCTTGAAGTCGGTTGTATGTTTCACCTTTACGGTAGCGGCAATGCTTCTGGCGATAACCCTGGCGGCTTGCGGCGAGGAGACTCCGGCTCAGACTGCCCACATTCTGCGGGAAACCGCTACGCCGGGGCCTCATGCCGAACCTTCCATTGAGGTCCGTATCTCCGCAACCCAGCCGCCGGAGGTTACGCAGTCCAGTACGCCCACCGTAACGCCATCAGAGACGGCTTCGCTGCCTGCGTCAACTCGAACGCCGACTCCACTGCCGCCGACGCCCGTGCCTACTCCAGCATTCCCTCGCTCTACTCCCCACCCGTATATCTCGGCTTGGGCCAAGCAGCGCCTGGCTGCGGTGATTGCGCTCTACCGCCCTACGCCGGCCGGCGAGGCCCTGCTCCGCAGCCTGGACCTGCGGCAGATGAAGGGCGAGCCGGGCTTCTTCGGTAGCTACGGGTTCGACGAGTGGGCCGGGGTTGGCGAGGCCAAGCCGGTGCCAACCATGCACGAACTGATGCACTCGTACTGGGGCGGCTTTCCGGTAATCGGGCGGCCGGAACTCGGCTGGCAGCGTCAGGATGGAGAAGACATCGTTCCTGCCCTTGCCGCCTATCACCGGGACATTCTGGCCTTTATGGCCCAGTCGCCGGACGACTACGAAATGCTGCGGCAGCGGCTTCGCAACCTACCGGGGATTTCCAGCGAAAACACCGAACCGTTGTTTCACAGTCTTGAGGCTGACCTACCATACACCACCGGCGGCGACCTGGGGCTGGTTCCACCCGTCCTGCGCAAGTATTGGGGGTATTTCCTCTCGGATGGGCCATTCCATACCTGGGAGCGAGCGGCTGGATGGTACCTCGCGTTGTCCCATGACCAACGGGCCGTAGCCAACGAATTTCTGGGATTCCAGCACCTTGATCTGCGGGAATACGTCACAGAATCAACATACGCGATGCCGGAAGGTTTGTTGACCACCGCTTCCCGGACGCTGGAAATCGAGGAGCGGCAGCGTCTAACCGACTTGGCGGAGCAGTTCGACCTGCTGCTGGGAGACGCGCAACTGGAGGAAGATTTCCAGTTCTGGCGGGGCTACCTACAAGACAAGCTGTCCCTCTATCGTACTCACCAGACCCACCTCGATTCTCTGACGCTGACCAGGGCCCGCGACATTGCGGACGCGCTGAAATTCCTGTCCACACTGCACGGCAACCCCACCAGCCGGGCCTTGATGCTGGCCGACCGGATTTCTACCCAGCCCTTCCTGGTCAACTTCCTGCCCGCCGTGGACAACCCCACGCTGCTGAAGCTGTTCGCCAATGACCCAGACCTGCCAGACGTCCCGACGTTGCAAGCCACGGCCAGCTTCGTTGAGCGGCTCCGGCGTTTCTCGGATGAGGTAGACCGCGTCCTGGCCGAGGGCCGGGAGTCGCCGGAAAGCGGAGCACGAGCGTTGGAGGGTTTTCTGGATGACGCCGGTTTTGAGCATGAGCAGGACCTGCGACTGTTCTTTGACCTGCTCCTTGACGCCGACCCAGCCACGGCTCGCAACACCATGTCGGCGGTTGGCAAGGATACGGTTCGCAAGCTGATGCCCGTGGTTCCGGGACAATTGCGCGCGATGTTGGGGCCGGAGAGGTTGCTTGAGAAACTGGACGTAACGGTGGACGCCACCGAAGCGGAATTGAGGCGCGGAATCGGGCTGCTTATCGAGGAGACATCGGGTAACTACCGGATAGAAGAGCCGTTCCTGGAGCGCCTCTACGAGATTGTGGCTGACAGAGCGTATATATCACCCGGCGGAACGGCGCGATTGGTGTCGGAAACGTCTTTCCCGCTGGAGGGAATGATCCTGAATCAGCCTGAAGCGGCAGTCGCCATGCTGTCCGCCGATTCGGCGCTGTCCATCGCTCTCGTAAAGGGCAGCGACCCGTTGATTGCTCCTCCGGCGCGAATCGTCTACCGGCTGATAGCGGCAGACCCGGGCTTGGCCGCGACCATCGTAATCACTTTTGACCAAGACGGGCGGCGAGAGATGGCCATAGAGGCGTTGGCGTACCTGGCATACGACAAGGCCCGGTCGGAGAAGTATCCGCAACTGCCCATTTCGCTGACCCAGGACGGGGCCTTCCTTAATTCGCTGCTGGAGCGGCAGGGAGAGGCATGGCTTCGCACCAAGGTCGGCGAAGCCGTGGACCTGTACAGCGAGCGGGCGTCCGCGGGGGAGGTTGCGCCGGACTTCCTTGAGCATTACCGCGAGACGTTAGGAGCAGCGGCAGATACCCTCAACCTGCAAGCCAAAGGACAGATGACGTCGGTTATCCGGGCCGCGTTCGATTAGGCGGAATTGTTAGAATGGGGTGTTTCTGTTAACATTGGGCCTGCTCAAGCCGTACTCTATCGCGCGAGGATGCGAATGGGATTCCTGCGAGGCATCGGCCCTCTTGAGATTATCATCATACTCGGCCTGATTCTGTTGATTTTCGGATGGCGGCGAATGCCCGAAATCGGCAGTTCCATGGGGAAGGGAATCCGCACCTTCAAGTCGGCCCTGCTGGGCGACGACGACAAGAACAAGCAGGACCCGCCTATGGCTAAAGGCGGCGATGAGCGCAACCCATATTAGGGTTGCTACGGGCGAAGATAGATGGAAGAGAACCGGCTGCTGGCCGGTTCTTTTCGTTCTTGAGGAAACGGGCCTGGCGACCGGGCTACTGCTGGGCGATGGCGGCTTCCGCCTTGCGGCGGTTGCGTTCCGCCAGGCGGGCCAGCAGGACGCCGAATTCATAGAGGGCCAGCAACGGCAGGGCGACCAGGGTCTGGTTCACGGGGTCGAAGGTCGGGGTGATGAGCGCCCCCAGAATGAAGGCCACGACCACCCAGACCCGCCTGAAACGGGACAGACGCCTCGACGACACAATGCCAAGCTGGGCGAGCAGAAACATTATCAGCGGGGTCTCGAAGGCTACTCCCATCCAGAACAGCAGGCGCACCATCAGGTTGACGATGTTGCTCACACGGATGAGGGGAGTTACCACGTCCTCGCCAAAGTTGAGCAGGAAGTGCAGGGCGGGGGGCGTCAGGATGAAATACGCGAAGGCCATGCCGGCAACGAAGGCCAGCAGCACCAATGGCAGGAAACCGAAGAGCAGGCGGCGCTCACGCCGGGTCAGCCCAGGGGCGACGAACATTATGACCTGGTAGATGACCACGGGCAGGGCCAGAACAAAGCCGGAAAGCACGGATACCTTGAATGCAGTGGTCAGAAACTCGGTCACTTCCGTGATGATAAGCTGGCCGTCTTTGCCTGTTTCCAAGCCCGAAGGGCGCACAAGGAACTCGATGATTTCGTCAAAGAAGACGAAGGAAACGGCTGTCCCCACAACGATGGCCAGGGCACAAATGAGCACCCGGCGGCGCAGCTCGCCCAAGTGCTCCATAAAGCTGAGTTCGCGGGCCATCAGCCCCGGCCGTTCTCTTCAGGGCTGGGAGGGGACTGCGGTTCCCGTGTCTTGTCGCTGGTCTCGGATGGCTCCTCATCCGTCAGGTCGGGTCGGGAAGGCACGCCAGGGGGCGGCTGTTGAGCGTGGGAGCGCTGGCGCTCTTCGGCGGATATGGCGTCGGTCACTTCGCTGAAGGTGCGCCGCAGGTCTCCGAGAACCTTGCCGCTACGCTTCGCCATGTCAATGGAACGCCCCGGCCCCAGCACAAGGAAGGCCACCAGCAGGACAACCGCCAATTCCATCAGGCCCATGCCCATTATGTTCATTGGGAGCGTTCCTACCCTGACCCTTCCCCGGAGGGAGAGGGAACTGTCGAATGATTCGGACAGCCGGGCCCACAGGCGGCAGTGCCGGGCAGACTCCAGTCGTCTTCAGGACTCCATCCCAGCTCGGCCAGCATCAGCAACAGGCGGCAGGTGGGCAGGCCGACGATGTTGTGATAGCAGCCCTCCCAGCCGGAGGCAGGTTGCAGTCCAGTGTCCTGCACTGCGTAGGCGCCGGCCTTGTCTCGCGGCGTGCCAGTGGCGATGCTGGCCTCGATTTCGTCGTCGGCAAAGTCCCGCAGGGTTATCTGGGATGTCATGCTGCCGGTAAGGTGACAGCCGGTAGCCGCGTCAACCACTGTCAGGCCGGTGCAGACGTGGTGGGTGGTGCCGCGCAGTCGGCGCAACATGGCGCGGGCCTCGTCGTCGTCAACCGGCTTGCCCAAAGACTCTCCCAAGTGGACAACGGTGCTGTCTGCGCCGATGACATACCCCTGCTGCATGGAGGCCGCCACCTTCGTCGCCTTGTCTCTTGAGAGACGCTCCACCATGGCCTGGGGCGTCTCGCCGGGCAGCGGGTCTTCCGGTACATCGGCGGGCAGGACGTCAAAGGTCAGTCCCATCGCGGTCATCAGTTCGCGGCGGCGGGGCGATGCGGAAGCGAGAACAAGGTGGTCTGTCTCGGACTTACCTTCCCAGTGGAGGAGGGCAACGCACTCTACATGATGGGTCTGGGGGAACATATCTATGGGCACGACACGGCCCAGGGAGTAACCGCCTCCGCAGAGAATCTTGAGGTCGCGGGCCAGAGTCTCGGCGTCGCAGGAGACATAGGCCACTCGCGAAGGCGCCAGAGCGAGCAGGCTGGCGAGGGCCTGCGGCTGGCACCCGGAGCGCGGAGGGTCCAGCACCACGACATCGGGGCGACCCTCGGACAAGTTCAGGATGGACGGGTCTGCCAGGACGTTTTCGGTGCGGCCCAGCACGAACTCCACACCGGGAAGGCCGGCGGCGTTCTCTTTGGCATCGGCCACGGCAGCAGAGGATTCCTCGACGGCGATGACCTTGCCAACATAGGGGGCCAGCAGCACGGCAAAGGTGCCAACGCCGGTGTAGGCATCCAGAAGCACGTCGTCCGGGCCGAGGGACAATCCTTCGCGCACTACCTCTGCCGCTTGCGCCGCCTGCTCCACGTTGACCTGGAAGAAAGATGGCGAGGACACAAAGAAGCGGCTGTTTTCGATGGTCTCCACGTAGCGCTTCTGCCCGGTGGCAACCGAGATCTCGGGATTAAAGAGGGGCGGCTGCACCAGGTATTCGTCGGGATTTCCAGAGTCGCCAGCCCCGGCTCGAATCGAAAGCTGGGTGGTTTCCCGGCAGCGATCCTGCAACTGCTCCAACACGGCATTGACACTGGTCCGCATCAGCATACAGTGGTCTATCCGCACGAAGCGGCGAGTCTCGCGGTTGACGAATCCCAGGGCGCCACTCTTGCTGACGGTGAAGCGGGCGTGGTTGCGGTAGCCGTAGCGGTTGGCCGAAGGGCGCGTGTCTGCGACAGGAGCATCGGACGGGTCCGAAAACAGGCCGCCGACGCGGACGAGGGCGTCTATCACCTTATCGCGCTTGACTGCCAACTGCGCATCGTAGTCCAGGTGCTGCCACTGACAACCCGTGCATTCGCCGAAGTATTGACAGGGCGGGGCAACCCGTTCCGGCGCGGGTTCCAGCACGTCAACTACGGTTGCGGAGGCGTACTTGCGGTGAACACGCAATACCTCGGCAGTCACGCGCTCGCCGGGGATGCCGCCGAAGACGAATACTGGTGAGCCGTCATGCCAAGCCATGGCTTCGCCCAGCCGGCCCCAGGATTCCAGGGTCAACTCCAGCCGTTCGCCGGACTTGAGCGCGGCTTGTTGTGCAACAGGTTTTGTGGAACTCATACTTGCCAAACACTATACAGGCTGGGGCGCGATGATTCCAACCTGTATCCGGCAAGCCACAGCATTCCGATTTAGGTGGTTTGCCAGCCATGGTCCGTCATTCCTGAGAAAGCAGGAATCCAGAGCCACCATCCGCAGGTCGTGGAAATCAGCTTGACCACCCGAATCGGCACGCTATCTCGACAAGCCAGGGCCTTTCCAAAGTCCATGTAGTGGCCTCTGTCATTCTG
>VXOI01000093.1 GCA_009840175.1 Chloroflexota bacterium | reverse complement strand
GACTCTCCGGGGGCGCAACTCTGATGGCGGCCGCGCGGTTGCGCCGCTTACCGGCCTGGTTCCTCCCGGTCCTGGCGCTGCTGGCCCTGGCCGCCGCTCTGCTGTGGCTGCCGCCGGCTGAACCCGCCCAGGCCCAGGACGGCCAGCGTCCTACCATCACCGCCGGCCCGGTCATCGCCAGCAGTCCGGCCAGCGGCGACACCTACGGCCAGGGAGAAACCATTGAAGTCACGGTCACCTTCAGCGAGTCCGTGACCGTCACCGGCGAACCCCGGGTGCGTCTCGACGTGGGCGAGCGCAAGCGCTGGGCCCGCTACTCCAGCGCCGACGGCGCAACCCTCACTTTCGCCTACACGGTCAAGAAGGCGGATGCCGACCCCGACGGCGTCAGCATCCCCAAGAACGCCGTGAAAGCCGACGCTGGAACCATCGCGGACGGCGACGGCAACGCCGCCCACCTGAAGCACCCGGCCCTGGCCGACCAGGCCGGCCACAAGGTCAACGGCTCCCCGGAAGAACCCGCCGAGCCGGAACCCACGCCCACCCCGACCCCGGAGCCGGCGCCCGCCAACAGCGAGCCGCAGTTCGATGACGGGGAAAGCGCAACCCGCAGCGTGGACGAGAACGCGGCAATCGGCGCCAGCGTCGGCGCGGCCCTCGCCGCCACCGACGCCGACAATGACGCCCTGACCTACGCCCACACCGGCTCCGGCGCCTTCGCCGTCGGCGCCAGCACCGGACAGATCACCGTGGCGGGCGCGTTGGACCACGAAACTCAATCCAGCTACTCGCTGACGGTCATCGTCAGCGACGGCAGGAACGCCGCCGGAGAGGCCGACGCCAGCGTGGACGACACCATCGCCGTCACCGTCACCATCGGCAACGTGG
This sequence comes from Chloroflexota bacterium, assembly GCA_009840175.1. Classification (GTDB taxonomy): domain Bacteria; phylum Chloroflexota; class Dehalococcoidia; order Lucifugimonadales; family UBA3495; genus VXOI01. The sequence goes on along the minus strand of VXOI01000093.1, from coordinate 8,690 downwards.
ACGAGGCGGGCGCGGTGTCCCTGGAGTCAGAGAAGGACCCGCCGCAGGCGGGCAGCCCGGTGTCGGCCAGCCTGAGCGACCCGGACGGCGTGGTCGAGGGCAGCGTGACCTGGCAGTGGAAGCGCTCTCCCGAGGGGACCACTGCCCAGAACGTGGATACTACCAATTTCGACGACATCGCCGGGGCTACCGGTGCGACCTACACCCCGGTAGAGGGGGACCAGGGCAGGTGGCTGAGGGTTAAGGCCACCTACGCCGACGCCTTCGGGTCCGGCAAGGGCGCCCGGGTCCAGACGGCCAACCCGGTGGCCGCCGCTCCGGAACAGCCCGGCCAACAGCAACGGGCGGCCAACCGCCCGCCGCAGTTCGCCGCGGACAGCGCCGAAATCAGCGTGGACGAGAACGCCAGCATCAGATCAAACGTGGGCGACCCGATAACCGCCACCGACGCCGACGGCGACGCCCTGTCCTACGCCCTCACCGGCTCGGAAGCCTTCCTCATTGATCGGAGTTCCGGGCAGATCACCGTGGACGGCACCCTGGACTACGAGACCCGATCCAGCTACTCGCTGACGGTCACCGTCAGCGACGGCAGGAACGCCGCCGGCGAGGCCGACGACAGCGTGGACGACTCCATCGCCGTGACCGTCAACATCGGCAACGTTGACGAGCCGGGAACGGTGTCCCTGAATACGCAGTCGCCGAAGGCCGGTTCCGCGCTGACGGCGCGGGTGTCCGACCCGGAGGGCGTGGTCGAGGGCAGCGTGACCTGGCAGTGGAAGCGCTCTCCCGAGGGGACCACTGCCCAGAACGTGGATACTACCAATTTCGACGACATCGCCGGGGCTACCGGTGCGACCTACACCCCGGTAGAGGGGGACCAGGGCAGGTGGCTGAGGGTTAAGGCCACCTACGCCGACGCCTTCGGGTCCGGCAAGGGCGCCCGGGTCCAGACGGCCAACCCGGTGACCGTTGCCGGGCCGGCGCGGATCATCGCCGGCCCATTCATCAGCAGCCGCCCCGAGAGCGGCGACACCTACGGCGAGGGAGAAACCATCGTCGTCGCCCTGACCTTCAGCGAGCGCGTGTGGGTCGAAGGACTGACCCCCTGGGTGATCCTGACAGTCGGCGAGCGCGAGTGGTGGGTGCGCTACTCCTACGAGGACGCCGGCGAGACGACGTTGACCTTTCCCTACGAGGTCAAGAAGTTGGACATCGACGCCGACGGAGTCAGCGTTGTGTACCATCTGCAGATCGATAGCGATACCATCGTGAACGTCGACGGCGACGCGGTGGACCTGGAGCACTCGACCCTTCCCGACCAGGCCGGCCACAAGGTGCTTGGCTCCCCCAACAGCCCGGCCCGGTTTGCCGCGCCGACGGCGGCCCGCAGCGTGGACGATGGAGCGGCCATCGGCGCCAAGGTGGGCGGTCCGGTAACCGCCACCGACGCCGACAAAGACTCCCTGACCTACGCCCTCAGCGGCTCCGGCGCCTTCGCCATCGACGCCCACACCGGTCAGATCACCGTGGCGGCCGCCCTGGACCATGAGACCCAATCCAGCTACTCGCTGAGGGTCACCGTCAGCGACGGCAGTAACGCCTTCGGCGCGGCCGACGCCGGCGTGGACGACGCCATCACCGTAACCGTCAGCGTGGGCAACGCGGACCAGCCGGGCTTCGTGTCCCTCCTGTCCGATTACGACCCGCCCCTGGCCGGCGACGAAGTGCGCGCCTACCTGCTCGACCCGGATGTCGTAGCGGGCGCCGTGGCCTGGACCTGGCAGCGTTCGTCCGACGGGGAGACCTGGGAGGTCATCGCCGGCGCGACCGGGGCGACCTACACCGCCACCGAGGACGACGCGGGATACTACCTGCGGGCCACGGCCGCCTACGCCGACGGCCTGGGTCTGGGCAAGACGGCCCAGGGCGCCCTCTCAGGGCAGGTCCTCACGCCCCCGGAGCCGCAGCGCCAGCGCCAGGGGACGCCGGACAACACGCCCCCAACCCATTCCGTCCAGTATTTCGGGAGGATCGATCCCACCCAAGGTCATGTCCAACTATTTTCTGCGAGACAGCCGAGTCTGCCGACGTTGGGCACAGTTCTTATGTATGCCCATATTAGTTTCAGCGAGGCGATAGACGAAAGCCAGACCACCATCAGGTACCGGGTCGGCTCCGGCCGCGAGCGGACCTTCACCTTCGGCGCTGGTCCTAGAGTCGCGGGGGAGTGCGACAACTTCAGGGGAAGCGAGTATAACTGCGCCTACAAGCCGACACCCGGGGAGAGGGGACTCTTCCGGGTCCGGGTCTCCGCTTACAAGGACACCGCGGGCAACGCGGGCACGCCGGGCAGGTACAACACCAACGGCTTCACCGTGGACACCAGGGCGCCCGCCGCGCCCAAGCTGGTCCTCAAGAACCCGGCCAGCAGCAGCCCGGGTGATGTCCTGGGCAATGTCGCCCCGCCGGAGTTCACCGCGACGCTCTCGGAGGGAACCGGGGAGTTGTATTTGTGGCAGGTCAAGGTTGACTGCGGCAGATTCAGAGGCGCCTACAGGCAAACAGCAGCCGTGGACGTCGATGACAGCGCCCCGCCCTACACGGTTGACATCACCGCTCCGCCTATCACATCCGACGGTGCCGTCACCTACTGGGCGATGCAGTTGGACGAGCACTTCAACCAGAGCGACTGCGTGAGGGTGCTCACCTACACCTATGACGGCCCGACGCCCCCGGCGAAGCCCGGCAGCGCGGCGTCCGGCGGCTTCTTCACGGCCGACCGCGGCCCCGGCTTTGCCCATATCTACGGGGGCAACGCCCGCAACGATGACTACGCCACGCTCACCTGGAACAATCCCGGCGACCCGACCATCGCCAAGTACCAGTACCGGTACGAGCACGTATGGGTTGGCAACCCCTTCGACAGCGGGGGAAACAGCTTCGACAGCGAGGGATACCGCATCGACAGCCAGGGAAACCGCTTAGGCAGCGAGGGATACGTCGACAGCAGGGGAAACCGCATCGACATCACTGTAGCAAGCGTCAGCCCGTGGATCGACATCCCCGGCAGCGGCCCCGACACCACCACTCACACCGTAAGGGGCCTGGAACCCGCCTATGACTACCGCTTCCAGCTGCGGGCGGTGGACACGATGGGCAACGAGGGCCCCGAGGCCTACGCCAACCACGGCCCCCAGTGGGTGCAGGGCGGCTGGTACGGCGGGGAGATGACCCCGCGCCAGTACAAGAACAGCAGCCTATTCGAGCAGGGCCAATTCCTGGCCAAAGCGCTCTTCTACGACGTGGACGGCGACTGGCTGATCTTCCACCCGGAGCCGGAGAGCGGCAACACCTTGGGCAAATGCACCGATTCGCAGGTCCACAGGCGCGACCCGCGCATGAACGAAAAGACGGATGACGCAAAGACGGATGGAGAGCTCACTAGACTCAAATGCAACCTCACCTTCCACCTGGATGGGGAGGGCCGGATTATTACCACCGGTAGCACGCGCCAGAACCTCAACTGGTCCGTCGGTTCCCGCGTGGCCGACTACTACGTCACCGTGTGCGTGAAGGCTCAGGAGGAGAGGGACCCGAAGGACCAGGACAAACGCCTCCCCGAGCCGAGAACGCGCTGTATAACCATCGACTTCGTCAACAAGAACTGGCCCAACGACCACTAGAGCGCCCGGTAACGAGCAAGCCCGCTTCCACGGACGGCCCGAGGCGGGGGCTGAAAGGCCGAAATGACCGCGCATGGGCAACGAGGGAGACCGCCACGCCTGACGTGGCGGTCTTCCTGGCAAAAACAGCCCCGGCGGCCTTGCGCCGGTCCCCTTGGTCGAGGCCGCCAAACCGCCGTTTTCGTACTGCCTCCCTCGCGGAGAGCGAGGAAATCAACCCATGATGATGCGGACCCGATGGCGCTTGGACAATGGACGCATGACCCATTCCGGCCGCTTCCGTGGCGGGTCTGGCCGGGCTGACCGCCGCCGCCCTGCTCTGGCTTTGGCCCGCTGGAACGGCCGAAGCGAGGGCGGACGCGAGGGTGTCAGGTGTGGCGATCACCTCCACCCCGGCCAGCGGCGACACCTACGGCCGGCGCGAGACCATCGCGGTCACGGTCACCTTCACGGAGGCGGTAACGGTGACCGGCACTCCGCGGGTTCGCATCCTGATACGCTGCGTCAAGAAGAACCCTGCCAAGGACTGCAAGAGGCGAGCCGCCTACGCCAGTGGGAGCGGTACGACCGCGCTGGTTTTCCATTACACGGTGAAAAATACCGACGTGGACACGACGGCGTCAGCATGCACAAGAACGCCATCCGGCGGTACAGCGGCGCCACAATCAAGGATAGCGACGGCGACTACGCGAGTATCCATAACAAGGCGCTGGCCGCTCAGTCCGGCCATAAGGTGAATGGCGGGCCGTAGCGGGGCTGACGAGGAGCGCCTCCACCATCTATCTGAGGTGGCGGGCTGGCCCGCGCCCGGCAGGACGACTACGCCGACTTCCACGATGGCAGCCAGGACAAGCCCCGCCAGGGGGTTTTTGCCACCGGAGGGCGCCATCGCCGGTGCGCGCTGTCGCCGCTGCTGACCGTGGCCGATGGATGAGCGCGGGCTGTGCCCAGCGGGAGGACTGAAAACGCAAGAAGGGCCGCACAGTTGGGATGTCCGGCGGGACCTCGCCTGTCGTTCCATCCCATCCGCCGGTGCCGAGCGGTCCGCCCGCACCAGCAGGGTGAAAGCTCGGACGCCCACAGGCGAAGGAAGGCCGGATGCCGCGACAGCGCACCCACCACAGCCGAATCACCCGCCGGTTCCCCGCCGACTTCGGGGAGCGCCTGGTGCGCTTCATGGAGGCGGCGGACCTGTCCTGGGCGGAACTATACCGCCGTCTCGGTGTCGATCCCGAGACCCCGAGACGCTGGCGGGACAAGGGGGTGCGCCCCACCGGGGAGCACCTGATGGCGCTGCTGAACCTGGCCGACTCCTTCGGACTGGGCCACCTGTTCCGGGACTGAGCGGAACGGCCAGGGCCGGAGGGGAGTGGTGCCCGTCATACAAGCCCACCCCACCGGAAAGCACCTCCCCTGGGCGGTACGTTGCTGACAGAACGGCGTTGCATTCCGGGAACGGCTCCACCATCATAGAGTCATGGTCCGCCACAATCCCGTAAGGGGGCCAAGGGTCGCCCACAGGGCAGCCATTCCCGCGACAATGAGCCCATCGGGCGGCGAGCCATCAGAACGTGGGGGAGGAGCGCCATGGCCTGGGAAGACGAAGGACTGGACCCGGGGGAGTCGCCGGAGGAGCGGCGCGAGTTCCGGCGGATGATGGACGCCCTGGGCCGCGAGGGCATTGGCCGGATGGTGGAGCGGCTGAGCGGGGAGATCGAGGCCAACCCCCAGGACAACCAGCGCCGGTACAACCGGGGGCTGCTGTACAACGAACTGGGGGAGCACCGCCTGGCGGCGGAGGACTACGGCAGTATCATCGCCCGGGACCCGGCCCACGCCAACGCTTACCAAGGCCGGGCCCGCGCCAGGTCCGGTATGGAGGAGTACCACCTGGCGATGGAGGACTACGACGCCGCCATCCGGCTGGCCCCCGGCAACGCGGTGGCCCACTACAGCCGGGGGGCGTGCAAGGCCGAGCTGGGCGACCTGGAAGGGGCGCTCGGCGACTTCGATCTGGCCGTCCTGCTGGCCCCGGAGGACGCCGACGCCTGGTACAACCGGGGGTTGACCCACGCCGCGATGGGCGAGCCCCTCCTGGCGGTGGAGGACCTGGGCCGGGCCATCGAGCTGGAGCCGGTCCTGGCCGAGGCTCGCTACCACCGGGGGATGGCGCACCACGACCTGGACCAGCCGGAGCAGGCCCTGGGCGACTTCGACGCGGCCGTCGCGCTGGAGCCAGGTTACGGCCTGGCCTACTACGCCAGGGGAATCACCCACCTGAACCTGGGAGCCTGCGAGGAGGCGCTGCAAGACTTCGAGGCCGTCCTGGGACTTGACCCGGACAACGCCCCGGCGCTGCTGGGCCGGGGCATGGCCCTGGGCAACCTGGGCCGCAGCGACGAGGCCATGGCGGACCTGGACCGCTCCCTGGAGCTGAAACCCGGCAACGCGGAGACCCTGACGGCCCGGGGGCTGGCCCACACCAGCCTGGGGCAGCACGAGCAGGCGATAGAAGACTACAGCCGGGTCATCGAGCTGGAACCCGGCAATACCCGGGTCCGCTACAACCGGGGGACAGAGTACATGAGCGTGGGCCGCCGCGATTTGGCGATGGAGGACTTCAGCGCCATCATCGAGATGGAGCCGGACAACGTGGGCGCTTACCTGGCGCGGGGAATGGCTCTGACTGCCATGGAGGAGCACCGGCGGGCGCTGCGGGACTACGAGCGGCTGGTGGAACTCATGCCGGAGGAGTCGGTGGGATACCACATGAGAGGGTGGGCCCAGGCCGAGCTGGGCCAGCTCCACCCGGCATTGGAAAGCCTCCGGCGAGCCATAGAGCTGGAACCGGCCAACGTCGAGGCCCGGCGCCACCGGGCGATGGTGTACCGTGGCCTGGGCGAGACGGACAAGGCGTTGGCGGACTACGACGAGATCCTCCGCCGGTTCCCCGGCAGCCCTTACATCACGGAACTGAGGCGGCTCGCCGTGGAGGAGGCGGAGGCGGACGCGGGCTGAACCGTCCAGCGCGCACTGAGCGGCCTCCAACCCGTCTCGTATGCACGCAGGACCGGTCATCTGGCTGGCAGCGATATAGTCCGGTAGGAATGGCAAGAGGGAGACAGGCGCAGCCGCCACACTGCTGGAACACGCTGCTGGAAGAGGAAGCGGCACTACAAAGTTGCCGGAAAGAAGAACACCCTCGGAAACAAACGCTTCCTGGCCGAGGCCACTGGCTACGACCATTTGGATAAACAGCACGATAATCAACCAGGAATAGCCCCAACGTCGCCGCCAGGTGTAGAATGAACACCAAGACTTATGGTCACGAAGCGAGAAATCAACGGGGACAGTTCAAAGTCAGAGCCACCAAACGAGGCAAAGCCGCAGAGGAACGCGAATGACTACAGCAACGCTGCTCGAAAGCCCCAGAGCGACGGCATGGGTCGAGAGATTCGGCGACATCCCAGAAGCGTCAAATTCCAAGGATGATACAGAAGAGGCTGTAAGGCTCCGAACAAATCTCCTAATGGAAACAGACCCGGACGACCGCCTCTCACTCCTGGAGTCCCCGGAATGGGAGTTCAACGAAGAACACCTGCGCCAGGTCAACACAGTCGTGGAAACATTCATAGATGCACCCGCAAGGCGACAGCTGAAAGAAATGGCAAACCATTGCCTGGACAGCGAAGACAACCCCTTCACCATGGTCCACAAATGGCTGACCGAGGAGAAGTACGACACCCTTGGACAACTGGTAAGCCAAACCACCGTACCTGACCACCTCATGATATTCTGCTACGCATGGCTGGAGGTGTACGAAACAGCCATGGCAATCTATGTGCTAGAAGGTCATCGCAGAAGGCCGAAACCCGGCTTCGAGAATTTCGAGCAGACTGCGGAGGAACAAGAGGCCGACCGCAGGTTCGCCAGCATGGTATGAATGAGGAAAGAGCATGGCAACTGCCTTGCGCGGGAATATCCACTGGCACGACTTCGGTCCCATAACCGGGGCCGAACTTTCGGGGAACAGACCTGCACTCATCATCAGCAATAACTTCCTCAACAAGAGCCTCACCACTGCCATAACCGCTCCAACATCAAAGACCGAACCCCAAGAAAGATTCCGAAGACAGCACATCTGGCTGAACGAAAGCGAATCCTACGCATCTGCCAGACAGCTCAAATCAGTTCTTCAGGAAAACCTCGGCGAGTATCTCGGCAGGGCATCAAGCCAAGAAATGGAAGACGTAATCGCGTCAATAACAGGGAGAATTTGCAGGGGACAAACACCAGGCCTCTTGGAGACGCCGCAAGGGCTGCGCCCAATACAGCGCGGAACAGTCCTGCAACACCTTGCCCAAGCCCAACGACAAGAAGCCGCCAACGGCCTGCTCGTCCTCGACTACAACGCAGGGAACCACATGGCGGTGGTGGTTGACCTGGAGTACCGGGCGAGAAACGCCGACTCTCCAGTGGCAGTGCCAGTCAGGATCAACGGCGAGGCTCTTCCAGCCTCAGCACTGGTCCACAGAATAAGCTCCCTCGACTTGAGCCAACGCGAATTCACTCCGATAGCAACGGCAGACAGTGAGGACACTGAACAAGCCATAGGCAGACTCATACAGATGATCGAAGGCTGAGAGGAAAAGGCCACGCGACGGCCCAACGAGCCCAATCACGAAAAGCAGGAGAACTACGAACCATCTCGCCAACTACCAACCCGGCTTGACCCAAGGGGATTGCCGCTCATAAATCTCCGCCAATTGGACAACCCGCCAATCCAGGGGAGACAGCCGCCGCGACGACTGTCTCCCTTTTGCGTGATGGACGGGCTAAACGTCGCCCGGCTGCGGTTTGTTCAGCATGACGCCGTAGCCCCGCTCGTCGACGATGTGGTTCACTGAGACCCGGCCCCGGCTGTCGTATCCGCTGGTGTAGGCGAACTCCACCTCGGCCCCCCAGGGCACCCGCCCGCCGGTGCGGATGGTGCCGCTGCCCGGC
>VXOI01000050.1 GCA_009840175.1 Chloroflexota bacterium | reverse complement strand
TTCGGTTATCCCGTACTATAGCGGCCATTAATGGAGGACTACGTTTCTGCTTAGCGTGTACAAAAGTTTCTGGGGGCCGAGGAGTCGGCCCGCTCAGGTTATGCGAATGCTGGTACCGAGGAAGTTCTAGCGTACTCAGCTGGAACTAGAGACCAGCAAGCACGGGTCAGGGATTTTGATAGACAGGAAATATGGAAGACGGTTTGGCACTGGCTACGTCTATTTATGTTGAGTATAGTGGTCCTCATCGCCTTGGTTTTCTTGGTTGCAATTATCGCGCTCGCCTTCTGGTTCGTTATAATATTTGTTGTCCATTACACGGTTCCGTCGCGCGGCTGGTTGACTCCAGATGAATTAAGTACGCTTGGGAACATATACTCCAACGCCACTCGAATCATTGCGCCTACTGCCCTTATAGTGAACGCGTGGTTCGTTGCGTACTTCGGTTATAGACGTTGGAGAAGCGACAGCCTAAAAGCAGACCGGACAACAGTTGGGCAGTAGGAAGTCAATGCGAACACTAAAGGGTGTAGAAGCACCGGACTATCCGGAGACTATTAGCCTGTCTAGACCAACCCTCACGCTATCTAGGGGTCTGGCAGGTGCGCCCAACAAAGACCCACATAGTTGAGAAACCAACGGCCCAAATCGAGACGCCGAGGAGGTGTCCCCAACTTTCGAAGCCGAGGGCGGACATTAGCTCAATCATAACTTTCCTTCATTGGTGTGTTTGGGATTCCGCCTGAGGTGAGAGGCCGGTGTTGATGCCACCGGCCTCACTCCTTCTCAATTATATACGAATGCTTGACCTCCTCGGGAACATAGTTTAGAGGAATCAGTGTTGGATGAGATTCAGTCGAGCGGAAAGGGATAACCCGAGGCGGGATGGCCGAGTCTCTCGAATTCGGCCCGACAATGTTGAAGTACTTCTTCTCTCATCTCGTCCGCCTCGCCTACCAATTCCATGAGTTGGGCCATTAACTCGCTGGTTGTTATTTTGCCGGCCTCGTGGTCGGCCTGTGGTTCTGCCGCTTTCTCCTCGTTCCATTTGCCTATTCTTTCCATACGCTTCTCGCAATCCGCCCGAACCTCTTCGATAGTGTCAGGCCTACCACACACTACAAGAATTAGAAGTGCAGGCAGAATCAATAGAGGCGAGAGTTTGCGTAACATAAGAGACCTCCTGCCGCCTAGAATTTGCTAGGTATCACGCTAACCCGAAAGTTAGGTTAGCGACGGACACTCCATGTTATGTAATAAACACAATCATATTCTTCAATACTGTGTCAAGTATTAGGAGACGCTCTCTCGGTGTGGGGTTAGGATGTTTGTAATATCTTGGACACCCTTTTTTCTCATAAGTCCATTTGTTAGTTTCAATTGTCGCCCATTCTTGGTAGATAGAAGTTCGTTAAGATTCCACAGGTCGTCATACTCTATCTTCGCAGCACGCCTGATATGAAAATTTTTCCCGAACACGACTCCTACCAAGAAATCGAATGGTCGCTTACCCTGCTGGTAATCCCCGATAGAACTCAGCAGAGGGTTCTTGTCCTTAATATCACGTCTCCCTTTGATTTGATATCGGATAACCTGCCCAGGAAGTCCTTCATCAATAGCGTCGAACCCCTCGTGGTCGAGGTCCATGCGCCTCAACTTCAGCGCAAGACAAACTAATCTCTCGGTATATCCGCCAACGGCTTCGCCTCGCTTCTCTTGGATTCTCCTTCTTAGTAGTTCGTCGTCAATTGCTTCGTAAGTAAGGAGCAGATCGAGGACTGTCATGTCTGGCAAGTTCATTGTCACTCTCTTGGAATATATGTTCGTAAATTACTTGCCACGGAAGCGAATCGCGTGGCAAAATGTACGCAGGCCGGGGGCACCCCGATCATTGGGCTGACGGGCCAAGAGCAACGAGGGGTTTCCCCAGAGTAGCGAGGCCGAGCCCGAAAGAAGCCACCACAACAAATAGTTGTGGTGGCTCTTCAATTGATGTAGCTGTCTTTCACATATAACGAGGAAGCCCCCTGCCGCAGGATTGGGTTCGTTGCCACACTCACCCGTTCCATAGAAGCGCTGCAGGAGGCACGAGGCGAACCCCATTCCTGCAAATCGCGCTTCCGTTGCGCGAGTGAGTGTGGCAACGGGAACGGTAGCATGAGCAGGCCGAACTAGCAAGCATGGATGCGTTATCGTTCGATGAAGCAACCAAAGGCGACAGATATTCCCAGGCAGCGCGAGACTGTGGTTTTGTGATGTTATCCTGGCGCGGCCCGGTGGTCCTGCGGGCGGTTAGGGGGCGAGGTGGTCTGCTGTGGCCGTGCCACTCGAATAGGAGGACAGTATGGTCGAGCAGAACGAGTACGCCAGAGGTTACGAAGCGGCCTACGCAGAGATTCGCGCCGCTATTAGGGACAATAACCACCCAAGCGTGTTCGAGTGTCCATGCCCGGCTTGTGAAGTCATTGCAGAGGTCTTGCAGAGTGTCGCGGACACCATGAACTACTTCTTAACTGACGATGAGGCCAAGCTGTTCCAGTGGCTCTTGCAGACGGCAGAAGGGAGACACAACATCGAGGATTGGCCGGGTCTCATCTTGGAGAGCGAATCCAAGCTACGGCTCGACCAGAAGGTAACGCCTGAGTAGCCCGGGCGCATTCGCTCCGATTGAGCGGATCTTGAAGGTTCATACGGGTTTGGTGTAGACTTTAACCACAAAGAAGCATCGGCCCCACTTGGCATAAGATGCGAGTATAGCGTTCCCGGATAGTGCCGCTGTACTCCCGTGTCTTCCGCCAAGTGGGGCCGATGCTTTTTATGTTGCGGGGGATTGGCGGAGTGGCCTAACGCACCCGACTCAGAATCGGGCAACCCTCCGTGGTTCGTGGGTTCGAATCCCACATCCCCCTACCGCGCCACAATTATAGACGACAGTGCGGAATCGGCGCAAGTATAGGGGCCGTCCGGAGCGACGAATACCGTCCAGAATCGAACACCTTCATTACGATATATTCCCAGCGGAGGCGAGGCTATGGTTAGATACGAATACGCCCACACGGGCTACGATATTAATGAAGAAGGGGGTGAGGATGTGTTGACGAAGATGAATCTTGAAGAGACTCTCGAAATCATGCGACTCCAACAGGACGCCCCCGGGGTGGTGGAGAAGAGACAGACCAAGAGGGAACAGCAGGACATCATAGGCCAGGCCAAATTCTGGAAGACATTTCCTGACGAACGGGCTGCCATCGCCTTCGCTGAGAAGATGATCTGGGGCGACACCCCCTGGTGCGGACGCTGTGGTGGTGATAACGTCTATCGCGTCAAGTCAGGCAAGCCAATGTCGCATCGGTGCCGAGATTGCAAGAAGTATTGCTCCGTCCGCACCGGCACGGTTATGGCGGAGACGAATCTTCCGGTGCAGACGTGGCTCTTTGCTATCTATCTCATGCTTACCTCTCGCACGGGAGTGAGCGCCAACCAGCTACAGAAGGAACTTGACATATACTACGAGGCCGCGTGGTTCCTCTGCCATCGAATACGCGAGGCAATGGAGGACAGAACTCCTTTCCACGAGACTACCGTCGAGATAGACGAGGCTTATCTCGGTAGTAAGAAACGATGGATGCACTCGAACAAGAAAAAGACCATCAACAATTGGAGAGAAATCAAGGCCGTGGTCTTTGGAATCAAAGACCGTGAGACCGGCAGAGTAATGGCTTACCCCGTCGCATATGGACACGACGGCGACGCCGATACCCTGCTGGAAGAGGTGTTGACTCGTGTCCGTCCGTGGGGCGAAGGAACTACAGTCTACACGGACGGACATCCAGCGTACCGGGAACTCAACAACTACGGCTACGATCATGATTGGGTGGATCACGGCATCGGAGAGTACGTTGATGGTGATGTGACCACCAACGGCATCGAGAGCTTCTGGACATCGGTCAAACGCGGACACCACGGCACATACTACTTCATCAGTTGGAAGCATCTGCATCGGTACATTAACGAGATGGCCTACCGGCAGAGCGCGGGTCCTGGCAACGGCTTGGAGACCATCGGGGGAGTTCTCAAAAACATGAGAGGCAAGCGGCTCACCTACAAGAAGCTGACCAAAGGGAGATAGTTGACAGGTAATCGGTACGTGGTTTGTAATTGTCGTAGGGCCACGGCCCGCGCGATTACCACAGGGAGTTGAGGAAGTGTCAACAAGAGAACCTTCGCCGTTGGGCGAGGACTTCGACAGCACGGCCAAGGCTGTGTTTCGACCGGAACAATCAGAACCGCCATCCGGTAAACTCCGGGTGGCGGATTTGTTTTGTGGGACAGGCAGTCTGAGTCAGGCCGCCGTAGACGCCGGAATGGAAATCATCTACGCCCGCGAGACAAACGGAAGAGCCAGAGCCAGCTATGAGAAGAAGTTTGGCATCACTCCCGATGCTGGAGAGTTTCCAGACTTCGCCATCATTCCGCGCTTCGATATCGTCCTCGCGTCGCTACCTGGGGACGATATCGAAGGTGCGATTAGCTTCGTCTTGCGCTACCTGCGGGTGCGTCGGCCCGACACATTCGTCCTGGTCGGTCCAATCGAGGACAACGAGCAGGCGCTGGTTACGCTAGTGCGGGAGAAGGTCAGCGACCTAAACTACGTTGTGGCCTCTGCCGGAGACACGCTTCTCGGCATCTACGAGCCGGGGGCAAAGAAGGAGGCACCTGTGGTCTTGGGTCTGTATCATCTCGACCCGATTCGGATGCCGGTGCTGGCTTCGGACGATCCAGTGCAGGGTAGGTCAGCGTCGATGCTTAAGACCGTGCTGGCCCAAATAGTCAAGGCATTCCCACCACCACCGAGCCGAAGGTCTACATGAGGAAAACGTGGATCAATCCAGCAGTGGTGATCATTGTCGTCATAAACAAAATGAATGGCATCGCTGGATACCTCCATTGGGGGATGTGGGTTCCGGTGCCAGAGGCCGCGGGGTGTTCCTGCACCCCACGCGGCCAATCTCATGTCTAAATTCTAAGAGAGGATAACGATGGAAGACAAGCAAGACAACGAATCACAAACTGAGCAAGCGAACGGTCCATACGGGAATGGAAATTTCTATTGGTGCGTCAAGACGAGCGAGAGCAAGAAGACTGGAGAGATTTATGTCTGGGCCGACGAGGTAAGAGTTGACCACGTCGGTAGCCTTGTCTTCTTTCACCAAAAGGATGACAGGGAGCATATCAATCTTGTTATCTCGACTGGATCATGGTCATCCTTCTATGCTGCCAGCGTCTGGGATGGACACGCTGTGGCTGTTCAGGAGTGGGAGGGTGAGGTTGTCAGGTAGAAATGACAACCAGGTAACATAATCACTCACGGCGACGGCACTCCCCAGAGGCTTGAATATCGAGTAAAATAGTTGTAGGCGGACATTCCCAACCACCGGTTGATTCTTATCAGCCAGATAAGGCACCATCTGAGAATGTCCGCCTACTACACTACCATTAAAAACCACAAGTCGGGATGGGCGCAAGTACCTGGAACAAGCCCAAAATGGAGATAGCTAAATGGTCTACGAGTTCCCCCAGTCAGACCGAACTTTGGAAATTGACTCAAAGGGTACTTGGCACATCAGCCCTGGAAATGGACAGGTAGAGATAGACAGCGGCAACGGACAGATTATAATTCACCACGGGAACGGACAGGTGGTAGTCAACGCGGGCAACGGACAGGTGGTTGTAAATTCGGGAAGGGGTCAACTGGTTGTTGATGGTCGTGTTATCAGTCGTTAGTTCTTTGGTATGTATTGCCCGAATCGTCGATGGGCAAGCGATGTCTAGCGAGCGGAATTTGGCTCCGATTCTGCATAGCGATGGGTGCATAAGTTAGGATGACAGTCTACCTTGATCCGGGTTCGGTTTTAGTGGCCGCAGTATCGTCGGCTATATCTATTGTCGCAACCTTCATTATCACCTGGTATTTCTCCAAGCGTTACCACACGAGGGGGTCGTCTCCGCGACCCACCACTACAAACGATGTTCAGATGCAGGAAAACAAATATGCATTCTGGCTTCTTGCCATTATCTTTGGTGGAATGTTTCTAGTCATAATTATCCCTTTTGCACTAATAGCGCTAATCTAGCGGGCGGGATAGGCTCCGCCTAGCATCTCCAAGACCTGTTCCACCACTGCCGGGATGGTTTGGGCCGCCAGACTGGCATGTCTGGCACGCCAATCCAAGCTCTCGATGTGGTCGGACAATACCACTCCGGTAATAGCACATCCCTGTGGGAGGGGCACTTCAAAGGGATAACCCTTCACTGCGGTCGTAACCTGGCAGAGCAAGGCCAGGCCCGTTCTGTCGTTATAGCTCCTGGGACTCAGGACCAGGGCTGGCCGACGGCTTGCCTGTTCGTGCCCGGCCCGGGGGTCGAAGTTCAGCCACACGATGTCGCCCCTGCCGGGGACATAGGGCACGCTCACCATATTTCCTGGCCTTGGGCCGGGCCAGTGTCCCACTCGGAATGCAGGTTGTCCGGGGTGACTCGGGAGAGCATCTCGTCCAGATCGTATGCCCTCTTGGTCAGCGTCAGACGTTCACCGTCGGTGGTCATCTCGATTGCTGACCCGGCGTGGACGCCCCACTCCTCTGCCAGGGGCTTCGGTATCCTGACCGCCAGGCTGGTACCCCACCGGGCTATGTGCGATTGTGTTCCCATTTGAGGCCCTCACTGTCGTAGGGAGATATATAATATATATCCATTTGCGGCTTTGTTGTCCAGCGGGTGAGCCGGAAGGACACACTGTTTTTGGTAGGACTGGCACCCCGGGCTTCAATTGCGGTGGGGCAGGTGGTTGAAATGCGGGGCTGTCACTCCTCTGAAGCGGGTGCCCCTCGCGGCAGCCATGGCGGGGACAGCATAATCAGCCAGTGACATTGGACGTAATTCAACCAGAGGAAACCCTTTGTCTCCACTTTCCAACATTCCTGTTCTGGCGGTCCTGCAAAACCCCGACTTCCGCCTGATGTGGGCGGCCCGGTGGGTCCACGAAATCTCTCGCCGCATGGAACTGCTGGTGCTGGGATACCTCATTTACGAACTGACAGACTCGGCCTTTCAGGTCGGTCTGATCTCCGTGTTCCTGAACGGTCCGCGTCCGCCCTTGTCGCTGGTAGGGGGAATGCTGGCCGACCGGTTGGACCGCTGGCGGATTCTGGCCACCATTCACACCTTCTACTTGGTTGTCGCGTCGGGGCTGCTGACGCTCTTGCTTCTGGACCTCATTCATCCCTGGTATGTTTTCCTTGCCATACTCTTGCAGGGCACGGCTAAGGTTCTGGACGACCCAGCACGGCGGGCGGCGCTTTTCGATCTGGCTGGCGAAGCTAGAATCGCTCACGCCATGTCCCTTGAAACCATCACCAACAATGTGGGCAGGATACTGGGCCCGTTGGTCGGCGGGCTGTTGATTGCCTTCTATGGATACACCGGCGCTTTCATAGTCCTGGTGGCCATGGACCTGATAGCGGCCTGCCTGATGTTCAGGATGCGGCTGCCGAAGGTGGCGCTGGCGGCGGGCCGGGACAGGGTATTTCTACAGGGAATCAAGTCAGGCATCGGCCATTCCTTTTCCAACAAGTTTGTGCTGGGGGTGCTCGCCATATCGTTGGTGATGAACGGCATGGTGCTGCCGCTTCAGTACTTCATACCGGTCATCGCCACCGATTTACTGAAAGTGGGGCCCGCGCTGGGTGGAGTGATAGGTTCGGCGGAAGGTGTTGGCACGCTCATGGGGGCGATATTCATCGCCACTCGCCGCCACTACACCTTTCACGGGCGGTACTACGTGATAGGGGCTCTGATCGTGGCTGTGTGCGTGGCCGCGGTGGCCTGGTCGCCCTGGTTCCGGATTTCCTTCCTGCTACTGTTCTGCGCCGGTGTTGGTCAGTCAGGATTCAGCACGATGCAGAGCACCATCCTGCTGCTGGCGTCTCCGGCGGAAATGCGAGGGCGGATAATGGGCTCCCAAGGATTGGTCAACGGCCTGGGCCACCTGGTCGGCGGAGCGGAAATCGGAGTTCTAGCCCAGGTATTCGGAATCTCACTGGCCATAGGCATCAATGCAGGCGCGGGCCTGCTCCTGATGCTGCCGGTGGTTTTGTTGACGCCGTTGGTCTGGCGGCCGGTGGAGTCCTACTACAGCACGGCCGGCGTTGACGCCGCCACGGCGCGCGTCAGAACAGACGAGCAACTGGGAGCGTGCTGACCGGTTACAGCGGGGTCATAGCGATTGTCCTTCTCATGGCCCACCTGATGCGCGGGCTGAACATGTTCGGGGTCGCGCCGCTCTTGCTGCTGGTCGTCGAGGACTTCGGGATCACCCGGGCCGCCGCTGGGTTGCTGGTTTCCCTACCCATGTTGGTGGCTGCGGCCTTCGGGATACCCGGCGGGATGCTTGTTGCCCGCATCGGGGTGCGTCGCGCGCTTCTGCTCGGCTGGGTCGCCATGGCGCTGCTGACCCTTTCCCTGCTGGCTCCCGACTTCTACTCCATGCTCGCTCTGAGGCTGGCCTTAGGCTTCGGGTTCGCCTTGATCGTCCCTGCCACCGGGCCCCTGCTGATGGACTGGTTCTCTCCCCGTGGGCCCTGGTCATCAACTCCCTGAATACCGTCTGTCTGAGCCTAGGCGTGACGGTCTCGGTGGTTAGCGCCGGTCCCCTAACTCAACTGGGAGACTGGAAGTTGCCCCTGACGGTGTTCGGAGCCTTGGGGGTTCTGGGAGGGGTGGTCTGGCTGTGGGCTGGCCGGGACTCGTCGGCCGTCGGCGCGGCTCCTTCGCCCATTTCCTTGCGCCGGGTCGTCTCCGTGGTCCGGACCCGGCCTGTGTTGCTGCTGGTAGCTGCCGATGCCGGGATCCTGGTCCAGTCCGCGGGGCCGACCAGTTGGCTGTCGAGTTTCTACAACGAACAGCGAGGTCTCTCCCTCGCGGAGGCCGGGTTCGTCACCGGGGTCCTTTCCTTCGTGGGCATCTTCACCGTGCTGATGGGAGGAGCCCTGCCCCTGAGGGTCGGCTCGGCTCGGCTCGAACGTTCTTCGTGGCCTCTGGGCTGTGTGCCGGGTTCGGCGGGCTGGGGACCTTCCTGATGCCGGAGCTGCCGGCGATTCTACCTTCCCACTCTGTTGATGTTGCCGCTCAAGCTGGATTGGGTTTCGCCGGAGAATCTGGCGGTGATCTACGGCTCGATCACGATGTTCTCCGGCATTGCCATGTTCATCTCCCCGATAGTGGTGGGAGCCAGTGTCAACGCCCACTGAAAATAACCCACTCCCGCCCACTTTGATCTGCCCCATCTGATTCTTGGCAACCCTTGTCGCCCACTTGAAATTGACCCGCCTCCTGCTGTTCCGGGGCCGCCCACTTGGAATTGACCTACCCTGCTATTCAGCAGAGATTCTCTCGGGCGCCGTGGTTCTCATTGCCCTTGCCGTTTTCGGTGGCTCCGCCCAGCAGCCGATGCGAGCTGAAGAGCCCAGCCTGCCGCTTTTCGCAGAGCCGGTAGCTCTCGCCCCGGATGTTCAGCACGTGGCTGTGATGCAGCAGCCGGTCCAG
>VXOI01000070.1 GCA_009840175.1 Chloroflexota bacterium | reverse complement strand
CCCGGAACTGGTGGGGCTAACATAGAGGGTGGTACAACTACAGGGGGCAGGTCAACGGGGCGATGAAGGTGAGGGTGGTTCAGTGGCTGACCTGCTAAGACGATGCGAAAAGCCAAAAGGAGCGAGCAGTGGACGAGTTATGCGAATGCGGACCACAATGGCTTGAACAACTTACCGTGGGGTTGAGGGCATCTGCCGAGATTCTCCTGGTGGTAGGAATGTCAGTCCTACTTTTCGGCATTGCTAGCTGGGTCGTGGCGAAGTGTGGTCCGGATACTGGGAGTCAGCCAGTTCGCAACTGGGACAAAGCCGCCATGCTGGCTGGTGGCGTTCTCTCTTTAGTCTCTCTACTTTTGCTTCTGTCTTTACCAATCCTATAACGAGTGCAACTACCACTGCCGAGAAGAACGCAGACACGCACTGGTAGAACCGAGGCCACTCGTATATCGCGTCCATGATTTCCATTGTCTTCGCACCCGGGGCAATAGGTTGTCCAAACTTGCTAAAGATAGAAGCAGGACACCTGTTGCGAATACGTAGGGCCATCATGGTCCCCGGACAATAAACCACACAGCCCGACTGTCGCGGAAGTTGCCGGCTAGACAACTACCCCCAAGGCGGACGCGCAGGAGAACGGCGCATTCTTCCCAGCCATCCCCACCCGTTGGCCCTCGGCCATGCGTATCGGCACGCTCCGGACAGCTGCGTCTCCACAAGTCAACCTGTTCCTGCTGGTGGCCGCGTTGGGCCTGGTCTTGGGACTGAGATGGCGGGCACGGAGTGGACGGGGAGGTGGCAGTGGGGCATCGCTATAAGGCGCATGGAACGAGAAGGGGATTTGGGACAGAGGCGAGTTTGAGCCACCGCACCAGTTATAGTAGAGTAGCCGGAAGTTTCGCGGGGGATTGGCTGACGAGATGCTAAGGCACACCTTGAGGCTCATCGTAATCGCGGCGGCCGTAGCCACCATCGTCTACGCCGGGTTCGCATTCTACGGGGGAGCGACCCAGACCGAGGCCGCGGCGCTGTCCGACTCGGTCGAGCTGGCCGAGAACCAGGCCGGGAGCATGGGGCATGCCTTGAACGACGTGAGCGCATTCGCCTCCTTGCGCGACCCCGCTGGCAGTCAGCCGCAGCCCGGAAGCTCCGCTACGGCCGCGACAACGGATATACACGAGCTATTGGCCCGCTGGGAGCCCAGATACAACAATGCCAAAGCCGCATACCCCAAGCTGGAGTCGGCCATAACCGTTGCCAAGAGTAGCGCCGCCGATTACTTCGCGGCTCAACGGGCGATAACGGGGCGCATCAACGACCCGGACGCCAAGCTGAGAGCCCAACAGGACGATGAGAGGGATTGGGACCTGTACCGCCAATGGGAAGAGCGCGCCGACGCTGTGCTCGCAGAAGCCTATGCCATAGGCCTGAGACTGGACGACATGGACGCAGGCCTGAGGAAGCTGGAACTGCGGGCAGGATTCGCCTTCGACGCATCCTCGTTCAGCGAGGTGCCGACGGCGATTGCGGACCTGAACCGGGAGCTGGCTGACTTCCAGGCGGCCAGCGAGAACATCAGGGCGGTCACCAAATCGCCCTTTGAGGAGTAGCGGCCATGGAGGAAGGGGGTCGCGTAGCCCGGCGGGGCCGCAACGACCGGGGTAGGGAGAGCTTAGAGGGGTAGGTATGGGTTATTACGGGGGCGCATGATGTGTGATCTCCAAGCCCGCTTTGGGTTCCGGCCAGGGTTCTGGGAGCAGCCAGACGCGGCGCCAGAGCCTGCCCCTGAGCGTCAATCGCCGGAGCCAGTCGATGCCGTGGCGGATCACGCTGACGGTGCGCGCCTGACGGCTCCAGGGGTCCCGATGATTGGGAGCCAGGGTCTTGGGCGGAGCCCGGAGGTTGCCTGGGGCGATGCCGCGGTCGTTAGCGTCCTCCACCCGGGTGCCGTAGGCCAGGGCCAGCAGGGTGGCCACCGAGAGCACCAGCCAGTGGCGGGAGATGCGGGTGGGGTCGGTTCTTCTGGTCTTGTCCCACTTCCAGCCCAGGCTCTTGATTGCCTTGAAGCCCAGTTCGATCCAGAAGCGCAGGGCGTACCAACTCACCCCGACCTCCTCCGGAGGCAGGTCGGTGAGGATGATCCAGGGTTCCTCCTGCTCGACGTACCAGACCACCAGCAAGGTGCATTGGCGTTTGGCCTTGGCGGTGCTGAAGGCGGTGCCCTGGCCGATCCAGGCGGTGTCTGGCCGGTAAACGAAGCGCTGGGCGGGCAATCGCTTGCCGCCGTCGGCGCAGAAGGTGATGTTCTTACGGTAGCGCATAGCAGGGTGCCAGCCCTGGGCGCGTATCTGTTTCCACAGCTTGGGGCTGGATATGCCCCGGTCGCAGAGCACGATGACGGTCATTTCGGGCGGGACCGCCGGTGCCAGTTCCTTGAGCAGTTCCACCGTGGGGTCCATCCAGGAGCCCTTCTGGGTGGCTTTGTGGATGTGCCAGGCCACTGGTATAGCGCAACTGCGGTACACCACGCTGATGACGATGGCGGTGGTCTGGTCGCCCTTGAGGGTGGGGTCAATGGCCAGGGCGAGACGTTCGGAGCGCCACCAGGCCAGAACCCAGCGCAGCAGCGGCGCAAAGCAGAGCGTAACGTCCAGTTGGGTCCGGCAGGGGCTTTTCCGGTCGCAGCCGTCGTAGAGCCATTCTCGGAGATACTGGCGGAGGTTGCGCCACTTGCGCCAGGGAGAAAGCGCGGAGGCCACGGCGTTCTGACAGGCGCTGCCGGCGAGGATGGCCCCGCAGACCCACAGCGCCAGGCCGGTCAATTGTGGCTGAGATAGGTGAGGTAAATGAGTTTCAATAGCTTGCTGAATCTGATAGGTTTCTCGGGGAAGGCGCATCGGGGGTCTCCTGCATCTGGGCGTGTGATGACACCAGAATGCCGGATGCCGGTGCGCCTTTCCAAGTTACGCGCCAGGCCAATTTCGGCCCATACCTACCCCTCTAAGGGTAGGGAGAGGGAGGCATTGACCTTTGCCGTCCGTCTGATTGCCTTCGCTGTGTCCCTGGTGCCGTTTCCGGCGCTGGTGGCGCCGTGGGTGGCTCTGGACGGCTTAGAAGGAACGTATAACGGCGTGGACTCCATGGCCCTCTTGGTGACCCCTACCGCTGTTTATATGTTCGGTGTCTCCCCGTTGCAAGCGGCGATTGTGTCCGTGGGGCCGATTTTGATTCTGCTGTTGGCCATCATCACCAGCTACAACTACCACCGCCGCAGGTCGATTCCGTGGGCACCACCGGCGATGTTCGCTGTGGCAATGGCTATTTCCTTGGGAGCGGGGAGTTTCGTGGTCTCAACACATTACGGGCTGGTCCTGGTGATGCTGGCCTCGGCCTTTCTCATCCTGCATCAGCTCGCCATACGCATCCACGTCGCCCTCCAGAAACGTCAGAAGCTCCCAACGATTCACCGGGCCCTAGCCGTCGCAACCGGAGCGGGACGGTACCGCTGGTCCGAAAGATAGAGGGATTACTCGCCGTTGCGTTTACGGCGGACATGAATAGGCAGCTACCGATGTGACACACAGAGAGGTCTGCCATTGCCGAATCGAGTGCCAAACTATTCCGACTTCGGGCGGGACAAACATCCGCCTGCCTGCACCTGCTACCAATGCAACGAGGAACGGCTGAGACGCAACCGGACGCGGGGCCCACAATCTCCCCGTAGAACCCCGCCGTCTCGCAACCCATCCCCTCAGCCAAGTAGCCCAAGTGGCCAAAGCCGTCCAAGCCAGCAACCTCCCGCTCCGCAACCACAGCCGCCGCAGGCGGAGCGGAGTCAGCCACCGCAACGGCCCAGCGCGTCATCGGGGACAGGGCAGGGCCAACCGCCCCAGCGCGAGGGTTCTCCGGCTACGGTCTTGTGGATACTTCTAGCCGGTGTCGTAGTGGGCGCGGCCGTTGGGGGTCTCTGCGCTGTCAACCCCGGTCTGTTCGACCCGTCCGGAAACCAGGGCCCAATCGCGGTAGCGGTGCCGTTACCCACCGAAGAGGTGCCCACGGAGACCTCAGCGACGGCGCCAACGGCTACACCGGAACCGACCCCCACCCCGCCGCCCCTGGTCATCTATGATGGCTGGAAGCTGGACTGCCCCGGTTGCTCGGTAATCCTCTTGGACACGATGAAGCCGGAGGTCGTGGGAGCCGCCGATCTGCAACCCGGTGATGCGGTGCGGGTGGCAGGTTGCACGCGGGCGCAGACCACGGTGGCGCACCGTTACATCTTCGAGGCCGCCGACGGGAATTACTCGGGCGTGGCGGTGTTCGACCCTGGGGATTATCCTAGGACAGAACGCAATCTCGAGTGCTTCGAGATGCTGGGCGAGTACAAGGGAACGGACCTGTACGCCATCAGTGTCCAGTACGTCGACGGCCGGTGGGAATATGAGCTGGTCAAGGGCGAGGCCGCACAGGCTGCGACCGGGCCGGAATGGGAACCGGCAGGCGTGTTGATGGAGTTCGCCGTGACGGAGTGGGCCAGCATCTCCGAGGACGACTACGCTTCGGTGGTGAAGGCCCGTACAGACCCCGCGTATGCTAGCAGGTTTAACCCGCTACTTCCGAACACGCCGACGCCAACAACTGCCCCCGCGCTTACACCGGCACCAGCACCTACGGAGATACCCACACTGACGGCGACGACGCCACCTACACCGACAGCGACTCCGCGGCCGACCCCAACCTCGAGGCCCACGAGCACGCCGCGGCCACGCGCAATTTCAATCCCGACGCCTGTCCTGCTACCAACCCTCGCTCCAATACCAACGATCCGGGCGATACCACCGGTAGCGGCGACGCCAAAGCCCACGTCCGCACGGGCGGAAACTCTGACCGAGGCCAGAGACCTTATGCTGGAGATCATCAACCAGGCCCGCGCCGATGCCGGTGTGCCGCCGCTGGTTCTGGACAACAACCGAGCGGCGCAAATTCATGCCAACAACGCCCTTGCGGGCTGCTTCTCGTCGCATTGGGGGCTGGACGGGACAAAGCCCTATATGCGGTACTCGCTGGCGGGCGGCTATCAGTCCAATGCGGAAAACGTCTCCGGGTTGGACGTCTGCATCCGGGCAGGGCAAGGCTACGCTGCAATCAGGAGCGTTGAGTACGAGGTTCGCCAAGCAATGGACGGCTTTCTCGGTAGCCCCGGACACCGGAGAGCTATCACTGACCCAGCCTACCGGAAGGTCAATCTGGGTATCGCGTGGGACCGCTACAACTTCCGGGTAGTGCAGTTATTCCAAGGCAATTACGTCGAGTTCGAGGAGCTTCCCGCACTGGAGAACGGCGTGTTGTCGTTCAAGGGTACTCTCCGCAATGGAGCGGCGCTTGTGCCCGACAACATAAATAAGGACTTGGGGGTGCAGGTCTACTACGACCCGCCGCTACAGGCGTTCACCCGCGGCCAACTTACCCGGGTCTATTCCAGCAGTCCCGGCGACCTTGTTGCCTCGATCAGGCCCGAGGCGAAGGACGGCTGGCATTACAGTTCGGACAACTTCACGATGTGTTTGAACGATTACCCCGAGCCGCAGGACTTTCCGCCGGACACACCCGCTCCCCGGACTCCGGAGGAGTCTCACACGATGCACAGCCGGGCGAAAGCGGGGATCTCACTGTGCAAGAACGCGACCATACCTTGGCTGGACGCCTCCCGCTGGAAGCTGAGGACGGACAGCTTCGACGTACGGGTGGGCCTGCGTTCAATCCTCCAACAACACGGCCCCGGTGTCTATACCGTTGTCCTATGGGCCAACCTGGATGGCGAGAAGGAGGTCGTGAGCGAGTACTCGATATTCCACGAGACCAAGCCGCCGAGCGGGTATGGCTCCCGGTGAGCGAGGTCAATGCAGTGACCATTGAAGTAGAGCGCTTGCCGGTACACCCGGTGGCGGTTGTGGGCTTGGTGTACCCCTTCGACCTTGCGGGGAGCTCCGGGCGTACTGCTGGCTCTGGACGGCGCCGCGGAGGTATACGTCGACACTTGGTGCTCGACTGGAAACGTGGCGGTCTGGAGGTGAGGCGAGTACAATGAGGGTAGTTTCAGGCTTCAACTGTAAGCGGGCTGTTCCGTACCCTTTTATGTGCAGGATCGGCGACTGCACACAAAAGAGCGTGGCTAGGGCAATTTATGTGCAAAGCCCATCGGGAGTTTATCGAGCAGGGTGCCTTGAAGGATGATGGTGGTAAGGTCCCTCTAAGGGGGATAGACCTGAGTGATGCGAATTTGCATTCAGCGAAGCTCTCTAACGTTGACCTTACGGGAGCTAATCTGTTTTGGGCCAACATCGCCAACGCATTTTTCCAAAATACCCTGCTCAACGATGCGCGATTGATGGGAGCTCGACTGGACCGCGCAAGGTTGTATGGGTGTGAGATAAAAGACGCTCAACTAGCTCAAGCCAGGCTTGAAAATGCGGAGCTCAGCGGGTCTAATCTGGAAAACTCCGACCTATCCTTCGCCTTTATGAAAAACGCCCAACTTAGCCAAGTTACGCTCGAAGGTGCCGAGCTACAAGACACCAACCTTGAGGACGCTTTCCTTGCAAGCGTTGTCTTGAGAGACGCAGACTTAAACGGCGCAAACTTGTCCAAAGCCAATCTAACGTCCGCCGAGGCTGAGGGCGCAAAATTCATTCGTGCCAACCTCAAGGGTGCAATTTTGAAGGACGCTAATCTTGAGCGCGCAAACTTTTCGAGAGCAGATCTAAGCCATGCGAATTTGGACGGTGCCATTGTAGTAAATGCAGACCTGGTAGATGCTAATTTGACATGGACTAGCTTGGCAGGGACTCAGATTTGGAAAGCGATCCTCTTTCCAGTTGGTCTATCCTCGACACAGCATTCATTTCGGTAGATGAAGATTAAATCTATTGCAGAGTTCCTGAAGGGAATTCAAGAACTCCAGGCTCAGCATCCTGACGAGCTACTTTTCTTTCGCGGCGAAGCTTTCTCCGGATGGGAACTACGGCCTTCCGTTATGCGTCAAGGCTTTCTTGCTTTTGAGAGTCAGATGTTGATCGACCTCATCACGAGGCGCCCCGATGAGTTTAGCAACAGGGAATCAGCTACATCGCAATGGGTTTTAGCTCAGCACCACGGACTGAAAACTCGCTTTTTAGATATCACCAAAAACCCATTAGTCGCCCTTTTCTGTGCCTGCGAGAGCCGAAGTTATGAAGAGGGCCGCGTACACATATTCGCTGTGCATCCCGACTTAGTCGAAACATTTAACAGCGATAGAGTCAGCATCGTCGCCAACTTTGCAAAACTGTCGCGTCAGGAGCAGGAAGTCCTCCTTTCTGAAACTCCTAATGGTTCTGATTACGGTTATCTTGGCGCGTTAACCCACTTATATCAGCTTGTGCGCCAAGAGAAACCATCTTTCGAACAACCACTTGATGCAAGGGATTTGGCCCGTGTCTTCGTAATCGAACCACAGCAGTCTTCGGAACGCATTCGACAACAATCAGGCGCATTTCTCGCATCTGCATATCACCCAAGATTTGAGAGGAAAAGTATTCTCGCCATCAACGAACGAATTCCGGTTTACGCTCACTACACACCAACCGTTTCTTGGAATCGGAAAAGTCACATATTGAGAGAGCTAGCCTTGCTGAACATCACCCGCGAAACCCTCTTCCCTGGCCTGGACGAATCCGCCAGAGCCATCACCGACTCCTACCGTCAACGCCTCGAACAAGGATAACCGCCTTTCAACCGTGTACAATACCCCCACCACTAGACCCATCAGGAGGCCCACCACGACCCCCTCGGCTCCGGGGTCTACACCTGTCCAGTCCTAAAAACTGAACCAAGTTGACCAGTGCGACCCTTTTGCCGCTGTTTCGGCCATCGCCAGACAAGGCTCTGCAGCGTTGTGAGTCTTCCCTCTTGTTCACCTGAACCAGATAGCCACCCCTTCCGCTTTCCCCTCCCCCGAAACAGGAACTTGCGACCATTTCCCCTTGCCTAATTTATTAGAACTATTGTACCATTACTTACAAACCTGAACTACCTCGAGGAATCCCAAACACCCCGGCCCGAGGGCTAGCGACAACTTCCCGGGGTGGTCCATACCACACATCCATGCAAGAACAGGAATGTCCGGAAATGTCCGCAATTTACCGAAAAATTGAATTTTCCCAGCCTAAGCACTATGACCGTGACATTCTCTCCAATCCGCCGTCCGATACTGCCTTAACCACTGCCGGCGCAATCGCCGCGCTACAACTGACCGGTTTCGGACTCAAGGGGATAAATTCCAGCCCGAAGTCCCGCCAAATCATGGCAATCTCTCAATCTGGGGATTCACGATTCAGGGACAAAACGGCAGGAAATGGCAGAATTTGGCAGGGAAATCAAGTTTTCCTCCTCTCCCATGAGCATGGGTGTACAATACCGCCACGCTAGGTATCCCATTCCCGAAAGGAGGCCAACCATGACCACCCTCGGCTCCGGCCACTACACCTACACCGTCCAGGAAAACTGGGCCAAGCTGCCCGAGGGCGAGACCTTCGCCATGGTCAGCGCCATCGCCACCGACTCCCAGGACCGCGTCTACGCCTTCCAGCGCAAGGAGCCGCCCGTCCTCATCTTCGACCGCGACGGCAACCTCCAGGACTCCTGGGGCAACGGCTCCTTCCTCTTCGCCCACGGCTTCTACATTGAGGATGACGTCGTCTACGTCACCGACCGCGACGCCTCCACCTGCCTCGTCTACACCATCGACGGCAAGCCCGTCCAGATGCTGGGCCGCCACGGACGCCACTCCGATACCGGCTGCGAGGTCGCTGGCGATCTCGTTCCCCGCGCCGCCGGGCCCTTCAACTACCCCGCCGAGCTGGTGCCCTCACCCTCCGGCGAGCTGTACGTAGCCGACGGCTACCGCAACTCCCGCGTCCACCGCTTCACCGCCGAGGGCGAGCTCATCCAGTCCTGGGGCGAGCCGGGCAAGTCCGAAGCCAACCACTTCCACCTGCCCCACAGCCTCATCATTGACGGCGACCGCATCATCGTCTGCGACCGCGAGAACCACCGCATCCAGCTCTTCACCCTCAATGGCGAGTTCATCGAGTTCTGGAACGACATCCAGCGCCCCATGGACATCTCCCGCGACCCTGAGGGCAATTTCCTCGTCAGCGAGGGCACGGTCAACGACAGCTCCGCCCGCATCAGCATCCTCGACCCCCAGGGCGGCGTCCTCGCCCGCTTCGACTGCCGCGGCTCCGGCCACGGAAGCTGGATAGACTCCCGCGGCGACATCTACCTGGCCGGCGTCCCCGACGCCATAGACAAGTACGTCCGCGAAGGCTAAAGGGAGACACCAATGGCAACGGAGAAAGACCAGGCGCAACTCGACCTCGAAACGGTCATGGCCACCATGAGCGAGGACGAGTGGCAGAACGTCCGCATCCTCGAACACTATGCCGAATCTCACATCTCCTACTCTCTCGTCGGCGTAAAGGTCGAGGACGGCAAGACCTACTACTACCAGGCCGAGACCGGCCGCTTCATCATGCTCAACATCTAGCCGTGCGCGTGGCTGAAGTAGAAAGATGGGGCGCACAATATTGCGGCGCCGACTCGTGCGGATAAAGAAGTCCCGCGCCATCCGTACACCGCAGCCCCCCCC
>VXOI01000227.1 GCA_009840175.1 Chloroflexota bacterium | reverse complement strand
GGATGGGGAATGGTGGCCTCGGCCACCAGCAGCCCATCCTGAATGTTGGCGACAATCTGGCTGGAGATGGATACCGCAACGGGGAACTGCTCAGGCTCCAGGTCGCCACGGTAGGCTGCGATGGAGGCGATGGTGGCGGCGGTATCGGCGAGGGAGAGCATCACCCCGGCGTGAATGTAATGGTGCGGGGTGTACAGACCGGGATGCACTGGCAGTTCCACCACGGCGCGCTCGGGCCCTGCTTCCACAACCCGCATCTTGAGATGGTTCATCAGCGTTTCTTCGCCGTATTGCTCGTTGAGCCATTCGGCCAGTTCCTGGGGAGAAAGGTTCTTGGGCCACCTTTGCACAAGCATTCTTCGTACCCGGCACATGAAAATTTCCTGACTGCCACAGATTATCCGATGCGGGATGGCAATTCTATCCGGTTTTGGGCGTCAAACTTTCACCCTCATTTTTCCTGACAACCTCTCATTGTTAAGCGCACAAATGTTCTCTATAATTCACCTTGCAATTCTTGCAGTCTTTTCCGGTAGCCAATGTCTGAGTCAACCATTGCCTGCCTGTTGGTAACGCACCTGCCGGTCAAGGCGGAAAGGCAGCGATACCCGGCCCTCCGCGGCAAGCCGCTGGTGATAGTCGAAAGCCACGGAATAAGAGAGCTGGTGCTGGACAGCTCCCCGGAGGCTCGAGGCGTAAGGGCGGGAATGACCCTGCCGGAAGTCCTGGCTCGTTGCCCGGGTGCGACGCTGCTGCCAGCCGACTTCCGGTTTTACGACAACGTATTCGACCGGATGGCGGAGAATATCGCAATGCGGTGCCCGGTGGTGGAAAAGGCGGAAATGGGCTGCGTCTACACCTGGCTGGAAGAGCTGGCCCCGATCTACGGCGGCGAAGCGCGGCTCATCGCGTCCCTGCTCCAGTCTGTTCCCCCTGATTTCGGCCTGCGCGTGGGCGTCGCGTCCAGCAGGTTCGCGGCCTATGTCTCTGCGGCAACCGCTCCGCCGGGCCGAGCGGTCAAGACCCAGCTTGACTCGGCGGCATTGCTCAGCGGCCACTCCATAGACCCGCTCATTTCTCCGCAGGCCAGAGCGCGATTGCACCGGTCAGGTCTCACCACTATCAAACAACTGGCCGCCTGATATGCGAGGGTTGATGTTAAAATAGCGCATCAATTGAACGCATCGCCGCCGTCGGAGCAGACGCGCCCGGCGGGGGATGGAGGCCGGTATGGACAATCTCTTGGTCATCTCCTCGGATTCCCACGTATTCGAGCCTCCCGACCTGTGGACCGAGCGCATTGACGCCGAGTTCCGGGACCGTGCTCCGCGAATGGAGCGGGTGGGCGACGCGGACCATCTGGTGGTGGAAAAGGACCAGATGATCGCAGGAATCGGCCTCATCTCCAATGCCGGGGCGCGCTTCGAGAACCCGGAGCAGATTTCGGCCCACGGACGCTTCGAGGACGTTCACACCGGCGGCTATGACCCCGAACAGCACATCCGGGATATGAAGATAGACGGCGTTTCCGGGGAGTTGCTCTATCCTTCGCAGGGGCTGTTCTACTTCAAGGTTGCTGACTCCCGCCTGATGTCGGCCATCTTCCGCGCCTACAACGACTGGCTGGCGGAGTTCTGCTCCACCAATCCCGACCGGCTCAAGGGCGTGGCGATGGTCAACCTGGACGACGTATCGGAAGGCGTATCTGAGCTGGAACGCTGCGCCAAGATGGGCATGGCGGCGGCTATGATTACCGAGTACCCACAGGAAGACCGCCGCTACGACAGCCCGGAGTACGAGCCCTTCTGGGCCGCGGCGCAGGACCTGGAAATGCCGGTGAGCCTTCACACCGCCACGCGGCGCGAGGGCCGCAGCCGGGGTGCGGGCGCAATGTCGGTGCGGGACGCCAGCGGGCGGGCGACCAAGGTGTTCTACCCGGCAACCTCGATGTGCGACATCATCTTCTCTGGCGTGTTCGAGCGCTACCCCAGGTTCAAGCTGGCCATTGTCGAGTTCGAGCTTTCGTGGGTTCCCTACCTGCTGGATTCGATGGACTACACCTACGTCGAGCGCCAGGAGGAAGCCTTCTACCGCTTCAAGGGCGACGCACGGCCCAGCGATTTCTTCCGCAACAACGTATACCTCAGCTTCCAGGAGGACGCCGTGGGCATCCGCCTGCGCGACGTCATCGGGGTGGACCGGCTGATGTGGGGTAGCGACTACCCGCACTCGGAGTCCACCTTCCCCCGGTCGCGGGAGGTGTTGACAGAGATCCTGGAGGGGGTGCCGGAATCGGAGCAGGCTAGCATCGTCGCAGGGGCAGCGGCGAAGCTGTACGGGTTCGAGGTGGAGAAGGTGGCGGAACCGATAGGGTAGCAGTCTCGGTCCCTGAAAGAAGAAAAGACTTGTATAGGCATGGAGAAGCCATGAGACGGGCATACAAGGCAGTGCTGCACGGCGACAGGGTGGAGTGGCTTGACGGCGCGCCGGAGGCCGAGGGGCCAGTGCAGGTATACATCACATTTTCGGAAATCTCAGTCTCTGCAAACCCCGAACTCGAAGGAAGGACGACCTTTGAGCTGCTTCAGGCTCTCGCTGACATGGGCGCATTCTCTGAGATAGATGACCCTGTGGCCTGGCAGCGCGAGATTCGCAAGGACAGGCCGTTGCCGTTCCGGGATGACTATGCTGATTGACAGCAACATAGTCATCTACTCCGTCCAGCCAGACCACTTTGCGCTAAGGCTGTTTCTGAATACACTTCCTCGGACAGTTTCGGTTGTCAGCTACATTGAGGCTCTTGGGTATCAAAGACTATCAGACGATGCGAGGATCCAGCTAACCGAATTTTTCGAGGGCGCTCGCATTTTGCCTCTCACCGATGCGGTGGCCGAACAGGCAATAAATTTGCGCCAGCAGCGCCGAATGGGGCTAGGCGACTCCATCATCGCCGCTACCGCCATCACGCACAATCTCACCCTGGTCACCCACAATACCGAGGATTTTCGCTGGATTGCCGGGCTGGAACTCCTGGACCCTCTGACAAACAACCCGTAAGGAGTCGAGACGATGCTGGATATGCTTATCAAGGGCGGACAGGTCGTTACGCCGTCGGGCGTCGGGAACTGGGACGTGGGGGTGGAGGGCGAGCGCATTGTGGCCGTGGCCCTGCCAGGCGTACTGCCGGAGGAGGGGGCCACGGTGATTGACGCCACGGGCAAAATCGTGGTGCCGGGCGGGGTGGAGGCCCACGCCCATGCCGCCGCCAACGTGCAGCCCGGCGCCCGCGAGACGGTGCCGGGCACCCCCAACGCTGGCCCGGCAGTTCACTCACTGGGTGCAATCTGGGGCGGAACCACCACCGTGGTGGACTTCGCGCCCGTACCCAGCGAAGGAGACCTGGCCGCGGGTATCCACAGCTTTATGAACGTGTGGCAGGGCAACGCTTACACCGACTACACCACACACTGCATCTACCGGGAGGGAAACTCGCCCGACTCCATCGCCCGGTTTCACGAGCTGGTTGAGGCTGGTTTTCCGAGCGTCAAGATTTTCACCACCAACATCCGTCCGCCAGGGGCTGAGGGCACCAGCCTCACCCCCATCGGCAGGATAGACACCGGGCGGTTGGGCGACCTGATGGACCAGATGCACCGCCACGGCGGTGTGCTGGCCGTCCACGGCGAGGACGACGAGCTGGTGATGTACAACTACCTGCTGGCGCAGCAACGCGGCCTGTGGGACTGGCACAACGTCCACCTCATCCACTCCAAGACCGTGGAAGACCTCGCCTTCCGTCATGTGGTGCGGCTGGCGCAGCGCACCGGCGTCGGAATGTACTTCGTCCACGTCACGGCCAGCGACGGCAAGGACGTGATCGCCGAGGCCCGCGCCTCCGGTATGCCAGTCTACGGCGAAGTCTTGACGCTGGCATTGTCCTTTGAGGCCGAACAGTACAAGGAATCCGACGGCATGAAGTACCACACCTATCCCTCGCTGAAGTTCATAGAGGACCGCGACTCTCTGTGGGACGGTGTCATGAAGGGCGACCTGTCCTTCACCGCCACCGACAGCAGCTTCACGACATACCTGGACAAGATAGCAGGGACCAACGTGCGCGACATTCGCGGCGGCAACGTGGGCATCGAAATCCGCATGGGCGTCAACTACACCGAGGCGGTGGTCAAGCGGGGTATGTCGCTGGAGCGCTATGTGGACGTGACCTCCGCCAACGCCGCCAAGCTGCTGGGCATGTACCCGCGCAAGGGCTGCATCGCTGCGGGCAGCGACGCCGACTTCGCCATCATAGACCCATCGTTCAAGAAGGCCCTGGAGCTTTCCGACCTGCACGTGCGGGACTACAACCCGTGGGAGGGCTGGGACGTCGAGGGCTGGCCCACCACCGTCATCCTTCGGGGCAAGGTGATGGTGGACGGCGGCCAACTCCTGGGCGACGGCAACGACGGGCGGCTCATCTTGCGCAAAGTAGACCAGTCGGTGCTGAACCGGCCTGCGTTCTAGCCACTCATTCCACTCATGCCAGTATCCTCCCTTGCCGAATCGAAGGAAACCCGGGAAATTCGGGTTTCCTTCAAAATTTCTTAAAAATCGGCAGCTAGATTGATAACCACAGCAGGGCAGCACAGCCCGGCAAGTCTGGATAAACGGGGAGCAGGGGCATGAGGAAAAGGTGGATACTGATAGCAGTAGCCGTCGGGCTGCTGGCCGCAGCCATCACCGGCGGCGTGGCGCTGGCCTGGGGCGGTTCGGGACACGGCTGGGGCTGGGGCCGAGGCGACCACGATGAGCGGAAGTCGGCAGTTGCAGCGAAGGTGGCGGAGATTCTCGGCACCGACGAGCAGGAAACCGCCCACGCCATCGAGCAGGCCAACCAGGAAGTGCGCGAGGAGGCCCAGCAGGCCGCGCTGGACGATTTCGCTGGCAGAGTGGCCGCGACTCTAGACACAGACGCGCAGGAAACCGCCAACGCCATCCAGCAGGTGGCTGGCGAAATGCGCAGCGAGGCCCTGGAAGCGAAGCTACAGGAGGCCATAGACGATGGCCGCATCACCGAGGAGCAGGCCCAGGAATACCGGGACGAGGCCGACTCACGCGGCTGGCACGGCTTCGGTTTCAGGTTCAAGGGCGACGACGCGGAGGACTTCGCCAGCCGGGTGGGCGCCATCCTCGAAGTGGATGGGGGCGATGTGACCGAGGCCATCGAACAGGCCATAACGGACATTCGCAGCGAAGCCATGGAGAGCCGGTTGCAAGCGGCCATTGACAGCGGGAAGATCACCGAGGAACAGGCTGCGGAAATCCGCGAGAAAATCCAGTCGGGCGACTGGAAAGGCTTCAGCAAGAAGCGCGGGCGGCACGGCGGCAAGGGCCATCGGGGGTTCGGCCACCGCTGGTGATACGGCCATGGGGAACATCCCTTCGCCGTCCCTGAACCCGACGGCATCCGAGGACGCCTAATCATCCGACGGATAGATCTCCCATGCCAACGGGCGCAGGGCGGGCAGACAGCCCGCCCGCGCCCACTAGCATTACTGTCAGCCACCATCCGGCAGGACTTGCAATGACTACCGAGTACCGCGAATCCGAACAAACTGTGCTGGTCGTTGACGACGACCCCAACGTCGTTGAGCTGACACGCCTTTACCTGGAACGCGACGGCTATCGAGTGGTCTCGGCCAGCGACGGGGCACGCGGTCTGGCACTGGCGAGGGAGGAGCAGCCCAGCCTCGTGGTGCTGGATGTCATGCTGCCGCGCGTGAACGGGCTGGACATCTGCCGGACTCTGCGACAGGAATCGGGGGTGCCCATCATCATGCTGACGGCGCGGGTTGAGGAAGACGACCGGCTGGCCGGGCTGGACTTGGGGGCGGATGATTATGTCACCAAGCCCTTCAGCCCCCGCGAACTGGCGGCGCGAGTTCGGGCGGTGCTGCGCCGCGCCGCCCGCGATAACGCCGGCGCCCAGCCCGCGACGCTTTCCTGCGGGCCTGTCGAGCTAAACCAGCGGGCCAGGCGGGTAACGGTTGGCGGCAGCGAACTGCGGCTGACGCCAACGGAGTTCCGGCTGTTGACCCTGCTGATGCGCCAGCCGGGCCGCACATTTACCCGCGACGAAATAATAGACCGGGTGCTGGGCGACGATTTCGACGGGTTCGACCGCACCGTGGATGCTCACGTATCCAGCTTACGGCGCAAGCTGGCCGCAGCGCCGGGAGGCAGCGCCAAGCTCATCCAGACGGTTTACGGCAGCGGCTACCGGCTGAATCATTCCACTGAGGTTACTTCTTCCGGAAAGTGAGGCCCATGCCCGACTTTCGCTCCGGTTTGTTTTCCAGCTTGCAGTTTCGGCTTGCCTTGGGGTTTGTCTTGGCCCTGGGCTTGGCGCTGGCGTTGATAGGCGTCGCCGCAGGTGTGGTGGCCGGCAAGCAGACGGAACGGTTCGAGCGAGACCAGGATTCTGCGCAGGTGGAGCGAGTGCGGCAACTGGTTTCCGAGTATCACGCCAAGCGGCAAGACTGGCGATATGGCTCCGCAGGGTTGCAGGAAATCATACAGCGGGCAGGCTCTGTGTCCGGCGCGCATATTCAGGTTTATGACGCCAAGGGAACCCTGATTGCCGACTCTCATTACGACCCTCCGCTCGCTCAAATCGTCATGGATGGCAAGGGGAGGTCGAAACGCAAGCATGACCCGAAAAAGCTCCCACTTTTCCAGGGCGGCGAACAGGTGGGAGCGTTCACGGTATACGACACTGGGCCAGGGGGGTCAGACATACGCGACCCAGCAGCCGCAAGAATCTCGTCAGTGGTCAACCGCTCGCTATTCTGGGCCGGAATCAGTGCGGCAGCGGTGGGTACCCTGATTGTCTGGTTATTGTCGCGCCGGACGCTGGCCCCGCTTCAGAGCTTGGGCGCAGCGGCCCGGCGGTTGGGCCGGGGCGATCTGTCGCAGCGGGCGGAAACCACCGGCCCCACCGAAATACGGGAACTGGCCCACAGCTTCAACGTCATGGCAGAGGGGTTGGAAGAAGCGGAACGCCAGCGCCGCAACCTGACGGCAGACGTGGCCCACGAGCTGCGAACCCCGCTGTCCAACATACAAGGCTACCTTGAGGCCATAAGAGACGGCCTGGTCGACCCCTCGCCGGAAACCATTGACACCATCCACGGGCAGGCGCTCCACCTGTCGCGGTTGGTGGAAGACCTGCGGGTGCTGGCGCAGGCGGAGGCTGGCGCGCTGCAACTGCAACTGTCTCCCACGCGAATAGAAGAACTGCTGCAATCAACGGTAGAGGCGGTGCGTCCCCGCGCCGATGCCAAGGGTATAAACCTCAGTCTCGACGTTGATGCCTCCCTGCCAACATTGGACCTGGACGCGACCCGCATCTCGCAAGTCATTGGCAACCTGCTGGAGAACGCCATTACTCACACGCCGGAGGGCGGCAGCGTCACAGTGTCGGCTCACGCCGCCGGCGACACTATTGAAGTAGCGGTATCCGACACCGGTTCCGGCATTTCTTCTGAAGACCTGCCTCGGCTGTTCGACCGTTTCTACCGTGCCGACCCGTCCCGCGACCGGAGCACCGGCGGCGCTGGCCTGGGACTGACCATCGCCCGCAGGCTGGCCGAGGCCCACGGAGGAACAATCGGAGCGGAAAGCGAGATCGGGCACGGCAGCAGGTTCACCGTCCGACTGCCCGCCCGGCAATCTGAATCCTCCTCAGATGTGGAATCACTCTGAAATCGGTCTTGCGTTAAAATGACGAATCGGGATAGCATTTCCCCATGCAGAGGAAGCAAAGCTGGTGGCTGGTCAAGGCTGCTTCGCCAGTGACATTTGCGAACCCGGCAATTCCGGTCTTTCTCAAATTAGCCTCTCCTTTCCAAATAAACACGGGATGCTTTTACCATCGTGGCTGAGCCGCCTACTGTCGGTTCTCCCGGACCGGGTCCACGCCGGGAGAGCTTCTTTTTTTCCAGGACCGATTCCCTCTTAACTGACCTGCTCCGCCGCTGTGTTGCCGAGGTCATCGGCACCTGGCTGCTGGTTTTCTCGGGGACTTCCGCCGTCGCCGGGGCGGTCCTGGCGGGTGCGCATGTGGGCCTCTGGCAGGTGGGTATGGTCCAGGCCCTGGGCGTGGCAATGGCCATATACATCACGTCCCCGGTGTCCGGCGCCCACCTGAATCCTGCCGTGAGCCTGGCCTTCGCCATATTCCGTCCCCGCGACTTTCCCCGGCGTTTCCTGTTTCCCTACTGGTTGTCCCAACTGCTGGGGGCGGTGCTGGCCGGCCTGACAGTATTGGTGCTTTACAACTCCTTTATCCAACGATATGAGGACCAGCATGGATTGAGCCGGGGAGAACCGGGGAGCCAGCTGTCCACAATGATGTTCGGGGAGTATTTCCCCAACCCAGGCTTCATGGGAGTGGATGAGTCGGTGCGGTCGCTCGTGTCACCCTTGGGGGCGGCTGCGGTGGAGGCGGTCGGGACAGGCATCCTGGTGTTAGTGATTTTCGCCCTCGTGGACCGCCGGAACACCAGCCTGCCGGCCAAGTACCTGGCCCCTGTTTTCATCGGCCTTACCGTTGCCATGATCATCGGCATGATGGCGCCGCTGACCCAGGGGGGATGGAACCCGGCCCGCGACTTCGGCCCCCGGCTGGTGTCCTTCTTCGCCGGATGGGGTGAGATAGCGATCCCGGGACCGTCGGGAGGATTCTGGGCCTACATCGTCGGCCCCCTGATCGGAGGGCCGCTGGGCGCGGCGGTGTACGAACTTTTGCTCCGTCCAGCCATGCCGCCAGAGGAGGAGACGGAGCAGTAACTGATCAAAACTATTGGGAGATGGGACTGCAAGTTATGGCCACAGTAACTGAAATAGCAGAAGGGGTTTTCAGAATCAATGTTGCGATTCCGGGCCGTCCGGTTACCTATAGCCTGTTCCTGATTGACGACGAGGAACCCACTCTCATAGAAACCAGCTTCGGGCAACTGTTCGGTGAAATCCGGGAAGCCGTGGAAAAAGTGATGGACCCGGCTCGCATCCGGCACATCGTCTCGCCTCACTTCGAGGGTGACGAATGTGGTGGACTGCCCCAGTTCCTGAAGGTTGCCTGCAACGCGGCGCCCTTGTGCTCTCCCATCGGCGCCGGCTCCATCCGAGATTTCACCGGGGTTGAGCCTCGGGTAGTTGCCGACGGTGAGGTGCTGCCCATAGGGGACAGACGGCTGCGCTTTCTGTTGACCCCCTATGTCCACGCTTGGGACAGCCTGCTGGTGTTCGAGGAGACCCAGAAGGTGCTCTACAGCTCCGACCTCTTCATCCAGCCAGGGGACGGCCCGGCGGTCACCGACCGCGACCTTTCGGACGTGATGGTCGAGTTCTACCGGAGCAGCGGGGTGATGCCTTCGATGCGGCATATTCATCAAGCTCTAAACAAGGTCGGCCCGCTGCCAGTGGAGACCATCGCCTGCCACCACGGAACGGTCCTGACCGGCGACCTTACGCCCTATTTCCAGGCCCTGTGGGACCACGACGTGACCGGCCTTCCGGCCCTGATTCCCCGTTGGCCCGGCCTGATGGGTGAATAACGGAGAGCCGTCAAGCCGTACCTTCTGGTTAAGGAAACTTCTACTGCCGCTGTACTCAGGG
Source organism: Chloroflexota bacterium (assembly GCA_009840175.1). GTDB lineage: Bacteria > Chloroflexota > Dehalococcoidia > Lucifugimonadales > UBA3495 > VXOI01. The sequence continues at coordinate 58 of VXOI01000227.1, read as the reverse complement.
CCTTTCGATTATTCGCTTTCCCTCTGGGAGATGGTTAGAGCCTGCCCCGCACTTGATG
>VXOI01000125.1 GCA_009840175.1 Chloroflexota bacterium | reverse complement strand
TTTTGTCCAGAATCCTAACATCGGTTCTGGTTCGATTTCCGGGGGTCAGGTCACTGAAAGATCCGTTACCCTTCTCAAACAACTGATGGAAAATCACTCTGGGCCGCTTACAGCCAACTGGGAGAAGGCATCGACGCACCGGGGGAGGCGATGCGGCAGTTCCTCAAGAGTGTGTCCTAGATCGCATTAGTCCCAAAGCAACCAGGAATGTGCCATCGTCCGTGGCTCCTGAAAGAACAACAAGACGCCCTCACTATAACCCTCTACCGGAGGTAGGGGGATAATTCACACACTCCCTCCAGAGAATCCGCTCTTGGGCTCTAAACCAAAGCCAAGGTGAAAAGCGCAGATAGTCAGGGTAAAGTGGAGAGCAATAGACGGGACAGATAATCGTCGTGGGATGGAGGGGATGATGGGAGTCAGGGAGATGGCGCGGTGGCTGGAGCGGTGGGAGTTGGGAGTGAAGGACTTGCAGGGCCGGACGATCCTGGCACCCACGCCCCGGGAGCGGGAGCGCTGGTACGCTATGCTGTTGCTGGCCCAGGGGTGGACCGCGGCGGCCACGGCAGAGGCGCTGGACCGGGACCCTCACACCATAGGAGGGTGGGCATCGGCCTTCGGCGAGGGAGGTCCCAGGGCATTGATTTTCGAGCAGACCGGCGGTTCCCCCCCGCCCTGGACCAAGGGCAACAGGAGGAGTTGAAGGCGGCGGTACAGCAATCGCCGGCGGGGTTGGGCCTGGAATTGGCCAACTGGTATTGGAAGGCGGTAAGGCAGTTTGTCCTGGAAAGCTTTGGCATCAGCCTGAGCCGCAGCAGTTGCCTGAACTGGCTGCACCGGTTGGGCTTTGCTTTCAAGCGGCCGAAGAAACGGTTGCTGAAGGCGGATGAGGGGAAGCGGGCATCCTTCGCGGCGGAGTATGCCGCTATGTGGCAGGAGTCCCAGGGGACCGGGACCCGGATATTCTTCGCTGACGAGGCCCACTTCCGGGCGAACGCGGAGTTGCGGGGGAAGTGGGTGCAGAAGGGAGAACCTGCCCTGGTGGACTCCACCAGTCCCAGCTATGGAGAGAAGGCCAGCTACTACTCAGCGGTATGTTTGGAGACGGGGGAGGTGGAATGGCTGGAACTGGAGGGGAACAGTAACTCGGGCACCTCGGTTGCCTTCCTGAAGCAACTGAAAGAAAAGCATCCTGGGCCCATGAAGGTAATTTGGGACAATGCGCCAGCCCATCGTGGGGAGGCGATGCGGGAATACCTGCGCACGCCGGATCTGAAACTGCAACTGGTGAATCTGCCGGGGTACAGCCCGGACTTCAACGCTGATGAAGCCATCTGGGGGTGGGCCAGGGAAGAAGCCACCGGCAATCTGTGTCTGGGGAGCAGGGAAGCGGTGCAGGAGAGGGTCGGCCGGTTCCTGGCAGGACTCACCCACCGGAAAGAAGAGGTGAGACGGCGCTGCCGGACGCTCCTCCAGTCAAGGGCCGAGGCAATCCTGTCAGACTCCCGGCCTGATTCACAACTCCCGGCAAATGCATATCCCACTTTGGCTTTGGTTTAGCTGGTTGATCTTCCCGATTACAGCCCGAGCTTCAAAGCTTACGAGGCCATCTTTGGCTGGTCGAGGGAGGAGGTGATGCGAAACCTATGCCAGGGGAGCAGGGCAGCGCTGCAAGGAGAGGGACGGCAGATTGCCGGCCAGCCAGGCCGGACGAAAAGCCAAGGTGAGACAGCGCAGCCACACGATACTGCAGACGGAGTTTGAGCCACCGCTGTTGAACCCCAAGCCCGATTCCGATCATCCATGAAATGCACATCGTGCTATGGCTTTAGTTTAGTCTGGCCCGACTCCCTCGAGGACGAGGCGAGATGCCGAGGCAATCAAAGACCGAGGCATTCCTACGAGATTCCTGTGCGATTGCCTCCGCCCTGCGAATGCACATCCTACTTTCGCTTTGGTTTAGGGTCTCCAAGTAACCTGTGTCTATGACAAGAATCTCGGTTATGATGTTACCATCCTATTGGAAAGTCCGCCGTCCCGCATGTGAGACAAGGATACTCCCGAAGAGGAAGTGGCATGGTCCAAATAGAAGCAACCACAGAGTCGATGTCCGGCGCCAGATTCCATAAGTGCGCACTTCAGGTTAACCCTCATCACTATGCCGGTTCTTTTCGGGGGCAGTGCCAAGAAGGTAATGAGGCGAACTATATTGAATCCATCATGAATAAGGCCGTCGAGACTGGCGTCACCGTCCTTGCCATCACAGACCATAACAGCGTCGCCGACGTTCCGGCATTCAAGCAGGCTGCTGCAGAAAAGGGCATACATGTGTTTCCCGGTTTCGAGATCGAATCCAATGAAGGAATTCACACCTTGTGCATCTATCCCCAAGACGAAGACCGGGAGAAACTAGAACGATACCTGGGCGAACTGGGAATCCTCGAACCTGGGCCATCAGCAAGTCTTTCGAGTGCCTCTTTCGCTGACATACTTGAGAAAGTGAAAGAACATGGGGGCATCACCGTCGCTGCTCACGCCACAAGTTCAAAGGGCTTGCTCAAAGCCTTAAATGGGAACTCAAGAATTAGAGCGTGGCAAAATGACGCCCTTGCAGCCATCCAGATACCAGGCCCGGTGTGCGACCTGCCAGTGGAATTTCGCTCGATAGTGGAAAACAAGAACGCAGATTATCGGCGAACCCACCCGGCGGGCAATGATCTAGCAGTGGCCGTGGTTAACGCCAAAGATATATCGGAGCCTGATGATTTGGATGATGCCTCCGCCACCTGCTGGATAAAAATGTCAGAGGTTTCCATCGAAGGGTTGCGCCAGGCCTTCCTCGACCCTGACTCCCGCATACGTTTGAGCACCGACCCGGAGCCGGAAGAACACGCCGAGCTGCTTGCGTTGTCCTGGGAAGGCGGGTTTCTGGATGGGGCTGTCATCCGGTTCAACCCGAATCTTAATGTAATGGTGGGAGGCCGCGGCGCAGGGAAATCCACAGTCATAGAAAGCCTGAGGTACGTCTTGGGCAAAGAAGCAGTCGGTGAGGATTCCCAAAAGGCCCATATGGGAATGGTGCGCCATGTGCTCCGCAGTGGAACGAAAGTTTCCCTGGAAGTGCGCTCTCACCGCCCGTCCAAACGGGATTACCGCATGGAGCGGGTGGTTCCTAACCCCCCCGTGGTCCGCGACGATAACGGACAGATTTCCAGTCTGCTGCCCCAAGATATTCTTCCGGGCGTGGAAGTTTACGGGCAGCATGAGATCTCCGAGATTAGCAAGAGCCCCGAGAAGCGCACCTCGTTGCTTGATCGTTTTGTTGCCCACGATGAAACGCTGAACAGCCGCAAGCTCTCGGTGCGCCGGGACTTGGAGCAGACAAGAAAGGCCATCCTGGACACTCAATCCGAGCTTAACGGGATAGAGGAACGGCTGGCCGCATTGCCGGGCCTTGAGGAGACCCTGGAGCGCTATCGGGACGCCGGACTTGAGGAGCGGCTGGGCGAGCAAAGCCTGATTGTCAGAGAAGAAAGGGTGCTTGACACAATTCCGGAGAGGTTGCAGTCATTTTGGGATTTGTTGGAGACGTTGCGGCAGGAGTTGCCCATAGACCAGGCTTTCTTGTCGCCAAGAGCTCTGGAAGAACTGCCCGCGCGCGAGATTCTCTCGGAGGGTGTCGAGATCCTCGATAGGTTGAGCGGTGAATTGGCGCAGGTGGCCAATCTCTTGGAGGAAGCACTCAATCGCGCCGGGGATGGGGTTGAGAGTGTGCGTGAGCGATGGAGCATTCGAAAGGACGAAGTAGAAGCAGCTTACCAGAAAGCGTTGCGCGAATTGCAACAATCGGCGGTTGACGGGGAGGAGTTTATCCGGCTGAGGCGCGAAATTGAAAGCCTGCGTCCGTTACGAGAGCGCCGGACCCTGCTGACTCGGTTGGAGAGGGAACATTCAGCCCGGCGGCGCACCTTGTTGGCAGAGTGGGAGGATGTCAAGGCCGAGGAGTCGCGTCTTCTCGACAGAGCAGCGAGAAGTGTAGGACGAAAACTCAATGAACGGGTTCAGGTGGCTGTAACCACTGCTGGAAACCGTCAGCCTTTGTCCAAACTACTTAGAGACGAAGTCGGCGGGCGTCTCTCGGAGGCAATCGATAGCCTTGAAAGAGTCCAGGACTTCTCGTTGCCGGAATTTGTAGCCAGTTGCAGGGAAGGTGCAGGCGCGCTGCAGAGAAAATATGCCCTGCCTTCTTCTCAGGCTCAGCGCTTGGCTGAAGCTTCTACGGAATCACTGATGCGCATCGAGGAGCTTGAATTGTCACCGACTACCGTCATAAGGCTCAACACAGCCCAGCCCGGAGCCCCGCCTGTCTGGCAAGAATTGGACGACCTTTCGACCGGCCAAAAGGCTACTGCCGTTCTGCTGCTGCTGTTGCTCGAATCTGATGCGCCGCTGATTGTAGACCAGCCGGAGGACGACCTGGACAATCGCTTTATTACTGAAGGAATCGTTCCCAAGATGCGCGACGAGAAGCGACGGCGGCAGTTCATCTTTTCCACACACAACGCCAACATCCTTGTTCTGGGTGACGCAGAGCTCATAGTTGGCCTAACGCCTTCCGGTGAAGGTGAATCGGAATCTGGGAGAGCAGCTATCAGACAGGATCATGTCGGGTCCATAGATTCCCCGGGTGTCCGATCGCTCGTTGAGGACATTCTAGAGGGAGGCAAGGACGCCTTTGAGACCCGAAGGCAAAAATACGGATTCTGAGAGAGTGTGGAATGAACCGGGCTGAGTTCTTGGAACTCTTGCTGAACCTCGAGAATTCAGGCGTAGAATTCAAACGAGACGACGTTAGTAATGCCGACGTCGCCAGGGAGCTTGTCGCGTTTTTGAACTTGAACGGGGGCGTCTTACTGTTGGGAGTGGAAGACGACGGGTCAGTTTCCGGTGTAACTCGGGACAATCTGGAAGAATGGGTTGCGGAATTGTGCCGATCCAAAATAGACCCGCCCATCGTCCCCTTCATGGAATGGCAAACAGATGTGGAATCCGGCCAAAGGGTCTTGTGCATTAACGTTCCCATCGGCCCTGACAAGCCTTACGCCCGGGTGCATAACCAGAGGAACACCTACTTCATCCGGGTGGGAAGCACCTGCCGCGTGGCAAGCAGGGAGGAACTGGAGCGAATGTTTCAGGCTTCCGGTCATCTACGGTATGGCTTGAAGCCTATACCGGGGGCTTCAATCGAAGACTTGGACCCCCGTCGTCTACGCGACTACTTTTCCCGCTTTTTTGGAATGGACCCATTAGAATACGAGGACTTGGGGCATTGGGAAAGGCTGCTGTGCAACCTGGAACTGGCGACGGAATCGGCCGGGCGAATCGCGGCAACGATCGATGGCATGATACTTTTCGGGCTCAATCCATCGCGTTTCCTTCCTCAGTCGGGAATACGAGCCATCTGCTACCTGGGACCAGAGCCGGACTATCCTACGCGGGCTGACTTGGACATCAAAGGGCCCCTCGTCCCACTAGGCAACCGGTATGACTCGATGCTGGAACCGGGCATAGTAGATCTTGCCTGGGACTTTATCAGGAGAAACACTAACCCTTCCTCACGTTTACGGGGCCCGGAGCGCATAGATCTCTGGGAATATCCCGAAGAAGTGGTCCGCGAGGCCATAGTCAATGCCTTGGTTCACCGAGACTATAGTATAACCGGAACTGACGTGACCCTGCTGATTTTCTCCGACAGGCTGGAAATCCAGAGCCCGGGCCGCTTGCCCAATACGGTAACGGTGGACGGATTGAAATCGGGAATGCGTTACGCACGCAATCAGAGCCTAGTCAACGTATTGCGTGACTACGGTTACGTCGATGCCCGAGGAATGGGAGTTCGCAACAAGATCATTCCAGGAATGCGCCGACACAACGGCACTACTCCCGAGTTTATCGAGGAAGAGAACCGGTTTACTGTCCGCCTTTGGAAAGAAGCCGCCCAGTGATTCATTGAGATTCAGGTCAGTTGGCTTAGTCGAATTCTTGCTGCCCGGTATTTCAGGAGAATCCAAAGGCTAAGCCGAAGCAAAGGCCGGATGTAATTTTGCCGTGGACCGGTCGGATTGGGTGGGCCTAGTTGCACGTTATGTGGAACTATCTTCGAGATGTGGCTGGGGGATCTTCGATCCCTGGTAAGCACGACCATTACCGGTAATTCGAGTCTCTTCGGGTGGGCGATATGCCAATCGGAGGGATTCAAACCCGCTGGCTGGATGACGGGCGAGTGGAGCTTGGCTCCATGGATGCCGGCGGCGGAATCGTCACCCCCGAAATACGCCACCTGCCCGCAGATTGACATACGGACCATCGATGTGCAGCGTATTGGTACTATATATCAATAACGTGACAATGTGACGGGAGATATGATTTGAACTCAGTTAACGATTCCTGGCGGGATCAGGTCCAGGTTTTCGACCGGGCAATGGCCGCCCTGCGCGAACGGAGGGAGCAAGACGGCCACGAACAGGGTCGTTCTAGCGGCTTCGGGTACACCGACCGGCCCATGAACCCCCACCGCACCGACGACCCGGCCCTGAACTGCCTGTCCGCGGTGCTGGGCTCGGGGAAAGAGGTGCTCGACGTGGGAGGCGGAGCGGGCCGGTTCGCGCTGCCGCTGGCCACGCGGGCCGAGCGCGTGACCGTAGTCGACCCCTCCGCCGATTCGATCGACCTGCTCAAGGAGCGTGCAGCGGACGCCGGAATCACCAACGTTACCGCGATCAACGTGCAGTGGGAAGACGCGAACGTTCCGGCCGCGGACTTGGTGCTGTGTTCCCTCGTGCTGCACCATGTCTCCGAGCCCGCCTCCTTCGTGGCTAGGCTCCAGCAGCACGCCAGGAACCGGGTGGCGTTATTGGAGATGGTCCAGACGCCGGGCGTGGTGAACAACCCCTTCTTCGAGCGGGTGCATGGTAAGCCGCTGCCGCCGCTGCCTGGGCTGGCCCGGTTGATGGACCTGCTGTGGGCGATGGACATATATCCGGATGTGGAGATGATCACTCCGGAACCCGCGGTGGTGGGCCCCGATCTGGACACCGCGCTGGAGCAACTGCGGCTCCGGCTGGCGGTGCGAGAGGGTACCGACGAGGACGAGCGACTGCGCGCCGCTGCGGACGAATTGCTGGAGGAAACTGCCGACGGGATCACGGTCCGGAGAGTCGACCGGCTGCGCCCAGCCGTAGTCACCTGGAGACCAAACGGGTAGACTGACCCTCCGCGAGTCTGGCCACCACATGGTCCGAGCGCGGCCTGGATCAGACCCCGAACTGCGTCTGCTGACAGGGCGAATCTCCCTGTAGTATGGAGGCGGCACATCCTGGCACGACGGCCATGAGATCTTGAAGGACTGGTGTGAGGGGATGGTGGGGCAGGAGGAAGCCAGTTAAACGTGCTGGTCGACCAGGATCGTATTGCCGTCCGGGTCCTGGGTCATGAAGCTAGCCGGACCCGAGGTTGATTCGTCGGCTTCCCTGATGAATTCCAGGCGCTTTGACTTCAGTTGGCGTTGGATTTCACGGGTCTCGGTAAAGGAGTCAAGGGGTTGGGCCTCGTCATCCCAGCCTTGGTTGAAGGTGATGATGTCGCCTTCAAAAATCCCCTGAAAGAGGCCTATCGTGTGGCCGCTATTCCTGAGAATCAGCCAGTTCTGGGCCCAGTTTCCCCCGATCGCCTCGAATCCCAGCTTTTCGTGGAATTGCCGAGAGGTCTGAATGTCCTTAACGGCCTGAGTACCCGAAAACGCGCCGAGTTGCCGCCCTCCATCCATCAACGCATAAGGCCGAGCGTATTGGTTCGCAGGGCGAGGACCCCGAGATTCGGGTGTCTTCTGCCTGCTGGGTCGACGGTCCAGCATCCGGTGTCGAACTCCGCGCAGGAGAACAGGGCCGGTTGAGGTGGAGGAGTTATGAATTCAATCTTGTTGGATCGAAAATGTGGGCTCTGGCGACGACCGATTGAACGTAGCTCTTGCAGCACTGATGATCCTTGGGGGCGGTCGTGGGCCTTAGGTACCTTAAGCGCACCGGCCTCTCCTGAAAGGGCGGAGCTCATTCGCACGCCATTGTTGAGGAATTCGGGCCTCAGCAGGCCTTGGCTGTGGGCATGGTGGGCCTGAGCGCGACTATACTACAAACTTTCGAGTGGGTGGTGTGCCTTTAGCTTGTGGGGTAAGCCAAGTTCGAGCCTGAATTGCTGGGCCTATTTTGACGATAGGCCGAACCGTTTTTGAGATGTGGCTGGGGACCCTGTGACCATTGCACCGAAACCATCAAAGCTAGTCCGAGCCTATTGCGGCCGGGCCTACTTGAGGGTAGGTATTACCGTCTTAGAGGTGGAATTGTTTCTTTAACCACTCAAGCAAGAAACGTTAGAACGTCCCTGTAGGGCTTGGAAATCAGCGCTTGAGCGCCACTGTCGCGATTTCCAGAGTCTGAAAATCAACTCGGCCACTGGTATCGGTAGGGAAGTCCCTAGTTTCGGCCACATTGGGGCGATGTGACACGAAGCGCGTCGAAGTCTAATAGTGGGATGAGGACACCCTGCCAGCAGTCTTGCTAACCGGCTAAATACCCTCTCTCACTTTCAGAGGGTACTGGTGTTCTTCCCGCCAACAAGGAGAGATGAGTCTCTTTTGTATTGATCCGTCAGGTCTTGATTCGGCTTTGTAAAAGTCAAAGCCATCAGGCAACGGCGAAGCTGAATTCTTGGCGATCATTATCTCTCGAATGGCATCCATGTCAGCCTCCGGCATCCGGGAGCCAAAGATGATTCCTTTCAATGCTGTAATGGGATACTGGATCGTGCGAACCCCGGGGTTCGTATAAAAGCCGTGTGGAGTGAAGACTGTTGTACAGTACAAACGTATCTCTTGCTCTGCTTCATAGTATTTTTGCTTCGTCAGCAAGTTCGACTTGATGAAACGAAAACGCTCTTGCCATCGTTCTTCTGTCTTAGCTTCATCGTCGCTAATGTGCTTGGTGCTAGATAGGCCATTGCGTGTGTGGAGTCTCTTATATTCTAGGACGGTAATGAACGGTGTCCCGGCAAAGAAGTCTACTTCAGGTTTCGTTTTCTGGTAGGAAACCTCGGTCAATTCCAACTCATACTCATAATCTTTCCTACCTGTGAGGCGTTCTATGGCGCCCTTGTCGAAGATCAGGCAAGCTCCCGCGTGATTATCGGCAAAGGTAGACCATAGGTAGGGATTGGCGAAGTCCCTAGTGAAACTTACGGACGCCCACGCTGACGATATCAGTTTACCGAATTGATGGACAAACTGATCCGCAAATTTTTGAGGAGAATAGCTTCCAATGAACCTGATTCCAAGTAGGTTGAGTGAGCTTACTTGCCGAAGGATTTTGTTATCCTCTCCAGGAGTTATGCGCCACAGCGAACGGGACAACTCGTAAGACGATAAGGGGACAGGGTTAGCCAAAAGATCTGAAAGGACCTTGTCGTAGGTTTCCTGTTGTTCTTTCTCAAACGCTGACGCCAAATTCTCGATCAGTCCTTGAATTGTCTCATCCCCGAATGCAAGCCCAAAATGATAACCAGGCAAAGTCAGGGTTCCGGAAAGGACTGAGCTTGCAACACAGCGGAGATAGTAGTTAAGGAAATTCGGCCAAATTGACCTGACCCCCGGAAATCGAACCAGAACCGATGTTAGGATTCTGGACAAA
>VXOI01000057.1 GCA_009840175.1 Chloroflexota bacterium | reverse complement strand
GTGAGTTCATCCCCAACCCGCCGTGCCGAGCCGTCATCGGCACCACCGGACTGGCCGAACCCCTCTTGCTCATCGAAATCGTCGAATGTATCGCCTACAAAGTCCTCCCGTGACGAATCCCTCCCATACGGGACTCCTCACGGCGTGCCGTCAACTCCCCAGTTCCCCTCAGCCCTGAACAGTTACCCCGGGGAAACGGGGTATAACTATCGCAGGCCGACTGGACTCCAGGAGACGATGCAGCTCCGAATCGGCTGGGCTCCTTCCAGTCGCCAGACGCCGTCATGCCGTTGCAGGGAGCGGTCCAGGAACTGCTCCAGCCGCTGCATCTCCTCGGTGCCAGGCTCCACGTACAGCTGAGAAGCGATGCCAGCGACGGCTTCCTCCCGGCTGGCGAATTCGTGGGGCGGCCGTTCCGGCAGGTCGGTAATCTCCGGCTGGATGCCCAACTGGTCTAGAACCGGAAGGAACTGCGGCACGGTGGGCATCGGGAGCCGTGGCTCACCGTGCACCGCCTCCCATATGTGATGCACCTGCCACCGCGGTGGAGTCCGCATCAATATGACCATCACCAGGCGTCTGGCGTGGCTGTCCAGGTTGCGGACGAAGGCGCCAATGTCTGAAATGACGTAGAGCACGTTACAGCACAGGAGCACGTCGGCAGGTTCCACGGTCGCGCTCAGCCAATTGGACTCAATAATAGATGCGTTGCGGATGTCGAATTCGTTGGCGGTTTCGCGAAAAACGGCGCACATACTGGGAGATGGCTCGACGGCGGCAACGGCGCCGCAGGTAAGGGTCAGGGGTAGCGCCAATCGGCCGCCTCCGGCCCCGACGTCCAGTAGGGTCTCGCCCGGTACCAGACGGGAACGCAGCGCCTCGACGACTGCATCGTCAGTGCGGAACGGGTCCTGTTTGAAGTTCCGGGCGGCAGTCGCCCAGGAGTCGGCGGGTCGCTGGCCACGAATCCGGTCAGATTGCTCATGTTCGAGGCGGACCATTTCGTTCCAGGTTTGTATTGCGCTCATATACGATGGCTCCAGCGGGTAAGGTTGTTGGCATCGGTGTGCAGTGTACACCAGTGAACCAACTGCTTCGAAATGAAGGGTAAATGGGTGTGTCGGCACTCCGAAAAAACGGGACCCACGAGACTCTGCGACGTTCCCCCGCAGGCGGGAACGTCCTTCGACAACCTCAGGATGAGTGGTTAAATCCCCACCTGTCAAGACAATGCTGTCAGACTACCAGGGGGTATCGTCGAGGATGATTGTTGACAGGCTTTCGGGGCCGGGCGTACTCTCCTCTCGATCCGTCGGATAATGCCAGGACCGGTGGAAGTGGAATATCTCGATTCAAATCCCGCCGATCCAGGAAGTTTACAGCAGGAAGTCTACAGTCAGAGGAGAAGAGCCTCATGTACGCAGTGCCTGACGTCGATGAAGTGGTGGCGGTGGCCAGGGAATTGGGGATTCACCTGAGTCCCGATGAGGCCGTTAAGTACCGGAAGTACCTGGTGGAACAGTTGGAACAGTTGGACGCCTTCGTGCAGGCCCGGTTGGAGGAGCCCAAACCTCCGATGGTCTCTGCCGCCCGCGAGCCCGGGTACCGGCCGAGCGCAGAAGAAGACCCGCTCAACGCCTGGATGTGGAAATGCCGAATCGAGGGGGCGGCCGAAGGTCTGCTTGCCGGCAAGACCGTCAGTTACAAGGACCACGTCGCCGTGGCAGGCATACCCATGAGCTTCGGCTCTTTCGCCCTCGAAGGCTTCATCCCCGACTTCGACGCAACTGTCGTCACCCGGGTGCTGCAGGAGGGGGGCACCATCATCGGCAAGAACGTCATGAACGGCCTGAGTGGAGGCTTCGGCACCGGCGGCGCCATCGGCGACTACGGCCGGCCCCTCAATCCCCACGACCACGATCACGTGACCGGAGGTTCGTCGTCGGGCTCCGCCGCGGCCGTGGCCGCCGGTGAGGTGGACATCTCCTTCGGCGGCGACCAGGGCGGCTCCATCCGTATCCCGGCGGCCTTCTCCGGCATAGTCGGACACAAGCCCACCTTCGGATTGCTGTCGCATTTCGGTATCGGCTTCGGCTCGGACCAGAGCATCGACTACACGGGTCCGTTGACCCGTAGCGTGGAGGATGCGGCGGCTACCCTCCAGGCCACGGCGGGTTACGACCCTTACGATCCGCGCCAGACCCGAGACGTCCCCACCAGCATGGACCTGCTCGGCCGGCTGGCCGACGGTGCGTCCGGGCTGCGCATCGGGGTGCTCGAGGAGGGCTTCGACGATGCCGAGGCCGAAGTGCGCGACCTGGTGATGGCGGCGGTCGACGTCCTCGCAGAGGCAGGCGCCGACGTATCCCGGGTGTCCGTCCCGGAGCACCACACCATCCGCGCGGCCCAGGCCGCGCTCACGGGCGAAGGGGCCCTTGCCATTTTTAAAACGGGGTTCTTTGGCGCCTTCACCCGGACCTACTACCCCGCCTCCGTCATCGCCGCCATTAACAGGCTGTGGGCCTCTCAAGCCGACCTGCTTGCGCCACGCAGCAAGCTGTCGCTCATCGCCTCCGAGTTGAGCCGGCGCAACTACCACGGCCGGGTGTACGCCAAGGCCCAGAATGTGCGTCCCACCTACATCAAAGCCTATGACGCCGTACTTGCCAACCTCGACGTGCTGGTGATGCCCACCTGCATCATGACGGCGCCCAGGAACCAAACTCCGGGTAGTTACCTGGAGGCGGTGGAGGAGAACCTGGCGACGATGAACTCGATGGGCTCTCGCAACACCCTGCCCTTCAACTACACCGGGCATCCAGCCCTCGCCCTTCCCGTGGGCAAGTCGTCAGCCGGTCTCCCAGTCAGCATGCAGTTGGTCGGCCGCTATTTCGACGACCCGCTCCTCATGAGGGCCGCCTACGCCTACCAGCAGTCAACCGACTGGGACAGGATCATCGGCGTCCAATCTTGACCGGGCCAATACCTGGCGAAGGGTCATACTCGTTACGTTACCGCATTTCATTAGGCTGTTAGGCCGCCATCCACAGAGCCACCGGCCACAAGGACCCCACCGAAAACGAGGGGGTCAGGAGACTGATGCAAGGGATCTCGCGGGCCCACGGCAGGGCCCAGAGGCAGGCAAAGCCCCTGACCGCCGAGGCCCTGGCCGCGTGAAGGCCACGGCCAATGGACGACGTTCCCTGGGGCGCGAAGGTAGGCGCCAGGAGTCGGCCGATCGGGCCTCATGGCGGGGAAGGGTGGACGTGGCCCTGCTGTCGGTGCTCAGGGACGGGCTGCTCCGGTGCTCGGAGGCTGAGGCCCTCACCTGGAGCGACGTGGAGCTGCGGGACAACGGGACCGGCCTGCTGCAGCTGCGCCGGTCGAAGACCGACCAGGAGGGAGAGGGAGTGGTCTTCTATATCGGCAGGGAGGCGGCCGCGGCCCTCAGGGCCATCCGGCCGGCTGAGGAGCTGGTGGATACGAAGGCATCGGTCTTCGGGCTGTCGGCCCGGCAGATCGGCAGGGGGGTGCAGGCGGCGGCCAGGGCCTGGTCCAGGCCGGGACGGGCACGGCTGTCGCCCGTGAGGCCGTGATCGGTGTAGATGCGGTCCTCGGCGACGCCCAGGTCCAGGAGCGCCTGGCGCTGGGCGGCCAGGTCCTGCCGGTCGGTGGAACGGCGGGCGTATCCGATGAGCGTCGCCGTCATGAAAGAAAGTGTAGGGATAGGTTTCCGCTCTTGCAATAGTTTGCGTACCATTGATATGAGACATTATTGCAACGGGTTTGGCCGGAGATGAAGCGGCCCAGTGTGCCGTCCGCTGGACGTACCCCTTACGGACAGCGCCGCGCCGGCCGAAACCACCGGACAACGTAGAGGCGGAACATGCCAGAACGAAACATCTGGAGCGTGCGCCAGCGGGCGGCGCTGTTCAACCTTCCTGCAGCGAACCAGGGCTTAAGGCCTATACCCACGGCTCGGACCAGTTCGGTCCCTTCTTCACGCAGACCATTCCGGCCGCGGTCAGCGAAGCCCCCTATATCCTGGACGGGTTGCTGATCACCAAGACTGGAAGGCGCATCCCCGAGCAATACGTTGACTGCGGTGGTTTCACCGACCATGTCTTCGCCGTCACATCCCTCCTCGGCTACCGGTTCGTCCCCCGCATTCGGGACCTGCCGTCGAAGCGGCTGCATGTCTTCGAGCCCAGACGCGTTCCGAAACCCCTCGTCGGTTTGACGGGCAATAAAATCCGGGAGGACGTGATCGTGCGGAACTGGCCGGACATCCTTGGGGGTGGCTGCCACCCTGGCCAGTGGCGTCCTTACCCCCCAGCCCGCTGCTGCGAAAGTTCGCGGACTATCCCCGCCAGCATGAACCGGCCGTCGCTCTGCGCGAAATCGGACGGATCGAACGCACCCTCTTTATCGTCGACTGCCTGCTGAATGCCGATATGCAGCGCCGGGCCAGAACCAGCCTTAACAGGGACGAGGCTCATCACGCCCTCATAAATGCCCTCCGCATCGGGCGCTAGGGCGAAATCCGAGACCGCTCCAGCGAGGGCCAGCACTACCGCATGGCTGGGCTCAACCTGCTCGCCTCCATCGTGATTTACTGGAATACTGTGCATCTCGGCGAAGCCATCGGACAGCGGCAACTCGACGGCCTGACGATAGCCCCCGAGCTCTTGGCCCACATCTCGCCCCAGGGGTGGGGCCACATCCTGCTCACCGGCGAATACCGGTGGCCTAAGCGTCGATAATAGCCTTAACGTACGATTCTGCCCCCTACCGGAGTAGACCCCTACTGTAAACCCTGGACCTGTACTTTCTGAATATGACATGGATACCGGCCGCAGCCACAAAGGCGGCATCGGCGGCTTGTAGAAGGGGACCCCGGAAAACGTCCGCCGCACCGGAGGTTAGAGCTGAAATTGCGCTCGTCTTGATCATGGGCCACAGATCATAAGCCATTCCTCGACCGTGCGGAAGGGGGAATCCGCCGGTTGCCAGGGCCTTTCTTAAGTTGTGCGATTGAAGTCCATCAGCTCGTCCTTCGACAGGCTTGGCATGAGCGGGATATGTGGCGCTCTGGAAAGGCAGCGGAACCCCTCAACAACGCTTTGGTGCAGCCGTCGAGCGGACGGATCGGCGTGGTGGCGCGGATGGGAAGTCGCGGCTATTCCTCTGCCTCTGCCACGCGCTCCGGTTCCTTGACCGGCGCCGGCGCCGAGCGGCTGCCCCGGGTGTTGGCCCAGTAGGCGGCTACGATCAGCGCCGGCATCGCGAGGATGATGATCCCGATGATGATGACGACCGTGAGCTCGGTGAACCCCAGTGTGCCCAGCAGAATGTGGCTCAGGGCGGTCATGATCCAGTCCAACAGCGTGGGGTCGGCCTCTCCATGATGGAGGCCAACGGACAGCAGAACCACGCTCAAGAACGCGCTCATCATCTTTGGCTCTTACCATTAACGCTCATATTGCGGAACGAGCGATTCCAGAGGGCCGGGCCGGGCCATGAAACTTGCCTCTCTAGTAAGTGCAGGATTCAAACCATTTGCTCCAACTAATTATGCCGGTTTGTTTCTGAAGACACCCAGGTCATCTTGAATTGTCATCCTGAGGAGTGAAGCGACGAAGAATCCCAACGGTAAGGAAGCAACCAAATAGTGCTATGGAAAGAGTCCTTCCTGAAACCGTTGGGATTCTTCACTCCGTTCAGAATGACAAAGCCTTTAGCCAATAGACCTCTTTACGCTTGAATTTGTTGGAACAGATGGATTCAATCCTGCCTCTTCCGGTCCAATTCCCTGGGCCTAGTACACTCGCGTTCCGCCTCCGGTGCCCGCACTGGCCGTGGCCAGTTGCGGTGCCGGAGCGGTGTTGTACCGTCCCGAATAGTGGTACTCGTTGATGCTGAAGGCCATGATGGTCGCCGGTATTAGCGTCAAGCCCGCGATCAGGAACGGCCAGAAGTAGCTCTCGTTGAACCAGACGTAGGCGTATCCGGCGAACTGGATGCTGAAGAACGACCCGATCTGGTGCGCGAAGAAAACCCATCCGCTGATCGTCCCCAATGCCCGAAACCCGTACACGTCAGCGGTCAGCGTGGATGTCAGAGGCACGCTGGCGACCCAGGACATTCCCGACAGCAGCGCGAACATGATCAGTCCTAGCATCCCGTGGCCGAACAGCGGCAGGAACACCAGGCACATGAACGCCACCCCGCGCGTCGCGTACACCGCCGCCAGCACGTTCTTTCGCCGCATGCGGTCTCCCAGGAACCCGGTGATGATGACGCCGAATGCGTTCAGGCCGGTCATCACGCCGAACACCAGCCCCGCAAAGACTTTTTCGTCCCACACGCCGCCCAGGAAGTTCACCTGCGCCGGCAGTACGTCCTCTGCGTATGGAATGAAGTGGATGCTCAACAGACCGGTGGTGATGCCGCACACCACGTAGGCGCCGGAGAGTTGCCACATCGGCGCTGTCTTGAAGCACCGGCGCCAACTGTCCACCTCGTAGGCTCCCGTGGCCCTCCGCATTGGCGCGCCTCCGCTGTCGACAGAGGGATCGGGATCACCGTCCGGGTTCAGACCCATCTCCGCCGGGCTCGGCCGGAGGAAGAACACCGCCAGTGGAGCGGCCGCGAATACCACAACCATGCCCAGCAGGAACCACACTGTCCGCCAGCCCGCCAGCGTGATGTCGCCCCACGTGATGCCCGACGAGTCAATCACGCCCATCAGGTACGCCGCGAACGGGATGGTCAAAAGGCCGCCGATGGAGGTTCCGCAGGCCGCGAGAGCCGTGGCCTTGCTGCGCTTGCGCCGGAACCACCGCACCACCAGCGCCAGCATGTTGGTGATCGACGCCGCGCTCAGGCAGGTGTTCACAACGATGGAAAACACTACGATGAACCAGAGCAGGTCCAGCGGTATGTTCACAAATCCCAGGGGAAGAGTGGCCTCAAGATCCTTAATGAACGCCAGACTCATTATTGCCAGGCCCATGATCACCAGGCCGAAGCCGAACACCTTGCGCGGTCCATACTTGTCGAACAGCGCGCCCATAATGGGCTGCATCGCGCCGTTGAGCAGAAAACCGATGGAACCCACCCACGAAATATCAGCGCGGTTCCAGCCGAACGTCGGCTCCATCTCGGTCACGAACAGGCCGAACCCCTGCCGTCCCGGAATGGACAGGAACGCCACGAAGAAGCAGGTTGCGACGATGTACCATCCGAAGTACAGCGACCCGCCCACTGGCGCTGCGGATTTGGTAGTCATGGGCCCCCTTGCTGCGCCGGTACCGTATTCAAACCCCGGCAACCGGCACACGTCCAACAATAATATCAGCCCGCCGCTATTGCCGCCACCGCCGCTATATCCTCGTGACCTGCCCTCTGTAGTTGTACCATCCTCTATGTTACTCTCACCAGTTCTTAACCTGCTCCCCTAATTCTGGACAAGCCTGAGTGATAGTCTTGTGGGATGATCTAAACCAATGAGAGAGGAGGATCGTCCCATGAAAAGTTCCCGGTATTCTCTGGAGCAGGTGGCTTTTGGCCTGCGGCAGGCGGAGGATGGAGTGCCGGTGGCCGAGGTCTGCCGCAATATGGGAATCAGCGAGCAGACCCTCTACCGCTGGAAGAAAAGTTCCAAGGCATGGGTGTTGCCGAGGTGCGTCGGTTGAGGGTCCTGGAGGAGGAAAACCGCAAGCTGAAGCAGCTGGTTGCCGACCTGTCTCTGGACAAGCAGATGCTCGGTTCACGCTGGACGGAGGCTGGAGTAAGGTTTCAACCTCGCATCCATATGGAGGTTATTTCAGGCCTCCGGTCCGAGGTGGACCGGATTTGCCTTGCCACGTACCGCTATTGGGAGAGAGTCAAGGATGAGGTTGAGGTTTTGCCTGATGTGGGGCCAGCGACCCCCATAACCGTAACCACCGTGATGTCATATTGGCTGAGGTTTTGCTGGTGGCGCATCCTCTGTTCACACGTTATGAGCAGGTCGTACCCGGCCCCAGCGGCGGCCTCCAGCAGGTGGCCGTTACGAAGCCCGTCCCAGCCCCGGTAGGCTGCGGTGTGAACTTCATGGTCCTGTAGCCGATGTCGAAGGGGCTGGGGCACATCGTGGTCAAGAAGAATTCTCAATTTTCCTGGGATCCCTGCAGACGGTCATCCTCCAGCATCCTGGCCACGTGAGTGAGAAGGGCCTTCACCTGCTCCTCAGTGAGTCCCTCAAACCATTCGGTCAGGTCCTGGATGCTGCCCCCCGCGCCCAGGTTGTCGAATATGGCGTGCAACGGCAAGCGGCTGCCCTTAATGGTCCAGGCGCCGTGTATCCGGTGCGGGTCCCGCTCCACCAGGGGGCAATCGTCCCAACCAAGGGGCTTTTTCCGTTTGCTGTGCGGTGTCATCAATTCTGCCCTCCTCGGATTGGGTGGCCCCTTTCATTTTCCCTTGTCGAGCGCGCTTCCGCAATTCTCCTGTTCAACACTAACAGGATTCCCGGCCAGACTACCTGGCCCATAATGAGCCGCTGAACATCCCCCAAATAGCCCAGTAATCAGCGGCTGCGTGAAGTACCGAAGACTCACCACAGCAGAGCATTCCATGTAGTTCAAAGGAATTCGTTACTGGCAGGGTTCCCTGCTCAAGCCAGGCGGCCATGGGACAAACTCAACCACTTGGCCCGACTGTGAGGTGAACACTGCCAAGTCTTCCCTTTGCAGGACCATGACGCCCCTTGTGAACGGGTTCCCCCAGCCTGCCGGCGGATTGCCCCGGCCGTCATCCAAAGGAGGGTTTGCCCGCCACCACCGGCCCTCGTCAAACGCCGCCGCCCTGACTCCACAGTGGGTATAGAGCTGGTAGGGGTACTCCTTCCCCAATATGGCCGGGGTTGAGCGGTCAGTTTCTGGAGGGCCACAGGACACAAAGGCTACCCAGAAACGAGGTTAGGATTCTGGACAAAACGGGGAATGAGACATGCCAAGGAAGAAACACACAGCTGAGGAGATCATCAACAAGCTGAGGGAGGCGGAGGTGGTGATTGCCGCAGGCAGCGCCGTGGCCGAGACCGCCCGTCGCATCGGCGTCTCGGAGCAGACCTTCTACCGGTGGCGGAGCGAGTACGGGGGTCTCCGGGTGGACCAGGCCCGGCGCCTGAAGCAGCTGAAGGCGGAGAATGGTCGGCTGAAGAGGGCGGTGGCCGAACTGACCCTGGACAACCAAATTCTTAAGGAGGCCGCGGAGGGAAACTCTTGAGCCCCGACCGTCGCCGCCTCTGTGTCAAACACGTCCGGTCAGTACTGGGAATATCAGAGCGGCGGTCCTGCAAGGTGCCGGAGCAACGCTGCTCGACCCAGCGCCATGAGCCCCTGGTCAAGGACGACGAGCAAGCACTGACCAACGACATAGTGGGGCTGGCCACCCGGTTCGGCCGCTACGGTTACCGGCGGATCACCGTTCAGCTCAGGGATGCTGGGTGGCCAGTGAACCACAATCGGGTGGAGCGGATCTGGCGGCGGGAGGGGTTGAAGGTGCCGGCCAGCCAGCCCAAAAGGGGACGGCTGTGGCTGAACGACGGGTCCTGCGTCCGGCTGAGGCCGGAGAGGAGAAACCACGTATGGGCATACGACTTTGTCCATATCAGGACCAGGAACGGTCGGGCGGTACGGTTGTTGACTGTCATCGATGAATACACCTGGGAGTGCCTGGCCATCCGGGTCGGGCGCAGCATCCGGTCCTCGGATGGGTTCTGTTTAGTTTTGCGGGGTAATATGCTATAATCCCTGGCATCTTAAA
>VXOI01000172.1 GCA_009840175.1 Chloroflexota bacterium | reverse complement strand
CATCTCATGCTCCGCCGATTAGCACCCGCCTGAATGACCTTTGGAAACACCCTCTTAGGACGGAACTGATACCCGGAGTCGATGGTGCTGGAGGATGGCTGTTCCTTTCCCTACTGGCTCTCCCCGGGAACGTCAGGACGATTTTCCTCATCGCCCTATGGCAGAGCCCAAGTGAGGACCAACGGAGATGCCCAGAAAGCGCAACCGGGGCCGAGCCGCCCCGCTGGAGAATCCGGTTCCGGCTCAGGGATGGATGGAGAAGAGGTTACAGATCCAGCGAAAACACACCGCCTCCCCAGACCAGTCAAGACGCTTGGGCTGCCCCATATCCCGGCCGGCACCCGTCCCCTCCGGCCCCGTACGCCACCATCCCACTAGGACCGCCACCCACAGCAGTCAGGAGAGTCCTCTCCGCAAGCACTCTGGCGAAAATCCTGGCGGGACTCATCATGTTCGCGGTATGCGGAGGATTCTGGCTGACTGGCGGGACCATAGTTGACCCATCGGACAACACCACCGAACCTCCCAGGCTCCGGAACCAAGCTGAGAAGATGTACATGCTGGAACTCATCAACCAAGCCCGCAGCATGGCTGGGTTCCCACCTGTGGTGACGGGGAACAACAACGTGGCCCAAATACAGGCCGAGAATCTCCTCAGGGACTGCATGCTGTCCCACTGGGGGACCGATGGGCTGAAGCCCTACATGAGGTACTCCCTGGCCGGAGGGTACCAGACCAACGCGGAGAACGCCCTGACCCACAACGAGTGCGGACTGGCAGACACCCTGCTCCAGTGGAACGACGAACCCATGCAGATGGTGAGCGACGCCGTGGACGGGTGGCTAGAAAGCCCGGGACACCGGGAGACGATGCTCAACCCATCGTACCGGAAGGTGAACATCGGGCTGGCTTGGGACAGAAATACCTTCAAGGCGGTCCAGCACTTCGAGGGCGACTACGTGGACCTCACCCTGCTGCCGGCCATCCGGGACGGGGAGTTGACCCTTGAAGGACGGCTCGAAGGGGAATACCAGTTCGAAGGGATACACCCACTCATGGCATTTATCATCTACGACCCCAAGCCAAGGACCCTAACCCGGGGACAACTGGCTCAAACCAGCTGCTACTCCCATGGAGAGGTGGTCGCCGCGGTCATCCCGCCGTCTCCATCCTTGAAGGCCGGTTACGAATATACCGAGGTCATGGAAGGCCCACAGTGCGCCGACCCGTACCGGACCGGCAGCGGCGTGGAAAGGCCCGAAACCCGGCTTGAAATGAAGAGGGCGTGGACTGAGAGCAAGGAAAGGTCGGAGAAGATGGGGGAGACGGTAGTTTCGGTCCAGGTCCTGAAGGCCCGGGACCTAGAGACGGCAGGCGAGGAGTTTTAGCTCTGGGCGGACCTGGGAGATCTGCTGAACGAACACGGCCCGGGAGTCTACACGGTGGCACTTCTGGCGGAGTTGGAGGGCGCCGGGAGCGAACTCCAGGTCATTTCTGAATACTCAATGTTCTACAGGGCGCGGGTGCCTGGGACGTACACTCGGTGAGAGCGCATCCGGGCCAGTGCTTCACAGAGGGAGAGATGTAAAGGTCAGCAGGTAGAATGGAAACCTTGTCCTGCGTTAAAGCATTTCTGCCGATCTGGCCAGGGCTATCGGATATGAAAATTGAGGTGTTGGAGTTCATGTAGGCTAATCCGGCGAGGAGGGGAGAGATACCATGCCCGAATTAGCCGAACTGGAAGACCCACGGGCGGTCAACGCCCGTATACATTCCCTGCACGACATCATGGTCATCGCCCCAGGGCTATCGCATATGGACGGTTTAATGCTCGTCATTCCGGCGAAAGCCGGAATCCAGCGACCGAACTCAGTAGTCTCGTACCGAAAATCAAGCATCCCTTAAGCTCTGGACTCCGGCTTTCGCCGGAGTGACGGAGGTGGAATTTCATATGCGATAGCCCTGGTCATCGCCCTGTGCACCATTGTCTGCGGCGGTCAAACTTGCAATAATATGGAACTTTACGGCTACGCCAAATGGGGGTCCGATTGCTTTGTGAGGTGGAACCCCATTATTTGGCTCTTCCGCACTTTTGGTGAAGGTGACTGAAAACCGTCACGGGCAGTCAAGGCGACGTAGGATGATGGCTATCTGGCGCAGCGGTTCAATACACCATTTCGCTTGAATGTTGCGGTCCTATCCAATGTTCACCAAAAGTAAGGAGGCTTCTGATGACAACCCCCAAGTTGGTAAACCGTTCCGAGGAAATCGTCACCCACGCCCTAGGACACATCCTCAGCAGTTCCGAGGCCTCCAGGCAAGCCCTGCGTGATTTCCTGCTGACCCGCGACGTCGATATCGGAGAAATCAAGAGGGTCGAGACACAGAACTTAGGCAGGCGAGGTAGTGGAATCCCTGACATGGTGGCTTATGATGACATGGGGGCCGAACGGTTGTTGTTGGAGGCCAAGTTCTGGGCCGGCCTGACCAGCAACCAACCTGTAACCTACCTGCGGCGGTTGCCAAAAGACAAACCGTCGGCGCTCCTATTCGTTGCCCCGCCAGTCAGGCTAGAGGAACTCTGGCAGGAACTGAATGGCCGGGTGTTAGCAGAAGATTGCTTTGACCTGAGCAACGAGAAAGTGGAACGGGAGATTCGCTCTTGCAATGTTGCATGGCACCGCAAGCTGATCCTTACCAGTTGGCGTTTCCTTTTGGACAGCGTGGCGGCCCAAGCCAGCATTGCAGTCGCCCAGACGGTAAACGACATACACCAGCTTCAGGGCATGGCTGAACTGCGGGGTTTCGATTTTCCGCAGCTGGGTCCACTGACTCCTGAGTTCCCAAGGTCGCTGCCCCTCCTGTATAGGCTGATTGACGACACGGTTGAACGTCTGATTGAGAGGTCACTGGCGGAGATCCCGGGAGGAGCCTACCGTCCGACAGTGCATCGTGCCTACAGCGTCCGATACATGACATTCTGCGGAGTGAAAAGCTCCTCATTAGGCATCTATTTCCGGGACTGGAGAACATACCATCACAAGCCCCTCTGGTTTACCCTGCACCATTATGGCTTGAGTTGGGAAGTCGTCGATGCACTGTTCAAGGAACCATTCCGCGCACACCAGAACGGAACCCACCTATACATCCCTGTACATCTGCATGGCGGCCAATACGAGGCTGTTCTCGAGTCGATAGTCGACCAGATTGGACGAATCGCAACGCTCATTGAACCTGACCTCACTCCCGTTTATCCTTGTCTTTCAATAGGAACCAGCGGCGGATGCCCCACGGGATAAACCCCGCCGCCAGCACAAGCACCAGGTCGCAGAACACGAGAAGCGCCGCCCATGCCGTGAAGGGCACGTAACGCTCCCAACTGGTTGGGATGGTGTACACCTTGGCCAGAGTGTGCAACATGATCAGTCCATACCCCGTCCCCAGGGCCAGGATTCCGCCCCAAATTCCCTGCTTCAGTGGCGCGGCGATCACGTAGCACAGCAACAGGGCGCAGAGGGCCAGGAGGAACAGGAAGACCCCCAAGATCAAATCATCCGCGGAATCTTGCAGGACTGCCGTTGACACGCTGGCTATCATACTCGCTCGCCTATCCCGGACCCTCCGGGGAACGAGGCCCGACCCTTCGCGGCAGCCACGCAAGGAACACCGTGCCCCAAGCGAGGAGCCCGAGGGTGAAGAGTACCCCCATTCCCGCAACGAAGGCTGCGGCCTGTGTGACCACCTCGCTTTCACTGGTCACCATGGACTCTATCCTGGTCTCCCGGGCGCCGACCGAGTCATAACGCGCCGAGACGACGGTTTCGGTGGTATCGTGGGACGTGCCGGCGCTGAAATCACGTTGCCGCAGATAGCCATGGGCAGAGGCATCAGCAGCGCTGTGACGGGCCGCCACCGCTTGCGGCGGCAGAGCGTCAACCTCGCTGTGAACAGCAGGACTAGGACGAGCATTGTGACAAACAGCGCCATCGCCGTTTCCCAAGTGTGGCCGGGTCCTTCCTTGAGCTCCGACGTGGCTGGTCAGCCCAGAAGGCAGCAACGGGCAGGAGCGGACATCCCGGAGCTTGGTCCTCTTCGCCGCCGCCAGGGCGGCTACCTCCGTGGGGAAGGGACCGTGCCACAGTTCCCCGCCGGGCGACCGCTGCTCTTGGTCCCTCGCCTTGCTGCATCCCACCCGGCGCACCACTCTGCTCCTCTGGAGCCTCTCCTCCGCGACCAGGCAGTTCATGTCGCACCTCCTGGGAGGGGTCGGAACCAGTATCCGAGCCTGCGACCCGCAAAGTCAAATGAGTGCCGACAATCACGATATTGTCCGAACGGAGACTTTGCGCCTATGACCGTCCGCAGTCAATCAGCAGCTCGGAGAAAGGTCTGTAGCCTCATCGCAACAGATCCGCCGGATCTTTCGGACGGTCCGTCCTTATTCTTCATTGCGCCCAAAGTTAGCCCCCTTTCCACCAAGGTCGTATCTGCAAGGAGGACCGCCTTCGCAAGCTCATCCGCGTTCAGGAAGAAAACGCTCAGCGCGATCATCCGGATTACCGCCTCCACAAACCCAACGTCAAAATCCGCCTCAACAGCCGCGCCCGTTTCGCCCGGCCCAACTCCCGGCGGGCCTCCGCCAGCGCCTCCTCCCGCCACCGTACTTGATCTTTTCGCCTTGACTCATCCGGGGGTTCCGTATCGGGCGGCAGCGTCAATTGGAAATCCCGCAGCATCTCCACCTCCAGCTCCCAACGGCGCACCGCTGAGACGGCCCGGTCAACCCGGATCCCAGACACCAGACCAACCGACCGCACCCCCCGCCACTCGGCGACCAGCGCCGCCGCCGGGCATTCCGGGCCGGCGAAGGGGAGGGCGCCAGTCTCCTGGCTGTCCCTGGCCCCCGTCAACCGCATCGGCCCCACCCTGCGGCTGATTCCGTTCCTCCTGCTCCGCGACCCTCCGTCTCAGCGCCTCCAGTTCCTCGGCCTGGGCCTCGACTGTCTCCCGCAACTCCCGGTTTTCCCGCTCCAGCGCCGCCACCAGGTCATGTTGGGATTCCCCGGCGCCATCTGCCCGCGTGCCATCCCCAGCGCCAACATCGGGTCCATCGCCGCTGACATCCTGCGAGTCCCGGAACTCCTGCAGTACCTGGCGCATACGCCGGGTAACCCTCCGGGACTGCTGGCACCGGGACACCGTGCGGTAATTCACCCCCAGCGCCTCGGCAGCGCCCGTCGGGCCCTGGTCGTTCACCAGAGCGTCCAGCAGGTCCAATAGGGGCTGGTCGTCGGCGTCTCCGGCTCCGCACCCATCCCCTACGCCTGGTCCGTCATCGTCCATCACGCCCTCCTGACCACGTCAGAGGTACAATCTCAAAGGTACAATAGCTGCAATATCGTTGCCACAGAGATTAAAGAAAAGTGTTTACTGAAATGGCCCTCGCCGTGCCCGCATCATACCTGATCCAGCTTTGAAACAGCCCCGGATTGCACTGTGAGAGTGTCTCAAAAGTCAGGAGGCCGTCAGGGTGTAGACTGTGTGGAAGACGCTTGACGGAGAGGTGTTCGGGTGCCCCTGCGTGAGATGAACCGGGAGCAGATCTGGTTGCTTCCGCCGAGGCTGGACGAGCTGGTTCCCGAGGACCATCCGGCTCGGTTCGTAGCCGAGTTCGTGGATGCCTTGGACCGGGATGATTGGGTGGAACTGGGGGTGCAGCCGGAAGGGGACTCCCTGGGAGCTCCGGCTTACCATCCCCGGGCCCTGCTCTGCGTGTGGCTGTACGGATTCATGACCAACGTGCGCTCCTGCCGCAAGCTGGAAGCAGCCTGTCGAGACCAGATACCGTACCTGTGGCTGACCGGCTGGCAACATCCCGACCACAACACCCTATGGCGCTTTTACCATGTACACCGGCAGAGCATGCGGGCGTTGTTCAAGCGGACGGTGCGCACTGCGGTGGCGATGGAGTTGGTGGACCTGGCGGTGCAGGCGGTGGACGGAACCAGGGTGCCTGCCAACGCCTCCAAGATGCGAAGCTACGATGCCGATCAGCTTCGGGAATTGCTGGAGAGAGTGGAGCAGGCCATCGCAGACTTGGAGGCGCAGAACGAAGGGGGCGAGGGCGATGTTCCGGCCCGTCTCCCGGACAAGCTGGCCGACCAGAAGACGCTGCGGCAACGGGTAAGGCAAGCCATGGCGGAACTGCCGGAGAGAGAGCGTCCCACCCAGGCCAAGCGTCCCTTTCGCATCAACCTGACCGACCGAGACGCCAGACCGATGCGAGTTGGAGAGAGGGTCATGCCGGGCTACAACGCCCAAGCCATGGTTTCGCCCCTGGTGGCCGACCAAGGAGTCAGCGGCAGGTTGATCATCGCCGCAGACGTGGTGGATGAAGCCAACGATGCCGCCCAACTGGTGCCGATGGTGGACCTGGCTGAGGAGGCCACGAACGTAAAGGCGTCAATGACCCTGGCGGACGCCGGGTATTTCTCTGGAAGACAGCTGGCGGAATTGCAACGAAGAGGCCAGCGGGTGGCGATGCCGGACCGTGCGGGACCTGGAGGCAACCCCTATTACAAAGACCAGTTCATCTATGACGAAAGCACCGACAGCTACGTCTGTCCCCACGGACAAAGACTCTACCCAGCCAGACCCAAGCACAACAGGGAGATCAAAACTGGGATGTACCGGATGCCTGGGAAGGCGGGGAAAGCCGGGGCCGTCTGTCGAGCCTGCCCGGCTTTTGGGGTCTGCACCAAGGATGCCCGGCGTGGCCGCGTCC
The DNA here is from genome assembly GCA_009840175.1 of Chloroflexota bacterium. GTDB lineage: Bacteria > Chloroflexota > Dehalococcoidia > Lucifugimonadales > UBA3495 > VXOI01. The sequence continues at coordinate 3,040 of VXOI01000172.1, read as the reverse complement.
TGAATATCTATCACCAGGATGTGGTGTTACGCCGGCATCGCGCTTGGATGAGGACCAAAGAAGCTCAGGAAGCATTTCGGCTCCGTCTGCCCCTGGTCGAGCCGCTGTTCGCCATCCTCAAGGGCCACATGGGAGCCCAGCGATTCGCGTTGCGCGGACTGGACAACGTGAAGGCGGAATGGACCATGTACGCTACGGCCTTCAATCTCAGGATGCTCTGGCGAGTGTGGCGCACCCAGGCGGTCTTACACTGGAACCCCGTCTGAACGCTACAAGAAACTGATGGCTACCCTTCCCACCGATCCTCAGTAACGCACTCTCCCGATCTCAAAGCCACTTTCCTGCAAGGAATAGACCTTTCCATCTACTGGACACTCCCTGCCCAATTCCCGGCCTTGGCGACCCATTTTCTTTCACGCAGGCCCCATACTGAGACACTCTCACTGTGCAACGACTTTCATTTCCTTGTACAGGCCAAACCGGTCGAAAACGGTCTCGTGACGATTGTACCCTGTCATTTCAGCTCGCCATGACCGACAATAGGTGAATACCCCCGTCCGCCTGCGGCAAGTGCCGCTCCGGGACCTGGAACCCCGGTCGAGCGCGATGCGCGAGGCCCTGGGAACTCCCGTTCATCCCGCATCTAAGCCGCAGGCCGGACAGAAAAAGGAGAAGAGATGTGCAACTCACTGCCAACCGGTGACGTTCAACAGGCCAACAGCGCGGGGAAAGCGCCCGCTGCCGGGCGCCGGACACAGGTTCCGCGCCCGAGGAGGAAAGTATATGAAATTTGGCATCATCGGCAAAATCCTGGGCCACAAGCCCCGGCCGGAAAAGCGGCTGATCGCCGTCACCTCGGAGCGTACCGGGGATCACAGCCTGTCGGGAGTGGAGAGCTTCCTGAACACCATCGGCGTCCCTGAACCCTTCTCCCTGGAGCTGGCCGGAGACTCCGCCGGAGTCGCCCTGCTGGCCCGCTGCCGGGAAGGTTCCTTCGTCAAGCAGCAGGTGGGCGCCTTCTACCCCCAGGCCCGGGTCAGCGAGGTCTCCCCGGAGGACGACCCGCTGCGGCTGGCGGAGGGCGAGCGGGCCTGGTCCACGACCCTGCGGCTCCGTGGGCCGGAATACCTGCCGCTGCGCACCTTCAGGGACGACGACCTGAAGGAGCCGGGGTCCGATCCCCTGGTCTCCCTCATCGGCGCCATGTCCGGCCTGGGAGAGGGAGAGAGGCTGGTGGCCCGGATCAAGCTGCTCTCCCTGGGGCCGGACTGGGCCCGCCAGCACCAGGAGAGGACCCAACAGCGGCAACAGACCGGCCAGGCCGGCTCTCCCCCGGACGGACAGGAACAGTTCAATACCAAGCAGGCCGTGTCCTTCGTCATGCTGGGATTGACGGCCCTGGCGGGAGTCAGGGGCTACTTCTGGGTCCGGGACGGCGAAACCTGGAAGGCGGTGCTCCTCGGCCTGGGCGTGGCGGCCGGTCTGGTCGTCGCGGGCTGGGCCTGGTGGCGCATCAAGAAGTTCCTCAGCGGCGACCGGCACCACGACCCGCTGCTGATCAAGGAGAAGGTCGACCGTCTGGCCTACGACGCCCAGGTGGAGGTGGTGGCCGTCCTCTCGGAGCACGGCGACGAGCGGCGGGCCCGGGAGATGCTGCGCAACGCGGCCCTGGCCTACCGGGGCTACGACAATCCCGCCGGGGCCAGCTTCAAGGCGGGGAAGGTCCGGCCCGTCATTCCCGAAACCGAACCCTTCCCTCCGGCCCGGGGCATGTGGCAGTCCCGCAACGTCCTGGGCGTGAGGGAGCTGGCCTCCCTGTGGCATCCGTTGGGCGGCGGCAACCAGCCGGCGGGAGTGCCCCGCGCCGGTTCCAGGGTGCTGTCGCCCTCTGCCAAGGCCGTGTCCGAAGGGGCCTACCTGGGGGATACGGTGGACAGCAGGCCGCGACGGGTGCACCTGCCGGAGGACGCCATCCGGCGCAACCAGTTCCTGGTGGCCCGCACCCGCATGGGCAAGTCCACCGTGATGAACCACGTGGTCGCCCACCTGATGCGGGAGAAGGCCGCCGGCAGGAATGACGGCGCCATCATCGTCGTCGACCCCCACGCCGACCTTGTGGAGGACCTGCTGAAGCAGGTGCCCGGGTCCATCCTCGACAGCGTTTATCTCATCGATCTGGCCGACAAGAAGCAGGCGCCGGGCATCAACCTGCTGGACTCCAGGATCTTTCCCGATAGGGACCGCACCGCCGACTCGGTGGTGCGCGTGGCCCACGGTCTGTGGGAGCAGTGGGGACCCAGGATGCAGTCCATCCTGGAGCACACCGTCAAGAGCCTGCACGAGTACAACTGCCATCCCGGCACCGGCGAGGACGAGCAGATGACCATCCTGTACGGCTCCCGGATGCTGTCCGACCGGAAGTTCCGCAACAAGGTGCTGCTGCGGGTGGACGACCCCTACATCGTAAGCTGGTGGGGCGGCGTCTTCCTGGACTGGACCCGCACCATCCAGTCCGAGGCCGTTTCCCCGGTGCAGACCCGGCTGGCCTACTACTCCTCGTCCAAGAAGGCGCGGTCCATCCTGGGCCAGCGCCGTTCCACCCTGGACATCCGGGAGGTGATCGCCAAGGGAGGCGTGCTGCTGGTGTCCACCGCCCAGGGGGACGTGGGCCCGGAGGTGTCGGGCCTGGTGGGGGCATCGCTGCTCAACCTGGTGGACTCGGTGATCCGGGAACAGGGGCGGCTGCCCCGGGAGCAGCGCCGGGGGGCGCTGGTGGTGGTGGACGAGATGACCTCCATCCCCGGCGTCGATTACGAGTCCATGCTCAGCGAGCTGGGCAAGTTCGGCGCCAGCTTCATGCTGGCCACCCAGAGCCTGGGACGATTGGACAAGCTGTCCCCCACCATGCGGGACACCCTGCTGGCCAACGTGGGCTGTCTGGCGGTGTTCCAGGTGGCGGGAGAGGACGCCAAGCAGCTCATTGACGAGCTGGACCGGGACCGGGTCAGCGTGGAGGACCTGGTGTCGCTGCCGGTGCACC
>VXOI01000225.1:4948-9872 GCA_009840175.1 Chloroflexota bacterium | reverse complement strand
GTCAGAGTGGCCGTGACCAGCGAGCGCAATACCTGATCGTCCAGCTTCAGGTAGTTCTCCAGCTCGCGGTTGAAAGACTGCTCCGTGGCGAACCGGGTCAGGTGATAGTTGCCTTCCAGAAACTGGTACTGGCCCTTCTTTACCGGATAAGCCAGCCGCCGGGTTCCCCAGCGCTCTTCGTGGACAATCTCGGCTTCCCGGTTAGTGATAAAGCCCTTGATACGCTCCCAAGCCTGCCCGGCCTCATCGGGGCTGATCATCGGGCTGAGAACAACGACAAGTTCGTAGTGACGCAAGAGTACCCCTAATTTCAGCGAAATAGTGGGGCGATTATAACATCAGCCCCGGCCACTCTCAACTAGCCGCTAGTCATCTATTCCCGGCACTGGGAACCCGGCGGTCAACTCGCGCACCTCAGAGGCCACCTGTCGATGCAATTCCGTGTCTTCAATTTTGGTCAGCACCCGCGCTACCATCACGGCCACCTGCGCCGTCTCCTCAGTGCCCATGCCCCGGCTGGTGACCGCCGGGGTGCCCAGGCGCAGGCCGCTGGTGACACGGGGCGGACGCGGGTCGAAGGGGATGGCGTTCTTGTTGGCGATGATGCCCACGGACTCCAGCGCCTGCTCTGCCTGGCGGCCAGTGATGCCCAGCGGCGTCACGTCCACCAGTATCAGGTGGTTGTCGGTGCCGCCCGACACCAGACGCATACCGGCCTCGGAAAGCTCAGCGGCCAGCACCTGGCAGTTCTCGACCACCTGGTGGGCGTAGCGGGAGAACTCCGGCTGGAGGGCCTGCCCGAAACAGACGGCCTTCCCAGCGATGGTGTGCATCATCGGCCCGCCCTGCATCACCGGAAAGACGGCAAAGTCAATATCCTTCGCCAGTTCATCGGTACACATGATGAACCCGCCGCGTGGCCCGCGCAGGCTCTTCTGCGTGGTGGAGGTCACTATCTGAGCGTGGGGCAGCGGCGACGGATGCGCCCCGCCCGCTATCAGGCCGGAGATGTGGGCCATGTCCACCATCAGGTACGCCCCCACATTGTCGGCGATGGCCCGGAAGCGGGGGAAGTCAATGACGCGGGGATAGGCGCTGTATCCGGCGACGATGATCTTGGGACGGTGTTCCTCGGCGAGCCGCTCCACTTCGTCGAAATCAATGGTCTCGGTCTCCCGGTCAACGCCGTAGGATACGAAGTTATACAGCTTGCCGGAAAAGTTCACCTTGGCTCCATGGGTAAGGTGGCCTCCATGGTCGAGCTGCATCCCCATTACGGTGTCGCCCGGCTCCAGCAGCGCGAAGTAGACCGCCATGTTGGCCTGCGCCCCGCTGTGGGGTTGCACATTGGCGTGCTCCGCGCCGAACAGCTCCTTGGCCCGCTCAATGGCCAGGCTTTCCACCACGTCCACGTGTTCGCAGCCGCCGTAGTAACGACGACCCGGGTATCCCTCCGCGTACTTGTTGCTGATGACGCTGGAACCGGAGGCCAACACCGCTTTGCTCGCGTAGTTTTCCGACGCTATGAGAACGATGGACTCACGCTGCCGCCGGTCTTCCCCTTCCAAGGCTGCGGCAACCTGCGGGTCCAGTTCCGATAATGAAGGCATGGGACAACTCCATATCAACAAATGATTGCTTCTCTTTAATTTCAGTCTACGGACGGCCCCCCAACAGTGTCAAACACAGGCAGCGAAACATTGCAGGGTTCTTCCCTTCACCCAGAATGACGGGGATGAGGGGCGATGTAATAAGGCGACGGTTTTCGTCACTTAAGATTTTGAGGCGTGTCACAGCTACGATTCCGGGTTATGAGCGTTTAATCACGAAATCATAGCCATATCCTAGCCGTATCCTAACTACTTTTGGGTTGAGTTGAGGCGAGTCTCATAGTCACAGTATGGGCACTGGCGCGAAATGAATTAAACCGAGGTCCAGGAGGAGATTGTGAGCAACCATAGAATAATGACCCGCCTGCGACTTTTTCGATGGATTCCAGCCTTTGCCCTAATACTGGCGGCGCTGCCCCTGCTCTTGGCCTGCGGCTCCGCCGACGAGCCGACACGGGAACGCGAATCTCGAACATTGTCAACCCTTATACCGAGGGAATCCACTCCGGCGCCCACGGCAAGGCCCCGCAGCTCGGCGCCCACCCGCGCCGCCGCAGCCCCTACGAGGGTCCCGTTTCCCAGGGCTACGCGAGCTCCGGCCCCTACGCGAGCCCCAGCTCCTACGCGAGTCCCAAACGCTACGGCGGCCCCAAAACCCACGTCCACACCAGCCGCCGCACCCACGGCGGCTCCAGAACCTACACCTACGCGCGCCCCGACTCCTACCCCCATCCCCGAAGGGTGGGTGCTTACCGAGTCGGAAGCCATTCACCGGGCAGCCTACTCCGGCGAGGTCGCAGAAGTGGAAAGGCTGCTGGATAGAGGAGCGGACACAGGAGCCCAGGCTTCACTGGCGAACGCCAAGCTGGAAATTGAGGCGTCAAGCCTGACGCCTCTGCACCTAGCGGCGGGCTTCAATCCCAAACTGGAAGTGGCTGAGCTGCTGATGGAGTGGGGCGCAAACGTCGAGGCCACCGACTCCAACGGAAGGACGCCCCTGCACTGGGCGGCCTGGAATGCCGAGCCGGCATCGGTTGAGCAGTTGCTGGAATGGGGCGCCAACCTCGAGGCCAGAGCCTATAGCCCGGATCGCGGTGCGTATAACTGGACCCCCCTGCACTTTGCCGCGGCGCGTAACCCCTACGCCGCGATGGCCGAGGTGCTGCTGGAGTGGGGCGCGGACATCGCGGCTTATGACAACCATGGCGCTACGGCCCTGCACCGGGCCGTGGGGATTAACCCCAACACGGACATAGCCAATTTCCTGCTGGAGCAGGGCGCCAACATCGAAGCCTCGGACAGCTACAGTTCAACGCCCCTGCACTATGCGTCATGGAGTCTCAAACCGGCGATGGCCTCTCTCTTGCTGAACCGGGGCGCCAACATTGAGGCCCAGGGAGGCGAAAGTCGTACTCCCCTGCACTGGGCCGCGCTGATGTTGGGCACAGGAGAGCCGGCAGTGGCAATGGTCAAGATGCTGCTGGACCGGGGCGCCAACATCGAAGCCCTCGACTACTACAACCGGACTCCCCTGCTGTTGGTGGTGCAAGAACGCCACAACCTGCGTAAGCCCTCGGGGGAGGGAGTGCCGGGAGAGGATGTGACGGCAATGATTGAAGTGCTGCTGGACGCGGGAGCCAACATCGAGGCCCAGCGAGATGGCTGGACGCCTCTGCTTTGGACGGCATACCACAACCAGTCGACGATAGCGGAGTTCCTGCTGGACCGGGGCGCGGACTCCAAGGCCACGAACAACGATGGCCAAACCCCCTGCCAGGTGGCCCGGCAGCGGGACAGCTTCACCGGCACCCCGCTCCTGGGGCGCCTGTGCCGCCCGTAGCCTAGCGCAGAGGGTCATGGCCGATGGATTGAGCGGAAGGCGTTACACTGCGGATTCTTTTCCCGGGAGGTGTTACTCCAATGTCGAATCAGGAAATGTCGGCACAGGAATTGCCTACTGAAGAAGCTGCTGCTCCCCCGCCTTCAGGGGGCGGGTGGGCCGGAAGAAACCGGAACAGATTGATTATGCTCGGCGGCGGAGCGGCAGCCGTCGTGGCGGTAGTGGTAATCGTTCTGGTTGTATTTCTCCTCAGAGGAGGCGGTCTGTCGGCTCCCGGCCAATTGTTGGGCGCCGTTCCCGACGACACCCGGTCGCTCCAAATCTGGAAATACCGGCAGATAATCTCCGGGGCTGCCCCTCAAGATGTGCAGGACTCGGCGGAATCCGGCGCGGAGCGTTTCGAGGACATCGGGATTTCCTTGGAAAACCTCAACTCCGTGATTTACGCCACTGCCCCGGACGGCGTCTACGTGCTGGCCGACGGCGATTTCGATTTCGACGACATCCGCAACGCCCTGGAGTTGGACTACGGGTTCACTGAAGATTCTCACCGAGGCTATGAAACCTGGGTGCAGGGCAATTGGAGCGGTTACCGCGCCGTCGGGTTGCTGGAAGAAGCCGGCTATCTTTTCGCCTCAGAGTCCAATAGCGGACTGGAAGAGGTGATCAAACGCATTGAGCGCGAAAGCGGGCTGCTGGACGACGCGGATGATGATTTGGAGCTGAAGCGAATCCTGGACGCCGTGGCCGGCGGCTGGCGGGTTGATGCCTATGCCTCCTCCGGCTCCAACTGCGGCTCCAGGGTGTACCGCTGCCAGGCCTGGGCAGTCGCCATCAACGCAAACGATGAGGAGTCGTTAAAGGCCGACTTCGTGCTGCTGTTCTCTACCGAGGCGGCGGCGGAGGAGGCCGCCGAAGATTTCGACGATGTGGCCGACTACGTTGAGGCTATTCCTTTCTGGCCCGGTTCCGAAGGGAACGTGGACGAGGTGGAGGGCTCAGGAGACTTGGTCCGCATTAAGTCCGAACTTTATACCTCAGGTTCGGCATCCGCCGAGGATAGAACGGCAAGGGTCGAAGTCACCCCTGCTCCAGGGGTCACCCGGGCCGTAGTGGCCCCGACTGCCGACGTGGTGCGCGGCGGTGGCGGGAGCATGGCCCAGGCCGTGCTAATCGACCCCGGCCAGGTGGCCCAAGGCGAAATCAGGTTTGGCAACCGCGAAGAATACTTCTCCTTCTACGCGGAACGTGGCGCAACGTATAACATCGAAATCGACAGCGGCTCGCTGTCGGACACCTACATGAAGCTGTACGATTCGGACGGGGACGTTGTCGAACAGGATGACGACGGCGGCTCCGGCGGCGCCTCCGCGCTATATGAGTGGAGTCCCTTCGCTTCCGGTATCTACTTCGTCGAGATTACCGCATACAGCAGCGGAGACACAGGCACATACCGGCTGCTGGTCACCGACGT
>VXOI01000225.1:0-4848 GCA_009840175.1 Chloroflexota bacterium | reverse complement strand
GACACCTACCTGAGGCTGTACGACCCGGACGGGGACGTTATCGCAGAGAATGACGACGGCGGCTCCAATGGAGGCTCAGGGGTGTTTGGCTGGACACCCTTCGCTTCCGGCACGCACTATGTCGAGATAACCGGACACAGCGGAAGGACTGGCACCTACCGCCTGCTTGTGACCGACTAGGCCCGGTTAACCTTTGTACATCCCTTGGCGAGGATCAGGGTGAGAGAGATGCGGACTGGCAGCGTTGTCTGCCGCCACGCATTCCCTCTCATCCTGTCTTTTTCAGTAGGCATAGTTCCCCCTTGAACAAGAGTGAGGAGATATTTTGTCCCAGTTATCCTGCCCGCTCCGCAGCCGTTGACACCCCGAAACCCCCGCTCATATAGTCACGCCACCCTAGGGCAGGAACAGGTGATATGGCGACTGATTACGACGTGGTGGTTATCGGGGGGGGACTGGCGGGAATGACCGCCGGTATGTACGCGGCGCGCTACGGGCTCAGCGTTGGCGTCATCGAGCGCATGATGGGCGGCGCGTCCATCATCAACGTGGAAAAAGTCGAGAACTACCCCGGCTTTCCCGAAGGAATCATGGGCGCTGACCTGGCGGCCATGACCCAGGAACAGGCGATGAACGCCGGGGCCGAGTTCGTGATGGGAGAGGTTTCGGGCATCACGGAGCAGGGCGATTACCGCGTAGTGGACAGCGACGCCGGAGAGTTTCGGGCCAAGTCCATTATCATCGCCGCCGGCTCTACATTGCGTCTGCTGGGCATCCCAGGGGAAGAGGAATTTATGGGCCGGGGCGTTTCGCAATGCGCCACCTGCGACGGCCCGCTCTACAGCGGCGAGGTCGTGGGCGTTGCCGGCGGCGGCGACTCGGCGGCCGACGAGGCCTTGGTGCTGTCGCAGTACGCGAACCAGGTGCTGCTTTTCCACCGCCGGGACGAACTTCGGGCGCAGCGGACGCTGGTTGACCGGGTGCTGTCCGACCCAAAGATCGAAGTCGTTTGGAACACGGTCATTGACGAAGTGTTGGGAGAGGACACCGTTTCGGGCGTCAGAGTCACCAACATCGCCACCGGCGAGCAGGGCGCACGCGAGCTATCCGGGCTGTTTGTCTACGTGGGGTTGACCCCCAATGCCGCTTTTGCCGAGGGTATGTTGCAGACCGACGGCGGCGGCCATATCCCAGTTAACATCTCTATGGAAACCGCCGTTCCAGGGGTATACGCCGTGGGCGACATTCGCCAGCATTCATCGTCGCAACTGGTTTCGGCAGCGGGTGACGGTGCCACCGCCGCCATCGCCGCATACCGCTACATAACTGGCAAGTCATGGGACTAAATATTCCCTCCCCTTGATGGGGAGGGTTAGGGTGGGGGTGAAATCCATCGCAGGAACGTCACAACATAAGGAGAGCAAGATGTCCAGCGGCTACATTGACCTAGTTGACGAGCAGCTACGCAACAGCAAGACCATCGCGGTGGTCGGTCTGTCCAACAACCCGGAGCGCGACAGCTACCGGGTATCCCGGTATATGCAAAGCCAAGGCTATCGCATCATCCCGGTGAACCCGGTGATTGAAGAGGCGTTGGGCGAGAAGAGCTACCCCGATCTCAAGTCGGTTCCTGAACCGATAGACATGGTGGACGTTTTCCGCCGCTCCGAGCTGGTGCCGCCGGTGGTGGACGAAGCCATCGAGGTAGGCGCCAGGTACATCTGGATGCAGGACGGCGTGATTAACGAGGAAGCCGCGGCCAAAGCCGAAGCGGCCGGCATCCCGGTGATCATGAACGATTGAACCCTCCGCCAACACCGCCGCCGGTTCGGCGGCAGCTAGACAGACAGCCCCCAGGAAGGCAGAGGCCGCAGACGATTTTGCTCTGCGGCCTCTGCGCTTTGTGTCGTCAATCCCATCACTTGGCGTACTGTGGGGCCTTGAAGCTGTCCAGGGGCATGGTTACCGGCACTTCCACCACCGAGCCGTCGGGGTTGATTTTGACTCCGACGATAGGACCGACCTTCTCGTTGAATACGTCTACGATGGGCTCGTTTGGCCCGCCGACCCGCTCAACCCAACTGGGCATCAGCGCTCCCAGCACTGCGTTCTCGAAGGCGTAAGCCTGCAATTCGGGAGAGAACGGCCGGTACTCCAGGCCGGCGTTGGTGTTTTTCAGCAGGCCCATCTCATGCTGAATGGTGGCCGTTCGCAGTTCTTCCAGTTCGTTAATGGCAGCTTCTTCCAGGAGGATATTCTGGAAGTCCTCCGGGAGCTTGTCCCATTGGTCCTCGTTCATCACTACAGCCGAGTTGTCCCAACTGATTACCGGGCCGTTGATGTAGTCTGTCACCTCGTACCAGCGTTGTCCGAAGCCGGCGTCGCCACCGGTCATCGCAGCTTCCAGGATGCCCCTCTCCAGGGCGGTGTATACCTCGGTGAAAGCCATAAACTGCGCGTCGGCTTCCATCCCCCGGAGCCAGCTGGACATGGCCGCGGTGGGTGTCCGAATCTTCTTTCCCTTCCAGGCCTCCACTGTATCCAGCGGGTCCTTGCTGAAGAAGAAAACGTTGTTGCCCGAGTGCCAGTTGAGGCTGATGTACTGGCCGCCCTCGGTGGACTCCACCGCCAGGTCCCGCAGTTCCGGCGTTACGTTGGCCATGGCGATATAGTTGTGTTCCAGGCTGGGGTATATTCCGAACAGGCTCCCGATTTCGATGGACGGGAAGGCCCCTGCGATGTACTGCGCGATGTCGGCCATGGCCAGCGTCCCGTCGGCTACCAGGGTATGCACGTCCGGCCCGGCAATACCCAGTTCCGGGAAGGAAGTGGTAATCAGCCTAAGCTGCCCGTTGGTGCGCTCCAGCACCCTGGGGAACATATACTTTTCCTTCAGGGTGCACCACAGCAGGGCGCGGTTGATGCAGGCGTACTGAATCTCGAACTCCAGCCCTTCGCTGACCAGCGGCGTCGGATTCTCCAGGTTGGCCCGCTCCAGCACTTCCTGGTAATAGGCCGACTCGAACACATAGGCGTGCTTCTGTATGGCCGCCGCGGTCACGTTGCCGTCGAAGTCGCCCAGCGCCACGTCCGGGGCTGGGCCGTCCAGTTGACCCAGGTCGCCCACGAATATGGCGCCGGGGCCGTTGGCGTGTTCGTCGGCGTAGGCTTGCAGCTTGGCCGATGCTCCGCTGCCGGACGCCATTGACGACGACTCTTCCTCTTTTTCTTGCATCGCAGCGGGGGTATCTGTGGGCGGCGGCTGAGTGGGAGGCACGGCAGTAGGAGCAGCTGTCGGCGCCGGGGGTTCCGTAGGAGCTTCCGCCGCTCCGCCACAGGCAGCGACAGAAGCCAGCAACAAGACCGCCAGAGCCATCAACAGGAACTTTCGCATTGCAACGCTCCTTTCCAATGCTGACTTATTTTTCCTTCGCGGGTTACTGCTCCTTGGGCACCTGGATTACAGTGCCATCCTCCTGGATGTAATACCCCACTACTGGCGAGAACTTCTCGTTGAACACACCGATCCAGGGAGAATCCAGTCCCACCCGGTCTGCCCAGTTCGGAATCACGGCCTCAATCACAGCCTGATCGCTCTTGGCTCTCAGTTCCGATGAGAACTCGGTGTACTCCATTCCGCCAATCTCGACGTTTTTCAGCAGCCCCACTTCGTTCTGAATGGCCCCGAGCCGCAGCATCTCCATTTCGGCCTTTGCCGCTTCCTCCAATACAATAGCCTGTAGGTCGGAGGGCAGGCTCTCCCATATTTCCTTGTTCATTACCATATCGTTCGCCGGCCAGCTTACCAGGGGGCCGGTAATGTAATCGGCAACCTCGTACCACCTCTGTCCGAACCCTGCGTCGCCGCCGGTGACTCCTGCGCCGAGGATGCCGCGCTCAAGAGCGGCGTAGACTTCGGCAAAGGCCACGAACTGCGCATCTGCGCCCATGCCATTGATCCAGTCCGAGATGGAAGTGCCGAACGCCCGCGTCTTCACACCCTCAAAGTCCTCCGGGGTCAGGAGCGGCTTCTTGCTGAAGAAAAATATGTCATTGCCCGATGCCCATTCCTTTACGATGAGCTTGCCGCCTCCCGACTCATCCGCCAGCAGTTGTGCGATCTCCGGGGCAATGGCCGCGGTCGTCAGGAACTGCTCCTCCCTCGACGTGAATGCGCCGAACAGATACTGGATCTCCAGTGCAGGCACGTGCCCGGCCACGTAGGGGCCTACCACGCTGCCAGCGTCCAGGGTGCCGGCTGCCAGCAGGTCCGGGATGTCGGGCCCGGCAAGGCCCAATTCCGGGAATGAGGACATCACGAAGTCAACCTGCCCCTTGGTGCGCTCGGTAACGTTGGGGAAATAGAACGTTTCGATCACTCTACAGAATGACAGGGCGCGGTTAAGGCATGCGTGCTGGATGGTGAAAACTTCATCCCGTTCCACCAACTCCGTAGGGTTCTCCAGGTTAGCCTGTTCCAAAAGTCCTCTGTAGTAGTCAGAGTCGAAAACGAACAGGTGATTTTGCAGGGCATCCAGGGGCACGTTGCCTTCCAGATCTCCTTGGTCCTCGGTGGCGGCGGGGCCCACAAGCTGATTGATGTCGCCAATGTATATCGCCCCAGGCCCGCCGGCGTGTTCATCGGCGTAGGATTGCAGCTTGGCTGACACTCCGCTGCCGCTGGGGGGGGCCATTGCCGTTGGCTCTTCTTCCATCGCAGCCTGAGTGGCCGTGGGCAGAGCCTGGGTAGGAGGCGCTGTGGTCGGGGCAACAGTCGGGACGGCGGTTGGCGCGGGGGCATCTGTCGGAGCTTCAGCCGCTCCGCCGCAGGCAAGGATTGACATGAGC
>VXOI01000261.1 GCA_009840175.1 Chloroflexota bacterium | reverse complement strand
TGCATCCGGGCGTCATCATCACCGACATGACTGCCGGGATGCTGGCCGACGAAGCAGGGCGGGAGTTCAACCTGGCCCGTCACCCCATCGGCAGACTCGGAGTATCGGAAGACGTGGCCTACGGAGTCCTCTTCCTTGCCAGCGACGAGTCTTCGTTCATGACCGGCAGCGAACTGGTCATTGATGGCGGGCTGACGGCCCAGTAGCGTCAGGGCCGTTGACCACTCCTTGGTATGGCAACGGGCCTGGACGTCAACACCCCCGACGGCCCAGACTCAAGGCGAAATTGACAGCCGCAGGAACAGACCGGCACAGCTATTCGAGGCCCGTTTCGCTCTGAAAACCACCCATAAAGACCTGCGGCTCGGAGAAGAGCTGGCCGAAGCCTGCGAAGTCCAGATGCCCTTGGCCCAAGTCTGCCGCGACCTGTACTCCCAAGCCATGAGCAGGGGCTGGGATGAATACGACAGCTCGATAGTGCTGACCTTGCAGGGGGAACGCGCTGGCGTACAAGTACGGCTGGAGCGGAGCGAGACCTAGCCTCCCGTCACTCCAGGTCGCAGAGGTTTTTGGCTCATTCGACGCCTGCGCAGCGTTGGCGTTGATGCTACAATGCGGCCACTCACCCCATAAGGAAAAGGGGGCCGGTTATGAAAATCTCCATGTTCCACCTGATGCCCCACCGTGACCTGCCGGCTGATTTCGAGCAGCGGTACCACTCCGTCTGGGTGGACCCGCCGTGGTGGGAGCTGGCCGATGCCGAGAAGGTCGGCCAGTATTACAACTGGACTCTGGACGAACTCACCTACGCCGCCGGAGCCGGGCTGGACGGGCTGTGCGTCAACGAACACCACCAAAATGCCTACGGTTTCATGCCCGGCCCCAACCTGATGGGTTCCGCCCTGGCCCGGGCTACCAACGGGCAGGACGTTGCAATTGTTCAGATGGGCGCCACGCTGCCCACCACCAATCCGCCCATCCGAGTCGCCGAAGAATACGGGATGCTGGACTGCATCAGCGGTGGCCGGTTGGTGGCCGGAATGCCCCTGGGATCCTCCATGGACGCCAACCTGTGCTACGGGATTCCGCCCATCGAGCACCGGGACCGCTACTATGAGGCCCATGACCTGATCATGAAGGCGTGGCAGGCGGAGGAAATGTTTGCCTGGAATGGCAAGTACTACCAGCTTCCCATGGTCAACCTCTGGCCTCGCCCGATACAGAAACCGCATCCCCCGGTGTGGGTGCCGGGCACGGGGAGCCTCAGCACCTGGAACTTCTCGGCCGCCAACAACCATTGCTACTGCTTCCTCAGCTACTGGGGCAACAACCTGGGCAAGAACGTGATGGACGGCTTCTGGGAATTCGTTGACCGCCAGGGCTTGGAACCCAATCCCTACCGGGCAGGATTCCTGCAACTCGTGGTCGTCGCGGAATCCGATGCGCAGGCGGAGAAGGACTACTACGAGCACATCCGCTACTTCTATGACAAATCCCTGCACATCGCCCCGGAGTTCTTCGCCGCCCCCGGCTACATGGACTTCCGAAGCCTGGACAACACCTACCGAAAAGGGTTCATGGACCAGATCGCCTCGGTTACCCAGGACATGAAGGAATGGAACTACCAGGACTTCATCGACAATCAACTGGTAATCGGCGGCAGCCCCGCATCGGTCGTCGACCAGCTGGAGGACGCGATCAAGAAGCTGAGGGTCGGCAACCTGATGGTCCTGTTGCATATCGGCTCGATGCCCCACGAACTCACCCTGAAGAACATTGACCTCTTCGGCAAGGAAGTCCTGCCCAAGCTGCGCGACATCTGGGACGACGACGGATGGGAGAACCACTGGTGGCCGGAAAAGCTGCGGGGAAAACGACAGCTGGCAGGCCAGACAACCAGCTAACTCAGCCCTGCCCTTTATGGAGGGAAAACAGGATGGTGATGATACAGGACCGCACCCTGAGCGTCTGGCGCGACCAGGTACAGGCCAGGGTAAGGATAGCCGGGCAGGGTCCGTCCCTTGTGTTCCTGCACGGCGCCACTGGCCTGAAGTGGGACGAATTTCTCGACAGTCTGTCGCAGTCGCACACGGTCTATGCGCCTGAACATCCCGGCACCACCCCCGGAGACCCGGACGCCATCAAACCGCTAGACGACTTCTGGGACCTGGTTCTCTACTACTACGAACTGTTCGACCACTTGGAGTTGGAGTCACCTGCGGTGGTGGGACACTCCTTCGGCGGCATGGTGGCTGCGGAGCTTGCGGCAACGGATCCCAAGCGGGTCGGCAAGCTGGTGCTGATCAGCCCCCTCGGACTGTGGCGGGACGACGCTCCCGTCAAGAACTGGATGTCCATGGCGCCCGACGCTCTGGCCAGGGAACTCTTCTACGAGTCCGAAGGACCTGTCGCCAAAGGGATACTTGCAGAATCCGAAGACCCGGAGGAGCGGCTTACGAACACAATCCAGAACACTTGGAACCTGGGCTGTACCGGGAAGTTCACCTGGCCCATCCCAGACAAGGGCCTGAAGAAGCGGATGCACCGGATCCAGGCCCCCACGCTGGTGGTCTGGGGCCAGCAGGACGGAATTGCGCCTGCCATCTACGCCCGGGATTTCACTGACCGCATTGCCGGCTCCAGGTCGGAGATCATCGACAGGGCCGCCCACATACCGCAACTGGAACAGCTTGCCACAGTATCTCAAATGGTTCAGGACTTCCTGAGGACCTGAGAAGCTATCTCATGAACTGACAGAATCGCTGGACAACGACACAGGTCACTTGAGATTTCTATTCCGGCGGGTCTATGACTATGTCCGGGTGAGTGTCCACACCGTATCGGGCGAAAACGTCGTCAATCTGTGCCATGTCCGCGCCCGAAAGCGCCCATTCCAGCCCTGCGACATTGTCCTCCACCTCCTGCACGGTGCGGGTGCCGACCAGCGCACAGCTCACCGCGGGGTTGGACAGCACCCACCGCAGGGCCATATGGGGCATACCCTTGCCCCGGGCTGCGGCGATGGGCTTGAGTTCTTCCACGACCTGCAGGTTTCGCTGGAAGTGCTCCTCGGCGAACACCCCCACGTTCCAGCCGGGGCGCCCTCCCGTTGAGCGCCAGTCATTGCTGCCGAAGGTGGTTTCCGCCGTGAGCGTGCCGGCCAGCAGTCCGAAGGCCAGCGGACCGTAGACCATCACGCCGGTCCCGCGCTCCAGGCAGTAGGGGAAAATATCCTGCTCCATGCGGCGGTCGAACATATTGAGGCCGTACTGCACGATGTCCACGCTCCGCGTGGCCTCGCATTCCCTGATCTGGTCGAGAGTGAAATTCGAGACTCCGACAGACCGGACCTTGCCGTCGTTTACCAGCCGGTCCAGCGCATGCATCGTTTCGTCGAAAGGAGTGTTGACATCGGGCCAGTGAATGAGCAGCACGTCGATGTAGTCCGTGCCCATGTTCTGCAGACTCCGCTCCACGGAGGCAAAAATGGACGTCATGCGGCTGTCCCGGCCCTTAGGACGGTCGGCGTACCCCACTCCGCACTTGGTGACGACGATCACATCATTGCGTCTCTCACCCAACGCCCGCCCCAACAAGATCTCCGATTCGCCGTTTCCGTAGGCTGGAGCGGTGTCAAAGCAGTTGATTCCCAGGTCTATGGCCCGGTTTACGGCGGCGCTGACCTCCGCCTCGGTTACGTCGCCGTAGGTGCCTCCCATCTCCCAGCAGCCGAATCCGAGGGCCGAAACCGTCATGTCCGTCGGCCCGAATCGTCGATATTCCATCGTAGTGTCGCTCCCGTTGATTTGAGGAGGATGTGTTGCGATTCTAGTGTTACGATTCCTGCTAGCGCAAGCTCCGCGTCCGTTGACAATGGGAATGCCGGTTGCTAGATTAGCCTCAAAACGTCCTAATCTGACCGAGGGATAGCCAAAAGGGGGGCAGCCTTGCCAGTTCAGAGATTCAGGCCAATGACCAAAGATTTCCCCACATTCGATTGCGACGCCCATATCGTTGAGCCGGCCAGAGTGTGGGAGAGGGCTGCCGACAACTTGACCAGGGACGAGCTGGAGGCGCTGAAAGCCACGATGTGGTACGACGCCGAGACGAACCAGTTGCTGGTCAACGGCAAGGCCGACATCAACAGCTTCTCCCCGACGCCCAAGACCGGCCCCGGCATGATCGACATCGTCAGGCTGGCCGGACCGGGCCTGAAGCACGATATACAGCGGGCGCTGAACGTGCGCAACCTCAGCGCGGAAACGGCCCTGACCCAAGAGCAGTCGGACTATCTGGCCCACCCGGGTGCCGACGAGCCGGGACCGCGGCTGCGGGACATGGACGTCCAGGGTATCGACCAGGTGATGATCATACCCACCAGCATCGACACCTATCCCTGGCTACAGAACGCGCTGGGCGCCAGGGCCATGTGCAAGGCTTACAACGAATGGGCCCACGAGTACACCCAGGAGGACCCGGAGCGGCTCTTCTTCGCCGCGCTGATCCCCATGCAGAGCCCGCAGTACGCCGCTGAAGAGGTCTACCGGGTGGCCGAGAAGGGCTGTCGAGTCGCCCTGATCCGGCCCATGGACGCAATGGGCAACTACCCCATCCAGCCCAAGTACGAGGTAGTGTGGAACGCGCTGGAGGATACCGGTCTCGTCTATGGGATGCACCCCTTCCCGGCCACGGGTCTCCCGAAGCCTCCCGGCTACGCCGACCAGTATTCGGGCGCCGAGTTGGTCAGGAAGACCATCTCCACCTCTGGCCTGCCTCACACCTTCCTGTCCAACGTGCAGAACTTCCAGGCGGAGGCTGCCCTGTGGGTGTCCATGGTGCTGATGTCGGGGTTCTTTGAGCGGCACCCCGGGATCAGGGCTGCCGTGTTCGAGGCCTCGTCCACGTGGCTGAGCTTCCTGCTGGACGAATGCGACAAGACCTACCGGCTCTACCGCAACGACCGGAGGCTCCCTCCGCTGAAGCGCCTGCCCAGCGAGACCTTCTTCGAGCACTGCGTCACCGGCTTCGAGGGCGACGAGGCTCCACCGTCCCGCCTGCCCGACTTCTACCGCGACATCCTGGCCTGGGCATCCGACGTGTACCACCACGACGGCGACGACGCCTGGCGGGCCATCGAGACCATGGAGGAGTGCGAGCTGCCCATCGAGGACCAGGCCCGGTTCCTGGGGGCCAACGCCCGCCGCCTCTATAACATAGAGCCGCCCAAGAAGATCATCCGCGACCGTGTTACCGAGATACACCGCCCGGACTGGTGGCCCGACGACGAAGAGATCGCGCATGCCCTCAGACCCGAATCGTCGGTAAGGCGCTGACCCCGAAATCCGACAGGGAAAGGTACCATGACAACCAGCAAGGACTTTGAGGTCATCGACAGCGACTCCCACGTCGTCGAGCCCAGGGAAGTGTGGGAGAAATACCTGGACCCGGAATACCGGGTGCTGGGAAAGCATGCCCTCTGGCGGGAGGAGGGCCGGTTCGACTCCTACCTGAAGGTCAACGGTCAGGTCTTCCGGGATACGGCCAACCCCAACATTCCCCGGCACGCCATCTGGAAGCCCGGAATGACCTGGGACGCCGTTGGCGATCTGGACCCTGACGTCCGCCACCCGGAGAGCGAGGGGGCGTCCGACCCGGAGGCCAGGCTCAGGGACATGGACGCCATGGGCATCGACCGCGCCTTCCTGTATCCCACCTGGTTCGCCGAGGGGTTCCACTTGGTCGAGGACCCGGACGTGTCCTACGCGCTGTCCCGGGCATACAACGACTGGATCGCCGACTTCTGTAGTGCGGCGCCCGAGCGCCTGTATGCCGCTGCCATGGTGCCGCTCGGCAACATGGACTTCGCCTTGGCGGAACTGCGCCGCGCTGCCGGGATGCGATGCTTCCGGGGAGCCTTTATCCGTCCCATGTTCCTGGAGGGGCATTACTTCACGCATCCCTACTACGACCCCCTCTGGGCCGAGCTGCAGAGCCTGGGTCTGACCGCCGCGGTGCATCCCACCGCTGGCCTGTGGAATCCCGAATGGACCTCTCACGGCCCGTTCATTGAGAAAGTGAAAGGCCGCCTGAACCAGGCTCCGGCGCTGGGAGGAGGTGGCGGCGGGGCCTTTGCCGGAGGCAGCACCGACGACCGCCAGAGGGTTTCGCCAGCCACGGGCATGGTCCCATTGGGGCACCCGCTTTCTCCGCTGTTGTCCCACTGGCTGGACAACCATCTCTTCGTCGCCTCCACGCTGATCGGCTACACCGTGATGGAGCGTTTCCCTGAAATGAGGGTGGTGATGGCCCACGGCAAGGCCTCTTGGATGGATGAAGTGCTGGAGAAGATGGAGGCCTCGACCCGGGTGATACCGCTACAGCATTACTATCCGGTCAGCACCGAACCGGAGGAGACGTGGGACGAGGGCCGGGTGATGCTGGGATTTGACGCCGAGGAACGGCTGATCCAGGAGTTGCCATACTCGTTCGAGAAGAAGATCGTCTGGGCCTCGCATTACCCTCGCCACGACACCACCAGCGCCTGGGACGCCATCGAGACGCTGGCCCAGGCAGACGTGGACCGCCCGGTCATTGCACGCATGATGGGCGGCAACGCCAGGGAGCAGTTCGGCCTGGACTGACGGTCAGAGCGCCAATGCGCCCTGCCTGGCATCACAAGGCAACAAAACAGGCCGGTTCCTTGGATGATGGAGCCGGCCAGTTTTCTTGAGGTATCAGCGACTAAACACAGTTCATTCCTCAGGGAAGAGCAGGAGGCTGAAATGTCCAGTGAGCCCCAAGGTGCGGGAAAGCTTAGGTATGAGGACTGCACCGTGCCCGAGACCAGCGTCAGTGTCTACGAGGAGTTGTAAGCGGCGGAGATATATTGGGACACGCGGGCGGATAGATTGCTGACTGCGATTATATTTCCGTGCCATCCCGGCTCGGGCCTGACCCTATTGCTGACTGGCCCTGATGCCTTTCGATTGATCTGTCGGCTCGACGCGGAGATGGCCGATTTGGCGCCAAAGGCCATTGGAGCAGTGACCTGATAGGAGCCTGACATCAAGTCCCGTCGCAGTCTTGTCCGCTCGTCTGGCCGTCGCGCTACTCCTTGCAGGAGGCAGAAATGACTGCAGCAGTCGGCCGCGGGGTGATCACAGCCGTTCAGGTGGTCATCGGAGTTGATACTCACCAAGACCAGAATGTGGCCGTTGCCATTGACCAGCAGGGTGTGCGTCTCGCCGAGTGCTACGTTCCAGCGACCACTCACGGTTACAGGGATCTGGAGCGGTGGTCCAGAAAGCTGGGCGAGGTTCGCGCTGTCGGGATCGAGGGCACTGGTTCCTATGGCGCCGGACTTGCCCGTTTCATGACAGGTAGGGGTTTCACTGTCATTGAGGTCAACCGGCCCGACCGGTCAATCCGATTCCAGAAGGGCAAGAGCGACCCCACCGATGCGGAGATGGCAGCGCGTGCGGTGCTGGCCGGAGTAGCCAACGCCACTCCCAAGTCAGGTGAGGGCGAAACCGAGATAATCCGTATGCTCAAGAATACCAAAGACTCGGCTGTCAAGGCTCGCACCCAGGCAGTCAATCAGATGAAGGCCCTGGTCGTTACGGCCCCAGCCAAACTTCGGGAAACACTGGACGGTCTGACGGCCGCTGCCCTGGCGGCACGATGCAAGAGCTTCCGTCCGGGCCGTCTTGAGAATCCCACCGCAGCGGCCAAGTACGCCCTTCAATCCCTTGCGTGCCGCTACCTTCAGCTGGACAGGGAGATCCGTGATCTACAGGCCCAACTGGAGAGACTCACTCGGATGACAGCTCCGGCACTGGTAAATATTTTCGGTGTAGGACCCGACACTGCGGCTGCACTGCTGATCTCTGCCGGCAGTAACCCTCAACGTATTCACTCCGAGGCGGCCTTCGCCTCGCTGTGCGGGGTGAGTCCGGTGCCGGCCTCCTCCGGCAAGACCAACCGGCACCGGCTGAACCGGGGAGGCGACCGGCAGGCCAACGCAGCTCTTTATCGCATCGTTCTGGTAAGGCTTAGCCACGACCTCCGGACCAGGGAATACATGGACCGCCGCACCCGGGAGGGGGTGAGCAAGGCTGAGGTCATCCGTTGCCTCAAACGCTATGTCGCTCGTGAAGTCTTTTCGGCCTTGCGGCACTCTTCCAAGGTGCCCTGTGTCGCCCCTTGACATACATAGGAGCATCATTCGGCGGTTGCAAACTGTGCCGCTTGCCGTCATCCATTAGGGTAGTAGCCGACCCTGCGGATGGTGCCATGGATGTACAGCGTGGAGGTATATCTGCGGATTCGCCGGGCGGTGATGGTGGAGGGGATGAGCATTCGGGAAGCCTCTCGGGTGTTCGGCCTGCACCGGGACACGGTGCGCAAGATGCTGGCCTACTCTGTCCCGCCGGGCTATCGGCGGCAGACTCCACCCCGGAAGCCCAACCCTTCGACAAGCTCAGGACGATTCCTTCACCGGCATCATCGACCGTATCCTGGATGATGATCACCGCGTTCCGAAGAAGCAGCGCCACACCGCCAAGCGCATCTACGAGCGTCTCAGGGACGAGTACGGCTTCGATGGCGGGTACACCATCGTCAAGGACTACGTCAGGGAGCATCGACGCCAGACACGGGAGATGTTCGTGCCGTTGTCCCACCCGCCAGGCCACGCCCAGTGCGACTTCGGCGAGGCAGTGGTGGTCATCGCGGGCATGGAGCAGAAGGCTCACTGCTTCGTCCTCGACCTGCCCCACAGCGACGGCTGCTTCGTCAAGGCCTATCCCGCAGAGACCACCGAGGCCTTCCTGGACGGCCACGTGTCGGCCTTCGCCTTCCTGGGCGGTGTGCCCGGAGCATCGTCTACGACAATACCAAGCTGGCGGTGGCCAAGATACTGGGCGACGGACGGCGCCAGCGCACCCGCGCCTTCACTGAGCTCCAGTCCCACTACCTGTTCGACGACCGGTTCGGGCGTCCCGGCAAGGGCAATGACAAGGGTAAGGTCGAGAGTCTGGTGGGCTACGCGCGGCGAAACTTCCTGGTGCCCATCCCGTCCTTCGAGAGCTTTGACGCGCTCAATGCCTACCTGGAGCGATGCTGCCTGGAGCGGATGGACGCCCGGCTCAGGGGCCACGCGGAGACCATCGGCCAGCGGATGGAGCGGGACCTGGAGGCCCTGCTGGCTCGGCCTAGTGCTCCCTATGACGTCTGCGACAAGCAGGCGGGCCGGGTGAGTTCCCTGTCGCTGGTCCGGTACAGGACCAACGACTACTCGGTGCCGGTGGCCTACGGGCACCGGGACGTCATCGTGCGGGGCTGCGTGGACCGGGTGGTCATCAGTTGCGGGACCTGTTCAGGCGGGGTTTGACGCCCCGTCAACAGGAAGAACGGCTTGAGCGGGCGGCGCAGGCCATAGAAAACAACGAACAGCACCGAGAACTAATAAGCAAGGCGAGTGTTATCTCCGAGCAGGGTCGCCAGCTGATTGAGTCCGACCAGCAGGAAATCAAAGAGGCCGAGTCCAGGTTCCTGTCGCCTGTAGAACTCGCCGAATTCGTGCATTCCGTTCTCACTCATCACATGCCGAACAACCTAATTTCGACGAGTGTAGATGGTCAGTTCGACTTGATAGGTGGCCCAGGTCGTCGGGACGCCCTCCAGGGGCTGCTAACGTCGTACCCGGCGACGAACCATATGAGAATAGAGATTGCTCGGTTCCGGAGTCGCATGGACCAGCAACGGAGGATGAAGGTGTCTTTTGCGGGAGAAAGTGAAGGAGTCGAGTTCGTTCACACCCGACACCCACTGATGCTGCTTGCAAGGCATCTCGAAAAGGTGACCTGCCCCCTGTAGTTGTACCACCCTCTATGTTAGCCCCACCAGTTCCGG
>VXOI01000026.1 GCA_009840175.1 Chloroflexota bacterium | reverse complement strand
CCTACGAGCGGTTGCGCAACCACAACCCTGTTCCCGTGCGCGTCGGCGCCTGCGGTGACGGCTGGCACACCCGCAACCTGCCCATCGACCGGATCATCGGCGGCCCCGTTTTCCGCAGCCCCGGCGCCGACTGCCTGCTCCAGTTGGCCGGCCTGGTGGCCCGCGCGCTGCTGTGGCGGGAGGAACCTTCCGCCAGCGGTGTGGAATGCGGTGAAAGCGCCAGAGTTTTCGCCGTCCTGGACCGCGCCCTGAACCGCAAGGCTTCCAGGATCGACCCTCAGGGAGTGGTCCGGAGATGAGCGGGAAATCCCTGCGAAACAATGCGGGGATTCGTCCGACTTCGGCTTCCTACCCCGATGAACGCCGATGATCCGGTTGACGCCGGTAGCCGGTAATGGTACGCTTTTATTTACCACCCCTATCGCTTCGCCGGTAGGGTCGAGACCGCCCGCAAAGGCGGTCTCTGTCTTTGTCCGGGGGAGGGCGGGTTGCTCACCAACGTATACATTGACGGCTTCAACCTTTACTACCGCGCCCTCAGGGACACGCCCTTCCGCTGGTTGGACTTGTGGAGGCTGGCCGAGACGCTGTTTCCCCAGGACACCATCAACCGGGTCTGCTACTTTACCGCTCTCCTGGACGCCCGCCCCGACAACCCCCTGCAACCCCGCAGGCAACTGGTTTACCTGCGGGCGCTGACGACGCTTCCGGGCTTGGAAATCCATTACGGCCGGTTCCGGTCCGGTGTCAAGCGTCGGCCATTAGCCGAGCCTGCTCCCGGATTGCCTGGCAGTATGCTGTTCCGGGACTCGGAAGAGAAGGGGTCGGACGTGAACCTGGCTACCCGCCTCCTGGTGGACGGGTTCAACAGGGAATACGAGCAGGCGGTGGTGGTATCCAACGACGCCGATTTCGCCGGCGCGATGGGCTACGTGAAGGACGGTCTGGGCCTCCGCGTCACCTTGGTCAACCCCGACCCCCACAACAGCAGCCCCCGGGACCTGTCCGCCGCCGCCACCTACGTGAAGCGCCTCTGGAAGAGCCACCTGCGGCGGAGCCAGTTTCCCGATGCGCTGTCCGACGATGTTGGCGTCATCGCCAAGCCCGCAGGTTGGTGAACCAAATGAACGTTTGCAGGCTCCACTATCCGATTGACTTGCTATGAGGGTAGCAATGGAACGGACAACTTGATCGTAAGTATGGTGGGCCTTCTTGCCGCAAAATAAAATGAAAGGTGGCTTTCCAAGGAACAACGGATACCGACACTCTTCGGACAAGGGGTTTGCCCCCCACGCCAACTTAAAGCAAACGCCGTGGACGTAAGGGAGCCAACGATGCCCTACATAGTATTCAACCCGTTTTTCAGATGTTCCGAATTGCATTCTCCCCACTCCAAACTAGACGCCGCCGCTGTCTGCTTCGCTGAGATGACGGAACGTTACGACGGCGAGATTCCCGTTCATCCAATCACGCAAAAGTACGTTTATGCCATCGCCGCCATCGACAGGAAAGGAAACCAGAGGGATTTTTCTGACTCGGCGATTGAAGAAGCGACACTGTTGGGTCTGGACCCGAAATCATTGGTTACGAAAGTGCCCGGAATTACAACCTTCTCCCACGTCGCAAAACTGTACTACGAGGCGGCTAGGCTGATTCCGATAACCGGTATCAGTCTGGAGGGCATACTGGACTATCAGAACAAGAACACCCACTTTTGGACTACCGATGCAGGATTGGGCCAAGCATTGGCTTTCGCGCAACAATCGGCATTCACCTTGGAGCTCTCATTCAAAGCGGTGCTAGAGGTACTCGGCAAATTGGCTGAAGCCGACAGCAGAAAGGGTCAGCCCTGGCAAACTCACGACCTGATAGACCTGTTCAAACTTTTGACGAAAGAGGAGCGAGACCTGCTGGAACGGTGGTGGGAAAATTCAGACACCAAGAGGCAACACTTCAATGGAACGTTTCGTGAATTCCTCTCTTC
Source organism: Chloroflexota bacterium (assembly GCA_009840175.1). Classification (GTDB taxonomy): domain Bacteria; phylum Chloroflexota; class Dehalococcoidia; order Lucifugimonadales; family UBA3495; genus VXOI01. The sequence continues at coordinate 7,944 of VXOI01000026.1, read as the reverse complement.
CAGCAACAACCTCTATCTGAAGTGGCGGTACATCACCGACTTGAGGTCCGCCGACATCTCAATAGACATTCAGACACTGCTCAGCGGGGCATCTTTCCTGTTGTCAGCTTCGGACAACCTGATGCGCCAGCGTTCACCGATCAAAGTGACAAGCACGGTGACAAGCTATTCACAGGATGTGGATGACAGCGGAAACCCAAGGCCGCCGATGAAATCCGCATACGTCGAAGGCCAAGTACGATCCGTTAAGATACCCGAAGGGTTCGACCCCCACAGCTTGGTTGAAGTCGTCATTGATTGTGAGCACCTCCGACACGACGTAACGGCGCTCTTCTACAAGCGGAATGTAGGTGATTATTTTCGGCTACAAGGGGAGCAGGTTGCACTAACGGGGTACTCAAGGGAAGATGAGCCGCATTTACTGCATGGACCGCAAAGACTGGACCGATTCGAGCAGTCCCAGAAGGAAGCACACTATACTTCCGAAGACCGCACATTGAGCGGTTCCGTCTACGATTTGAAGGCGTGTCCTCCTCTATATGGGCGGACCACGAGCTTCAAGTTAGTCCTTTCGGACGAGACTTATTTCACCTTGGTTGAGTGCTTCTTCCTGACCGAGCAGGAGCGGCATCAATTGGCAGAAATCCAGCACGGCGACCAGATTCTGGTCACTGGTTCCGTGACCTCGCTGGAAGGGAAGCCGGTGGTATTGGTCCGGCCAAAACACATGGAGAAGGTCATCGAATCCAAGCGCTCTTCTAAGACCGACGCATCCGTGGGTTAATATTTCCGCCTTGCGCGGACAAGCACGGCCGCTGGTCCGAACGATCCCACCGATGGAGGTAAGTGTCAGAACATGGAACGAGACCCGTGCACGGAGGGTATCGACAATCCACAACTTCCAGAGTTCTCTTCATGGAGGAGCTATCGCAAATTCGAACAACGGGTCAGGCGTCGCCGCCGCCACATCTGGGACCGGGAGATAGAAGCCTTCCTTGAAACGGTGATGCAGACTCGGCAAAGCCGGGATTCAGAGATTCTGGAGGATACCGTCCTCTGGCGCGCCCAACTGGGTGTTGTTTACATTCCTCTAAACGATGAGAACGGCCAAGAATACGGCGAACAGCCGATGGGGTTCTCTGGCGCCAGAATGAAACCCGTTGCTGAATATGCCAGAGAGGGACGGGCCAACTCGTCGGGAATCCCTATTCTCTATTTGGCCTCAACTGAGGAGACAGCCATCTCCGAGGTCAGGCCGTGGGTGGGTTCCGAGGTGTCCGTGGCCCAGTTCAAGGTCACCCGCAAATTGAACGCTATCGATCTGACGCAGGGATACGGTAAGGCGTCGTGGAGAGGTCTAACGTTGCGCCAACTCTCTGGTCAGGAGGAACCTGATGCCGAAACCAAAGAGAAGGCCGTCTGGATAGACATTGACAATGCCTTTTCGAAACCTGTAACACTTTCCGATGACAGGGAAAACTACGTAGCGACCCGTATCTTGGCGGAGCTTTTTCAAGAGGCAGGATATGACGCGATTGCTTACCGCAGCCAATTTGGTCAGGAGGAAATCGAAGGATATAACATCGCCATTTTCGAACTGGATGACGCCGCAATCCTCAACTGCGCCCCTTATCGAGTCGAGAGTATAAAGGTGAACTACAAGGAATTTGGTAATCGATGGTTTGCGAAAGCTAGCCCACCTTTGGATGGCGAAGATAACGAAGATGCTTTGCCCCTGCCCGTTGAATGATCCTAGACCCAGCGGTTTGCAGCCTTTGCAGTAGCGGAGCGAAAAGGAGAGGACGAAAATCCCCCTTCACGAACTGGGGCACAAAGACATGAGTCATCCCGGATTTTAGGAAACGAGGAAATCGGTCCAAGAAACGGCTGAAAGAAGAAGCCCCCTTCCGGTGGACTGGGAGTGTCCAAACTCCAAACCACTGAAGGGGGCGTTCGTATGTTGCAGCAAGGGGCGGGTCTGCGGCAAGGGCAGCAGGTGGCGGATCTGTTGGAATTGTTCATCGGACCCTGGGGAGGGTGGCTGGACGCGCGGTTGGATCGGCGCTTGGTACGCACCTTTTTCTTAGCCTTGGTGTCCATGGTGCGCCTGCGCCATAATCGTTCGGGGCTGCTCCTGAGTGAGTTGGGTGGTCATATCATTTCCCCAGACCGTGCGCCAGCGGGCACCAAGCGCCTCAGCAATCTCCTGCGGTCTCCCAAATGGAGCCACGGCTTGCTGGAAGAGTTGCTCTGGCATCGTGCCGAGTTGAGCCTGACCCAGTTGCGGGAGCGCGACCAGACGGCCCTGGCCATCTGGGATGAGAGCGTGCTGGAGAAACCGGAGAGCATCGCCCTGGAGGGACTGGGTCCCGTCCGTTCCAGCAAGGCCGCCCGCCTGAAGCGCATCAAGCCGGGCTACTACCATCCCCCGGGAGGGCGGCCGGTATTCGTGCCCGGCATGCAATGGGTCACCGTGATGGTGGCGGGGATGCCAGGACCTCCCACCCTGGCGGCCATGCGCTGGTGGACCAGCCGCGGTCCCTTGGCCAGCCACCGCAGGGAGCAGACGACCCAGTTGCTTTCCCAATGCGCCGAAAGGTGGCAACAACGGGTGATCCATGTCTTCGACCGCGGCTACGCGGGCGCTCCCTGGCTGGGCGAACTGAGCAGACACCAAGCGCGGTTCATCCTTCGCTGGCCCACCCGCTACCACCTGGTTGACGCCAAAGGGCAGCGTCCCGCATGGCAGATCACCCGGGGCAAACGCTCCCAGGACCACCGTCAGCTCTGGGACCTGCACCGCCGGCAGTATCGCAAAACCGGCATGGTGGCCGTCCCAGTGCACCATCCCCAGATGGATGACGACCTGTGGCTGGTGGTCTCCCGTCCCGGCAAGGGCCGCAAGCCCTAGTACCTGCTCACCAATGAACCGTTGGACACCACCGACGACGCCTGGCGAGTGGTCCTGGCCTACGTTCGCCGCTGGCAGGTGGAGATGTGCTACCGATCCTGCAAGACCGACCTGGCCATGGAAAGCCCTCGTCTCTGGTTCTGGGAAAACCGGCTCAAACTCCTGCTCATGGCCAGCCTGGTCTACGCCTTCCTCCTCTCCCTGCTCACGCCACCACTGGCGCCCCTGGTTCAGGAAATCCTGCGCCATTGGTGCCACAGAACGGGTAAGCGGCACCGCCAGGTGGCGATACCGCTCTCCAGATTGCGCTCCGCATTGAGTTCCCTTTGGCTAACCCATCACCCTTCCCTCTCCTACACCACTCCAGATTCGGGATGACTCATGTTCTGCCGCCCGGGTGTTTGATTCTACGTCAACCACCTTCCGCACTACCGTCCTCCGCTTCCTCCACCCCCGGCAGCAGCAGGTGGAGCAGTCCCATCCCGGCAGCCAGGTTGAATAGCGACACCAGATGGCCGGAGCCCGGGGCGGCCCCGGCCTTCCAGCGAAACACCAGGCGGGCGCTGACCTTCAACCGCCGGGCCAGGCCCCGCCAACTGAAACCGGCAGCCCGCCGGAAGGCGTCCAGCCGCTGCGGGAAGTCCGGTGGGAACTCCTCCGGCTCGATGTGATAGACCCATTGCTGGCGGCGGCTCATGGGACTGACTACTCCCGCACCGGCCAGGGCTGGGACCCATCCAGCAGCAGCACGGCGACGCCGCCGGACACGGCGCAGGCGAACTCCAAGATGGCTCTCAGCTCGTCCTCGCTGGGAGGCCGCCCGATGCGCCACTGTCGGCCCAAGCGGGCGGGCAAGCCGGAAGATAAGGCAATCTCTTCTAAAGAGACGCCGGAACGGTCCTCCAGCCGCCCCAGCCGCACCGGGAAGTCCTGGGGCAGAGAAGGCGCGGGGAACCGCAAATACCGATCCCGCGCCGCGCCGCTCATGCCACTACTCAATGTCATCACCCCCGGCTTCGCCAACACTGGCCCATAAGGTCAATGCCCCGGCGTCGCCCTGGCACAGCAACTCGATGCCGCCGGGGATTCTGCGGGCAAACTCGGTGATGACAAGGATGTTGGCCCCACATGGCCTGCGCTCACCCCGCCGCCACATCAGGATGGCCCGGTCGGTCACCCCCAGCAAAGCGGCCATCTCCTGCCAGGACAGCCCGGACAGTTCCTTCAGGCCCTCCAGCCGTCGCCCGAAGTCCTCCGGCCAGGTCGGAAGACGGAAGTCCGCCAGCACATTTCGCTCTGCCAATGTCATGCAGTTACCTCCTCGGTCTTAAAATTACGGTAACGTCTTCGTCTGTGAGCAGGGCGAGGCCGCCCGGCACCCGGATCGCCAGCCGCACCAGGGACAGCATGGCGCCGGCGTTGGGTTCGCCGTCCTCATTGCGCCAGCGGAACAGCTGGCGAGGGTCCACCCCCAGGGCGTCGGCCATCCCCTCCCAGGTGAGGCCGGTCAGTTCCTTGAGGGCCGCCAGCTTCCGGGGGAAGTCCTCGGGCATCAGGGCGAAGCCCGGCGGGAACCGACGGTAGCCGGAGGGTTCGCGCTCGCTAGTCATCGGTTTCCTCCAGGACGAACAGGTCCTCGAATTGGGTGACGCCCAGCACTTCCATCAGGAGGCGGCGGGTCTCGCCGGAGGCGTAGCGGCGGCCGTTGAACAGGTCAGAGACGAAGCCGGGGGACCGCCTGATAAGCCGGGCCAACTCGGTCTGGCTCATGTTGAGCACCTTGAGCCGTTCCCAGGCCTTGTCCGGGTCCAGCCGGGAGCGGAAGGCGGGCTTTTTGCGCTTCACGCCGCACCCTCCTGCTCTCTTGCCTGGCCGCTCCCTTCGGAGCGGCCATCGGAGGTGTCAACGGGTTGTGGGTACAGCTCAGGGTGGGCCAGGTAGTGGCGGGCGATGATGCGGGCCAGGATGCGCAGCCCTTCCAGGCGCTGGCTCTCCTGGTCCTGGGTGAGTGTTCGCTGCTTACTCAAAGGTTCCTTCTCTCTATGGGAACCGGCCTGACCTCCGGGGGTATCCTGGAAGGGGCCAGTGGGTTATACTCTGCTTGGATTTAGAAATTCCGTTCTGTATTGCTGAGTGTACCAACCCACTATTGTCGCTGCCAATATTGGAAACGGCTCTTTGCCGCCGTTTTGACAAAGTGTTCACTCTGATGTAACAATCAACCCGCAAAAGAACAACTACTGTTCGGGTCGGGACGCCGGCCAGCGGGGTGGCAAGCATGGACCAATACGACGACATGGAGCGGGAGCACCAGGAGGAAGTAGATCAGGGCTACGAGAACTACGAGGACATCGGCGCCCTGCTCAAGCGGCTACGGGGTCGGGTCAGCCTGCGGGAGGTGACCCGGCGCACCGGCGTGTCCGCCTCCTACCTGTCTCAGATCGAAAGGGGAGTAAGTCAGCCCGGCGCCAACGTGGTGCGCAAGCTGGCCGAGCTTTACAACGTGGACGCCCAGGAGTTGTTGAGACGGGCCGGCCACGGGCCGCAACCCGGGCCTTACAGCGATGAGGTGATGGACGTGGAGCGGGCCTACCGCTTCGTGCTGGACGACCCGGCCTTTCGGGTGGGCACCCGGCCCGACGGCCCCATGACCGTCAACGCCAAGCGGTTTATCGTGGAGATGTACGAGAAGTTCACCGGCAAGAGGTTGCTGGAATGATGGAGAACACCCTGGGCGGCTTCTGCCGCATCCTGCTGGACGACGATGCCTGCCCCCAAGCCCTGGACCCGGAGCAATTGGCCGCGCGTTTCGTGGACTATTTCCGGCTGTCGGCCCGCCCTTCCCTGGAGGAGTTGACCGACCTGGCGGAGCGAGCCGGATTCGGCACGGTGCGGGAAGGACAGATGGATGGATTGAAGGGCGCCCACATCGGACAGCCCGGTGGCGAGTACCACATCTACCACAGGGATGACCTGTGGGAGGGTTCCAAGGCCCAGACCGTGCTACATGAAATGTACGAGATCACCTTGGAGCGGATGGATGAAATCCACTCGCCGGGAATGCCCGTCCCATCGGGGCCGAACCCCGTGATCTGCCGGCAGGCGGAACGCTTCGCGGCGGCGGCACTGATGCAGCCGGACATCTTCCTGCCATACGCCCAGGCCAGCGGGCTGGACGTGGCGGCCCTCCACGATGTCTTCGGCTGCGCCTATTCCTCGGCGGCCCTGCGGCTGGCCGAGGTGGTGCGGGACCCACCCTTGATGGTGGTCCTGTACGAGAGAGAGGAGCGGGGCGACCCCGAAGGTTGGACCAGACCGCCGGGGTTGGCGGCCAGGGTGGTGAAGCGAACGGCGGGTTTCGGGGCGCGCCGGTCCTGGCTGTTGAACGGCCGTCGGGGAGGGATGCCCCGCAAGGAGAAGGCCCTGCCCGCCGGTTCCCTAGCGGAGAAGACTGCCCACAGCCGCCAACGGGAATACGCCGAGGCGGATGGGCTGGCCGTCATAGCCAAACCCGTCTTCTGGAAGGGACACTTGGCGAAGGTCGTGGTTGTCGTTGTTCCTTACGAACATCGCGGCGTGCTGCAACTGCAACTCTACAGGCAAACCAGGCATTGTCAATCGCTGACATGGACCACAGGACGACCGGGCTAGTATCGTGGATGAACCAATTGGAAAGACGCATCAACGAGGTAATGGAGGGGGAGTTGTGCCAGGTCGCACCTATAATCCCGGAGAGATAGCAGTCCGCGGAGAGGCTATCTACCGGGAACGGATCCAACAACAGGTCGTAACGGCAAAACAGGGCAGTTTCGTGGTCATCGACGTGGAAACCGGCGACTACGAGATTGATGCAGGCGACCCGGCAGCCACGCAGAGATTACTTGAGCGGAGGCCATACGCCGTGACCTACGCCATTCGCGTAGGCCACCTCGCCGCTTACTGCCATGTTGGGGGATTCCGGGTGTCTGGGACTGATGATCGGGGAGACGTAACTGGAGATCCGCAGGCTCTGGGCACCATCGAGGTCAACAACGCCGAAGGGCATCCGCGCCCGATGGAAGTAGTCCTGGATACCGGGTTCATCGGTTATCTGACACTACAGGCGGAGACTATCCGGGAATTGGGGTTGTCATCAGTAGGACAGCGTACCTTCGAGCTGCCCAATGGGAGCTGTTCGAGTTTCGAAGCGTACCTGGCGGAAGTTTCTTGGCACGGGCACCCGACCAATGTAGTGGTGTTCGAATCCAACAATACACCGATGCTCGGCATGGCTCTGCTCTGGGGCAGCCGGGTGGCCTTGGAAGCCGTTACGCAACGAGAAGTCCTAATTGGGGCTCTGAACTCTGTGCCTTCAATGGAGACGACGCCAATCAAGACCGGATTTCTTGGCCACCTGTGGAGTATGGTCAAAAGTTCGCTCGTCGTATTGCTTGCCACATTCGCCGGTACCGTGGCAATCGTCGCGCTTGCCTATGGTGTAGACTCGCTCCCCTTGAACTTCGGGGACATCATTACGTTCATGGGCATCTGGCTGGCAATTGGCGTACTGTTCGGACAAAACAAACTGCCGACCATGTCGCTGAGCAGTTACATAGAGGGACGATTGATCGGTGTGGTTTGTTGCTATGCGCTTTTCTTCGTAATCGCAATAGCCTATGTAGTACGCGGCGAGGGTGGGTCTGAAGCGGTCGAGGGCAGTGAGCTCTTCGGTCTCCTCGTGCTGTCTCTGGTGGGCTTTGCCATCGGGTTCTTCGCAGGGCAGGACAGAGAGCCGAAGCGATAGGTTAGAAGCCGGAGACGCCACAGGTCTGACGGAGTACCTAGACTATCTAAAATGGTCCACCGATTGGCAAGTGGTAGCGACAACCGTACCTTGACGAGGCGGGCTGGACATCCGATAATGAAATGTAAGACAAACTATTATCACCGCAGGAAAAAAGCAAGACTATGCCACCACGGCGGAAATCCAGGACCATCACCTTGTATCTTGGTTGTGTGGGAATAATCCTTCCCATTGGGTGCGGCAGACCGAA
>VXOI01000040.1 GCA_009840175.1 Chloroflexota bacterium | reverse complement strand
GAAGAAGAGACCGACGTAGTGGTCGCCGTCGCGGATGGCCTGGGTCTTGACGTTGGCGAGGTCGGAGCCGGCCTCTGGCTCGGACAGGAGCTGCCAGGTGCGGACGCGCCCGGTGAAGATGGGCGGCAGGAATGCCTGCTTCTGCTCTTCGGAACCCCAGACGAGGATGGAGTTGCCGCCGAGGCGACCGCCGGAGTCGTAATAGGGCGGGAGGGTGAGGCCGAAGGAATCTATTTCCTCCTCGATGACGACGGCACTGTCAACGTCTAGGCCGCCGCCGCCGTACTCGACGGGTGCGGTGGGCCAAAGCCAGCCCTTGTCACCCAGCTTGCGGCCCAGGTCGCGGCGGAGTTGGTACTGATCCCAAGTCAGGTCGGCGGGATCGGCGGGGTGCTCGATGCCGCCGGGGACGTGCGCCTTCAGCCAGGCGTTGACCTCGCGGCGGAAGGCTTCCTGTTCGGGAGTGTAACGCGGTTCAAAGTCCATGGGGATGCCTCCGGGTTTAGTCGGTGTAGAAGTGGGGTCTTAGCTGTTCTTCCGGGATGTATTGACGCCCCTCGTCGAAAATTTCGTAGAGTGTGCCAGTAGAATTTCCCGGCGCTGCGGCACAGTAATTGTCTGCCTTTCGCTGGATGGCCCTCTTCTTCTGAGTTTTATATGGCTGCCACGCTGCGATTGGATCCAAAATCTGAACCGGACAAATATAGCAACAACCTCCCGGCTGGACATTCGTTTAAGTCTTGGCACTTGCCAGCGCCGTTTGCAAGGTTATTTGCAGGCCAGGGTTTTCAACCAGTCCGAATTCCGCCGGGTCTTCGTCCTCAAGATGGAGCTCGATGGCTTCTCGCAAGTTAGCCAGAGTCTCATCCAGAGTTGACCCATCAGTAACTACTGAGATTTCCATGCACCGGGCCACAAAGTAGCCATCATATTCTCTGATGAGGGCATTGATATTCCGTTGCAACGGTAAATCAGAGTCGTATGGCATACCGCCTCCCTCGTCTTCTCGCATCTCAATGTTGTGGAATGGCCGGGAGATCATTGCGAGCGCAACGCCCGGCCAGGCAGCGCTCCGGTGTGGACGCCATTATCCACCACGAGGGAGCCGTTGACTATCACGTGGGAGATGCCGTCGGGGTACTGCTTGGGTTCGTCGAAGGTGGCGTTGGCCTTGATTGTTTCGGGGTCGAAGACGACCACGTCGGCCTTCATGCCGTCGCGGAGTATGCCGCGATTCTGTAGGCCGAGGCGCTGGGCCGGAGCGGATGTCATCTTGCGAACGGCGTCCTCAAGGCGGAACAGCCCTTCATCGCGGGCGAACTGGCCGAGGACGTAGGGGAAGGTGCCGTAGGTGCGGGGGTTGGGCATATCGCCGGTGAGCAGCCCATCGGAGCCGACCATCTGCGCGGGGTGCTGCACGATGGTGCGGATGTTGTCGGGGTTGCCGGTGCGGGCGACGAAGGCGACTTCCAAGTTTTCCTCAATCAGCATATCGCAAATGGCGTCCACCATACGCTTGCCCTGGTGCCGGGCCAAGTCGCCGAGGGACCGGCCTTCCCATTCTTTGTTGTTTGGTACGTTGCTGAAGATGTAGTGGTCGAGAGTCAGGCCCCACATCGGCTCAACGGCATCGCCGATTTCGTCGCGTATGGCTGGCTGGCGGATGCGGTTCAGCAAGGCGGTGGGGCCGCCCTCGTGCACCCAGTAGGGCAGCAACGAGTGCAGGATGGTGGAAGCGGCGGCGTAGGGATACTGGTCGAAAGTGACATCCACGCCGGAGTCGCGGCCCTCATCCACCAGGGCCACCATCCGCTCGCCCATGCCGTCCACCGGGTTGTGGTAGTGGGAGATATGGACGGGGACACCGCTGCGCCTTCCGATGGTGACAACCTCGCGGAAGGGGTCGAGCAGCTTGTCGCCCAGGGAATAGCGGGCGTGGCTCATGTAGAAGCCGCCCAGGTCGGCGATGGCCTCGCAGACCGCAACCAATTCGTTGGTGTCGCTGTATGCGCCCGGCGGGTAGGTCAAGCCGGTGGAGAAGCCGAATGCGCCGTCCAGCATTGCCTCGCGGGCCAACTCTCGCATCCGGGCCAGTTCCGGCTCAGTAGGCAGGCGGTCGTCCCAGCCCATTGCTTCAACACGGATAGCTGCATGGGGAGCCATGAAAGCCACATTGCAGGCGACCCGGCCATCGAACAGATCGAGGTATTCACGCACGGACCCCCAGCGCACGTCAGGAGGGGGAGTGCCGTTGACAGCGGCGAGGTAGTACAGGAGTTGCTCCAGCTTATCGGGAGACGCCGGGGCATAGGACAGTCCGTCCATGCCGAGGAGTTCGGTGGTGACGCCCTGGTGGAGCTTCGCCTCATGCCTGGGTTCTGACAGAAGGATGAGGTCGGAATGGGAGTGCATATCTATGAAGCCGGGGCAGATGACGCTCTCGTCCACATCTATGGTTTGAGCTGCTTCAATACTGTCGCCGCCGGAACGGACTATGGTGACGGTGTCCCCTGAGACGGCTACGCCGCCGCGATACCATGTTTGGCCAGTGCCGTCTATGATGCGTCCGTTGCGCAGAAACAGGTCGAACATATTCCCTCCCAATGCCGTGGCAAGGCGTGAGTGCATAGACTACCACAGGAACGGGAGCACGTGGAATTTCGCATCTCTGTCAGGGCAAGACCAGATAGCCATTCTCAACTACCGGTATGAGGGCATGAGTGTTGATGCGAGTGATACACTTACACCGATACGCGCTGCTATGGCCATAGATTGAGGGGAATGAGTCATCATGTTGGAGCGCATCCGCGGCTTTGTGAAGCAGCTTGAACTGCCTCAGGACGAGGATGAAACGGTTGTATACAGGATCATTGACGGTGCGCGGAACGCGGTCGAAGTCAGCGCCGCTCAATACGCCACCTGGCGGCTGCGGAACGACGTGGCGAAGCTGGCGGTCGTAGGTCAGGATAAAGTTGGGGATTTCCTGGTCAGGACAACATTCTCGGTCATGCCTGAGAACCGGAGCTACAAGCCCTTTGGCACCTCAGCGTACAAGATACCCGATTTCGATCCGGCAACCGCCTACTCCCGAAGGTACGACACCTGGCGAGAAGCCGAGCTGGGACATTACGAGACTGTGGAGCTTTTGCGACAAGAGCAGGAGGTTGCAGACTCCGAGGCCGAGAAGCAGAACAAAGCAATCGAGATTGTGCGCCGGGCCTTTGCCTTGGGTCTGCCAGGTCTGTTCCAAGTGGAAGCCGCCCACGAATACGGGGTACTGGTTCGGACTCCCTGGGTCCTGCTTGACGGCTCTCCGGTGGACCTCATAGTCGTGGAAGCGGACGGCAGCTTCTCCCTTAGCGGCACCGGTCCGGCTGTGTCGGGAATGGAAGAACATTGGCAGCGGCAGATCGGAGCAGTGTGCGAGACTCTCGGTGTGACCCAGATTGACGGCAGCTTAGTAATCAAAGCCGAAAACGCTGGGCAAATGCTGGAGTCCATTACGCTGCTAATGCAGGCGGTTATTAGCGTTGACGCGATAAGCCGCTAGGGGGATTCGTCTAAGCCCACAGGTTCCGAGTCCCGGGCTGCACAAATCCGCGCAGGGTCGCAGCGCGGTAGATACGCGCTTCGCTAAACCGTTTTCTCCCGGCGGGCCCAGTATCAAGGCTCATTCGCGGATTGCTGGCTGCTCCGCGGCCCTCGATACTCCCCTCAGACGACTTTTTCGCTTGCCAGTACCCGGCCTTGTGGATATGATTGGCGCAGCGACTCCGCTTCCGGGAGGAAGTCCAATGGCAACCGTTTCGATTGACCATATCGCCATGCCCACCGCCAACGCCGAGCGGCTGATAGCGTTTTACAAGAAGCTCGGTTTCACCATCAACGACGAAGAAGAATGGCGGGCTGGCAATGCCAACATCTTCTCTATCCAGATCGGCGATTCCAAGATAAACGTTCACCCCGAGGGCTATGTCGCCGGGCTGCGCGGCCCCTCAGCAGTTCCCGGCTGCGCAGACATCTGCTTCGTGTGGGAAGGCACGGTTGAAGAATGCCAGGAATGGCTGGCCGAAGCCGGTGTGGAGGTGATCCTGGGCCCCGCGCCCCGCAAGGGCGGAAGGGGCTTCGGCAAAGTGCCGTCGCTGAGTCTCTACGCCCGAGACCCGGACGACAATCTGCTGGAGTGGATGACCTACACGTAAAGTGGGGAGATGCCCTCACCCTAACCCTCCCCCAGTGGGGGAGGGAACCTATTGTTAAGGAAGTGGCCCCATGGCGATGATGACCGGCAAGGAAGCCCTGGTTCGGATGCTGATGGCCGAAGGCGTTGACCATATTTTCGGCAACCCCGGCACCAGTGAGACCCCGATGATGGATGCGTTGCAGGACTTCCCGGAAGTGACGTACATCCAGGCCTTGCAGGAAGGGACCGCCGTGGGAATGGCGGACGGGTACGCCAGGGCCACCGGACGGCCCGCATTCGCCAACATCCATATCGCGGGCGGACTAGCCAACGGCATCAGCGCGTTGTACAACGCCTACCGGGGCGGGACTCCAGTGGTGCTGACAGCAGGCAACTCGGACACGCGGATGTTGCTCAGTGAGCCGACGCTGTCGGGCGATCTGGTACAGATGACCAGACAGTACACAAAGTGGAGCCATGAGATTCATCATGCGGCGGATATTCCGGCAGCAGTCCGCCGGGCCTTCAACGAAGCCAAGACGCCGCCCACCGGCCCCACCTTCCTCTCATTCCCGTGGGATACTATGGACGTCCAAGCTGATGTGGACATCGTTGGCTCCAGCCATGGCTATCACCGCATCCGCCCTGACCGCAACGCGCTGGAGCGGGCTTCGCAGCTCCTGGCTCAAGCCGAGAACCCTGTCATCGTCATAGGGGACCGCATCGCCCAGTCGGGCGGCGTTGACCAGATGGTTCAGGTCGCCGAGCGGCTAGGCGCAAAGGTATTCGCTGCGTCGTTCTCCGAGGTCAATTTCCCCACCAGCCACCCTCTGTGGAGCGGGATGCTCAACACCAGCAGCCCGGTCACCAGGCGGCTGCTCTCGGGCGCGGACGCAGTGCTGGCAGTGGGCGCCAACGTATTCTCTTCCTTCCTGTACGTGGACGTGCCGTTGCTGGACCCTGAGAGCAAGCTGGTGCATCTGGACAGCGCCACCAGCGAGGTGGAGAAGACCTACCCCACCGAGATTGGCGTGTTTGCCGATCCTGCCACCGGCCTGGCTGAGCTTGCCGACGCCCTGGAGCAGGATATGTCAGCGTCGGCCAAGGAGGCCGCTGCCACGCGGATGGCCGAGCTGGGCGAGCGCCGACGCAGGGCCAGGGAAGAATACCAGCAGCGGCTCCGTCAGCGCTGGGACAACAATCCCATAGCCGTCGAGCGAATGATGCACGAACTGGCCGCCGCCGTTCCACCCGGAACCATCGTGGCGGACGAGGCGGTTACTTCGCGTCCGGCGATGATGCAGGAGTTCGACTTCGACGAGCCTGGCACGTTTTTCGGCATCCAGGGCGGCGCCTTGGGCTGGGCTATGCCCGGCGCGCTGGGGTTGAAACTGGCACGCCCCGACCGCCCGGTGCTGGCCGTGGTTGGGGATGGGGCTTCGATGTATACGGTCCAAGCCCTTTGGACGGCGGCCACCTTCAACATTCCGGTGGTCTATGCCATCTGCAACAACCGGGCCTATCGCATCCTCAAGGTCAACATGGACATCTACCTGAAGCGAATGCTGAATGACGAAGGACGGGTGAGCGAATATACCGGCATGGATTTCGCCAACCCGCTGGATCTTTCCGCCATCGCCCAAGGGATGGGCGTGGCCAGCGAGAAGATCACCGACCCGGCGCAGATAGGACCGGCGGCGCGGCGAATGTTCGAGAGCGGGAAGCCGGGCTTGCTCGACATCAGTATAGACGGCTCGCTCTAGGGGACGGACGGAACGCAACTTCGTACCCTTCCCCCGATTTTCCCGCTGAGGCCCCGACTGTTCACAGCAAATTTTCGGTGGAAGAATGGCTCCGGGAACAACACCGTTCTATCTGTCCGAACTGCATAACATAACTATATGCTGAATGGACAGGTATCTTGATTTGAAGATACTTTAGGGCCCATATTGTTGCGCAGTTCAGAGGTACTGCCAAAGCTGAAACATCGGGTTTTCAGATTATGTAAATTGACAAATGTAAATTCGGTATCCTATTCTTGTGTTACAGAACTCATGCCCTAAAGGGCTCACTCCAGCGAAAAGCATACTCTTCGGCGTTACGCGCCGACAGGAGGCGTGATGGTAACACCCTCAACGTCTTCGGCCCAAGACTTGGGAGCGGCCCGCCCGAACGCCAATAGGAACGCTCAGCGCGTCGTCTCCCCTTCCATGGTAATCGGGCTCGGCTCCACCAGTTGCCAGATTGTTCGTCAGCTTGAATCTACCTCGGAAGGATGGAGTCTCGAAGACCGGAAGAACCTGGCATTTCTTTACATGGACACCCGCGAAGCCACCCGTGGTGAAATCTCGCGGACTGCCCGGTTCATTCCCTTGATTCTTCCCCATTTTTCCAGCCTGCGCGATATGCGCCCGTGGATTACGGAGTGCGTGCCGGAGTTGAGGCATCTAAGCCTTTCCCGGGAAGGCGCGCTGGGCACTTTTGCAAATGCGGGTGTGGCTGCCCGATTCAACTATAGCGACATTCGCGGCTATCTGGATTCTGCTATAGACGAGATTTGCCCCTTCTATGAAGGCTCCACATATATGCGCGTTCACATAGTGGCCTTCGCCGGGGGAGGCACAGTAGGAGCGCTTCCAGTGCTGCTGGCTGCCCTATCGGAAGTTCGCGGCACGGCCCGTAACTTCAGTGTCGTGCTTCACCTTCTGCTGCCACAGCGCGGCATGTCCAGAGACCCGGATAACACCTACCAGCTACAGTTGCGGAACGCCTATGTGATTCTCCAGTTTCTGCGCTCCGTCACCGGAGTCCAGGTAGGGCGCGGAGAGCATACAGGCAGCGACACATTTAGCATCACGGTTTACCCGGATAAACGGGTCGAAGCAATCGGCCCCCACTTTGATGTGTGCCTGCTGCACAGGTCGCCGAGAGATTCTCTCCCCGTTCAGCGCAATCACACGGCACGAACCCTGGAAAGTCTGGTAGCCGACGCCTGGGGCACAGGACAAGACTGGTGGGCGCGCTTCCACGAGACGATGCGAGAGGCCAACAGCCAGGCAGACGCCAAGTTCGGTTCCATCAGCTCTCGGGAGACCGGATTGATCGAGGGATTCTTCACCCAGACGGCCAAGCAGTATCTACATAATCAGTGGCGCAGCCGCCTGTAGGCAGGGAGGCATAGATGCCATTATTCGGAAACCGGCGCAACCGGTCTTTCAATCACATGAGCCGCTCTCTCCCGGCTCCCACTGACCCTTTGGGATTCCTGCAAGCCGGGCGGTCAGCAGGCTCAGGAGGAGGGAAAGACGCATTCGGTCAGATTCAGCGCTCTTTCCACGATGCAGTGGTTGACGTGGACAGAGCCATCAAATCCATCATTGACCGACTGCGGCACGAGGGAAGCATCAACGATCGCCTGGCCGTTCAGGCCAATAATGACGTCAGGGCGGAAATGGCAAGGGCCAGCGCCCTATCAGACGCGAAGCGGGACGAGTTGGTGTCGGGAATCTCTTTCCGCCTACAATCCATGTTCATACAGAACTTGATAACGTCGCCGGATCAGGAACCGCCGGTGCGCCGCTGGACGATGCTAGCCGAGCGTGCGGTGCAAAAGGACTTGCCTGCGGTGTCCGAACCGGCCCTCAGCAGGCTGGACGGCAGTCCGGGCGAACGGCGCAGACGCTTGCGCCGCTGGCAGAAGGAAACCGACGAGTGGCTGGGTTCCCTCTGTCTCCACAGGGCCGGCGAAGTTGTTAGCAGGCTCGTGGAAGATATTGGCGACTATTCTTCCACATGGACCGAGAATGTCAGCCAGTTGCGCCGGGATTCTGCGACAGGGGGCAGACTATCCCGCGAGGTAGGCAGCCTTGAAAACTGGGACTTCGAGAACGATGACCCCACGGTCAAGAACCTGGTGTCAGGGGTTAAGGCCCAGGAGACAGCCGGTCGAATTCTCAGCCTCTTCCAATTGAGCGACACGGACCTGATGGACATTTGCCAGTCGGTCCATGACACTTTGAATGGGAAGCCGGTCTATGGGCCGAGGAGGATTGATGTTCTGGAATTGGAAAACATCCTGACCGAGGCAATTGCCGGTAAGGTCAGGGACGCCATGGCCATTGACGACGACTTCCTGTCTTTTGCATCCATCGGCAACGGCCGGGCCAGCGACGACTTGGGCGAGTTGTTGGTGGAGATGCGGATGGGTGCCGCAGCGATGGAGGAGAGGTTGTGGCGAGTGGGCGACTACCGGATGGGCCATGTTGATTCCGCCGCCGGGGTGGGTATCACAACATCGTCCGTTCACGATACGGTTCTTCGCGCCCTGAGCGGCGGACGAAGATTCGCTGCGGTGGAAAGGCACCCCAGTGACAAACACCGCTTCGAGGTCCAGATGTCAACGGTTGGCGCGTCCCTGTCCGACCTGGCTATCTTCAGGGATATGGTGGACGCCTGGTACTCATGGCATTTCGAGGAGCGCAGGGGAGAGATAGGCGGCCGCGATGCTCGCGGGGAGGCAGTCAGGAAAGATTCGTGGAAGCTCTACCCGGATATCGGCGAGGACTCCGGCGTCCGTCCGGCGGTCATAGAGCTCATTGACGACGACCTCAGGCAGGTGTGGAACACCCCCGGAGACGTTGCTCTGCGTCTATCCTATGGAAGAATGGATGACTCCGGCGAAGGTGGGGTGGAAACCATAGACAACTCGCAACCACAGTTGCCCGGCTAGCCAGCCGGAAGTAGATTTCCAGTCAGCCGATAGCCTGCGCCGTCTGCAAAATCAGACGGCGCATTGCTTTGCTGGAAACGGCTGGAGAATCCGACTTGATTTAAGTTTGCTGTCGCATCAATCTGGCGTAACGACAAGGAGGTGTCATGCAACAACGTCCTCGATTCAGGCTGGAAGGAAAGGTCGCAATCGTGACCGGCGCCGGATCCAGTGGGCCAGGCGTTGGCACAGGCAAGGCTACGGCTATACTATTCGCCCGAGAGGGAGCCAAGGTGCTGTTGGTGGACCGCTCCCTGGAGCAGGCGGAGCAGACCCTGGCGGCGATAAAGGAAGAAGGAGGCGAAGCGTCGGTATTCGAGGCGGACGTCACCAACACTGGGGACTGCCGCGCCATGGTAGAGACGGCTGTTGAACGCTACGGCGGGGTAAACGTCCTGTTCAACAACGTGGGTATCCTGGGACGGGGAAGCGTGGTGGATGTGGACGAGGATCACTGGGACCAGGTGCTGAACGTCAACCTGAAGTCAATGGTGCTGACCAGCAAATATGCAATTCCGCGTATGGCGGAAGGGGGCGGTGGGTCCATCATCAACGTCTCGTCAATCGCCGGAATCCGCGCTGGAAGCGGAGGAGCGGCGGTGCCTTACGCAGCCTCCAAGTCGGGCATAATCGGACTGACCGCGACGATGGCTGTCACTCACGGGCGCGACAACATTCGCGTCAATTGCATCGCTCCCGGCCACATTTATACGCCTATGGTGGCAGGCACGATGCCCGACGAGTTTCGCGACCTGCGCCGCCGCGCCGGGCCGCTGGGCACCGAGGGCGACGCATGGGACATCGGGTGGGCAGCAGTGTTTCTAGCCAGCGACGAATCACGCTGGGTCTCCGGCATCGTGATGCCAGTGGACGCCGGACTGCTGGCCGCCACCCCGCTGGCGATGCTGGACCATCTGCGGTAAGTCATCAGAGGCCCACAATAGGTCACAAAACCCGTTCATCCTGAGCCTCTCGAAGGATGAACGGGTTC
>VXOI01000130.1 GCA_009840175.1 Chloroflexota bacterium | reverse complement strand
TTCCTTTCCATACCAACTATATGACATAATCATCGCCATCGATGCCAGCGTTTCCCCATCCCTTTTTCGGCCATTTCACCTCACCAACTCTGAACAGTTACAACTATTAGCCGTCGGCCCGCAGCCGATATTCTCTGATTTCCTCCAATGCGGCGGTCGCCCGCACTAGCGCGTTGGCGGCAGCGTCAATGTTAGCCACCACTATCGCGTTGGAGGCGCTGACGGTTTTCAGTGCATCCCTAGTGGCCTCTACACTGTTGACGAGAGTTTTAAGGGCATCAACAGCGGTATCCAATCTGACAGCGGCAGAATCCACACCGTCGGAGACGCCTTGGGTAGCGACGCTCATTGCTCGCAATGACGTCTCGGCGTCAGTCAACGCTTGGATAGCACGAGCTTCGGGGCTACTGGGAACGGTGGTCATGAGGATTCTCCTTGCCCCAATCAGACATACCCTATAGCTGAACCTTAGCAGATTTTGGTGGATAGCTCAATTCTACCGCAACCCGCCATTCGCAAGATCGTTTCCAGTCCCCTAAACGTCCAGCATCTTGTCGGGGGTCATCAGCTCCATGATTTCGAGGCGGTTGCCCTCGGTTAGCTCACGGACCTGGGCGCCGACGGCGAGGGCGTCCTGCGGGAGCTGGTGTCCGCCGCGCATGGGCGACATAAGGGCCTCGTCGGTCCACTCCAGGACGACGGTGTCGGGGTCGGTGGGAGTGGTGTAGCCGTTGAAGTAGACCCGGAACTCGCTGCGCTGTCCGGCTTCGTGGTAGATCAGCGCCTGCTTCTGCACCAGGCTGGCCACGCGGCGGGCCTCGCCGGGCTTGCACTTCCAGATTCGCCTTAGTAGGTACATTGGTAAATTCTCCAAGCTAGAGTATTTTGCGGCAACCGAGCCGGCTTGAGTTATCTTGACCAATTTCAAGGGGGAGACGTTCCCATACAGGCAAAGTCGTTGATACCCATGATTTCACCCTCACCCCAACCCTCTCCCTCGAGGGAGAGGGAGATATAGAAGACCCTGACCCTCCCCCGGAGGGAGAGGGGATTTACCACACACTTCCCTACACGTCCAGCATCTTGTCCGGGGTCATCAACTCCATCATCTCGATGCGGTTGCCTTCCGTGAGCTGGGCCACCTGGCCACCGATGTCCCTGACAGCCTGAGGCAGTTGGACGCCTGCGCGAAAGGTTGACCTCAGAACATCGTCGGTCCACTCCAGCACAACAGTGTCCGGCCCGGAGGGAGTGGTTGCGCCGTTGAAGTAAACCCGGCATTCGCTGCGTAAGCCAGCTTCCTGGAAGGCATCGGCCTGCTTGCGCACCAGGGAGGCCACGCGGCGGGCCTCGCCGGGCTTGCACTTGAAGATTCGCCTCAGCAAGTACATATCCTCTTCTCCAGATGCAATTTGCCGTCGGCAGGTTGCCGACGGCACTATCATACTCGATTTCCGTTGGCATGGGTGGCGCTAGAGCTTTCGCAGCAGGGAGAGGAACTCGTGGTTGCCTGCGTCGCCGGTGATGGGCGAAGGGATGGTATCGAGAAGCTCCACATCGTCGCGGGCGGACAGCCATTGCTCCACGCGCAGGAGGATGTCTTCGCGCAGGGCGTCGCTTCGGATAACGCCGCCCTTGCCCACTTCGCCCCGGCGGGCCTCGAACTGCGGCTTTACCAAGGCAACGGCGTATCCGCAAGCTTTCAGGTGGGTCAGCGGCTGGGGCAAGGCCAGGGTCAGGGAGATGAAAGATACGTCTATGACCAGCAGGTCCACGGGTTCCGGCAGTTGGAAGGGCAGGCGGGCGTTCAGCTTCTCGAAGCAGACGACGCGAGGGTCCTGCCGGAGGGTGTAGGCTAGCTGGCCGTGGCCGACGTCCACGGCGTAGACCCGGGCCGCGCCACGCTGCAACAGGCAGTCGGTAAAGCCGCCGGTGGATGCGCCGACATCCAAGGCAACGAGGCTGGACGGTTCGAGAGCGAAGTGGTCGAGGGCATGGGCCAGCTTGATGCCGCCGCGGCTGACGTAGGGCAGGCGACCTCGGACCTCCACTTCAATGTCGTTGGACAAGGGTGTACTGGGCTTGGCGACACGACCCGATGGGATGAATACCATGCCTTCCATGATGAGGGCCTGGGCACGCTCGCGGGACTCGGCGAGGCCGCGCTCGACCAGGAGGAGGTCGGCGCGGATTTTTTGTCTTGAACTGTGATTTGTTTGATTCATGTGATGGCCGTGATTATAGGGCAATCCTGTCCATCATACGAATCCGGCCAATCACAGTTCCCGCTACCGGCCCACGAAGTTGGGGCGGCGCTTTTCGAGGAAGGAGCGGTAGCCTTCCTGGTAGTCTTCGGTGTCGAACTGGGCCAGGGGGAGGGCGTTTTCCTCGTCGGTGAGGTCGGCGAGGACGGGCTTGGCCTGCACCTGGCGCAGGGTGAGCTTGTTGACAGCGTGAGACAGAGGCGCGAGGGCGGCGATTTCGTGGGCGAGCTTGTAGGTGGCGTCATGGAGGTCTTCAGGCGGGACGACCTGATTGACGAGGCCGACGCGCAGGGCCTCGTGGGCGTCCAGAAGGCGGCCCGAGAGCAGGATGTACAGGGCATTGCCTTTGCCCACCAGATCCACCAGTCCGCGCATCTCGCGGTGGCCGATGGTGATACCGAGACGGGCCACCGGGATGCCGAGGCGGCTGCCCTCGGCGGCGATGCGGAGGTCGGTGGCAACGGCCATCTCGCAGCCCCCGCCAGCGGCGAAGCCCTGGATCATGGAGATGGTGGGCGTTGACATCTCGGCCAGGGCTTCCAGCAGGCCGTTGACGGCGTCGTTATAGCCCCGGCCCTTCACCGAGTCGGAGCGGTGCTTGTGGAAGTCGGCGATGTCCGCTCCGGCGGAGAAAGCCTCGCCGCCCGCGCCAGTGATGACTATGCAGCGGACTTCGTTGTCGGCGTCGAGCTGGCGCATGAGGGCGGCCAGCTCGTGCCACATATCGAAGCTGATGGCGTTGCGCTGCGCCGGGCGGTTGAGGGTGACGGTAGCCAGCGGAGGCTGGCAGTCGAGGAGGATGTAGTCGTTCAAGGGCGGTGTTCCTTTGCGCGATGTGGCAATTGCCATGTTTGGATTACACAAGCTAGAGGTTTTGTGGTCCCGATAGAATGACAGGGGATGCTCACACCCCGCCGGACATTTTCGTTTCCTTTTGAGGGGTTTCCGGTTGTTCCTTACTACCTTGGCCGAGGAAGTGCCTGAGTTTGTCGAGGGCCGACCTGGTTAGCACTACTCCGACAGCGTCGCCCTCGCGGTCATATTCTAGAATAAGGCCCTGCGCCATTGTCTCGCCCTCGCTGAAAGCCGACACTCCGGACGCGCCAATCCACAGGACGTTATTGTCGAAGTACTGGATTTCGAGTTCCGGTTCCAGCGATTTCCTGTAGTCAGTCATTTTCTGGAACTCCTAATATCCTCAGCATACGCCTATCTACGTGAGCGGTGGCAATCCGATCGTATTCCACCACCACTTTCAGCCATCTCTGCCTTTCTGGAACCCAACTATAGTATATGTCATTTCTATCCCAATCTTGCAGGTTGGGTTCCGCGATTGCTCTGACAACCCATTCAGGTTCTACATCAGGGTGCTTCCCTTGCCAATACGACCCGGAATTTATCAAAACTTGTCTGGCGTATTGCCATCTTCCTGTCATTGGTCAGCACCGGAGAATTAACAGGTTTGCGGCTATTTGGCTACTGAAAAGCCTGCGATTGGCGGTTAACTTAAACCCGCAGAAGTTGGGCGATGGCCCGCTTGATGGTGTTGCGGGCCATGGGGAGCTTGTAGCCGTTCTGGGGCAGCGGGGTGGCGTTGGGCAGTGCGAGGACGGCGGCCTCGGCGGGGTCAACGTCGCTGGCTGGACGGCCGGTGAGGTAGTCCTCGACTTCGGTGGCGCGGTAGGGGATGGGGGAGACGCCGCCCAGAGCGATGCGGGCCTGGCGGATGGTGGCGCCCGCACCTTCGCCATCGAGTGACAGGGCGGCGGCCACGCTGACAAGGGCGAAGTCTCCTGATTCGCGCTCGCGGACCTTCAGGTAGACGCTGCGCTCCGGGGCGTTGTTGGGCAGCAGGGTGCAGGTTATCAGCTCGCCTGGCTCCAGGACGTTCTCACGGAGCATATCCAGGCCCGGGCCAGCGAAGAACTGGCCCATCGCCAGCTCCCGGCTGCCGTTGGGCCCGGCGGTTTCGAGCCGGGCGTCCAGCGCGCTCAGGGCTACGGCGGTGTCGGACGGATGCACGATGTAACAGCGGTCGCCGCCGGTGATGCAGAGGAGGCGGGTGTTGCCAGCGAGGGCGTAGCAGCGGTCGCCGCCCTTCTTGAGGCAGGGAATCAGGGGGCTTCGGTAGTACCAGCAGCGGGGGCGCTGGTTCAGGTTGCCGCCGATGGTGCCTTCGTTGCGAATCTGGGGCGTGGCCAGCCCGCCCGCGGCCTCGGCCAGCGCGGCGTAGCGGCGGCGGATGACGGGATGTGCCGCAACGTCGGCGATGGCGGCCGCCGCGCCGACGGTCAGGCCGTTGGCGGTCTCGGCGATGGCGGCCATACCGGGGATAGCGGCGAGGCCGATCAACTGATCAGCAGCAACGACGCCGTCCTTGACCTGGGGCAGCAGGTCGGTGCCGCCGCCTATGGCCACCGCGCCGGGCCGAGAGAGGAGGGCGACGGCTTCGTCTATGGATTGAGCTTCGGTGTATTGGAAGGGGGGCATGGACACGGGATTCCTCGGGCGGGTCAAACTTTATGGCGCAGGTCGGCTGATATTGCAATCACTTTGCCTGTGCGGACAGACTCTCAATCACTGGCGCAAGGTGCTTGGAAGCGTTCTTCAGGGCGATGGCAACCGGCTCCATGGAAACAGGCGGCAGGTTATCAGGCCGCCAGTAGGCGACTAAATCTCCGTTTTTCACAATCAATGTAGCCGTATCAATTTCGTCTCCAAAGGTGAGGGTGTCCGATCCGTCGCAATAACCATGCTTGCCCAATGGCAGGTATGCGCTAATACTCAAAACTTCCAGCGCGACAGCCCGGCAATTGTCCTCACTTGCCAAGTCTATTATGACATCAACATCAGTTACGAGTGAGGCGCTGGCGCTCCGCTGCTGACCGGAATGCAATCCCATTGCGTCGCATTCCGGATCGTAGTGCACTTCAAATTTCATTTCCCTCGTCCGGTTCAGCATAGTGCCTCCTGAAGTAATCCCAGTCTCCTTTTTCCATTTTATCCGTGGCCGTCCCGTCCAGTACGGCTGTGATGATGCGTTGATCATCCATTGAAACGGCCACACGCATCAACCGATTTTTGCCTTCATACTCAACCCACCCCATATAGACCATGCTTTGCCTTTTGTAAATGTCGGTTCTAACACCTTGGATAACCCAATTCTCCAAAACGTCAATTATGCGCTCTTCGGTAAGCTCCCGGCGTCTGAGCGCCTGTTGTTGCAGGTGTCGGGTGACGATCCGTGTCTTGCCTCCGGCGGTTAATGTTGGCGGCAAGCCAACTTCTGGCCCGTCGCCATGCAATAATGACATCCCTTTTCTTGTCTAATCCTTATAATATCAGGCTTGATTGCACATTTCGGACAAGTATTTGCTAGATTCCCCGCTAACTGTCTTGCACGGCGGATAAGCCATTCCTTGACATATTTTTACTGAGATTTTCCCAACGCCGCCAGCACCCGGTCTGGCGTGAAAGGGGTGCGGCGGAGGCGGACGCCGGTGGCGTTGTAGATGGCGTTGGCTATGGCCGGGGCCGGGCCTACGGTAGGGACTTCGCCGAGTCCCTTGGCTCCCAGGGGGCCTACCGGGTCTACTATGTCGGCGAAGATTATCTGGATGTCAGGGTAGTCCTGGATGGTGGGCGACTTGTGCTCCAGATAGCCGGGGTTGAGGGTTACGCCGGTGGCCGCGTCGGTTACCAGCTCCTCGGAGAGGGCGAAGCCGAGCATCTGGCTCACAGCGCCCTCGGCCTGGTTCAGCGCGGCGCGGGGGTTAATGATGCGCCCGGAGTCGTGGGCGGCCACGTAGCGCAGGACGCGCACCCGGCCGGTGTCGGTGTCCACCTCCACCTCGACGAAGTGGGCGCCGAAGGAGTTGACGATGTGGTTGGGGCTGCCGGGAATGATAGACGCTGTGGCCGACAGTTCATCGCCGTCCATCCGGCTGGCTACTTCGGCCAGGGCCATACGGCGGGACGGGTCGGACTTGACGTAGACCCAGCCCCACGCTGCGTCAAGGTCGTATATCGGCGCTTCGAGGCCCGCAGAGGCAATTTCCATCAGCGACTCGCGCACTTCGTTGGCGGCCTGCACGACGGCTGTGCCAGTGGAGAAGGTGGCGGTGGAACCAGCGGTTATGGGCGCGTCGGGAGTGCCTCGGCTGTCGGCGAATATCGCTTCGACCTGCTCGTATTCCGCGCCCAGGATTTCGGCGGCAATCTGGGGAAGCACCGTAGTTGCGCCTTCACCCACGTCCATCAGGCCCGTAATCAGCTTGATTGCGCCGGACTTTTCGACGCGGACTTCGGCGGAGGAGGGTGAGCCGGGGCCGCCGCGGTAGATCATGATGGCCATGCCGCGCCCGCGCTTGAGGGCGGGGTTGTCTGAACTGTGATTTATTTGATTAAAGGATTGAACATGATTGGGTTCAGATAATTCTGAATCATCCTTTAATCCTGTAAATCCTGATTCAGAATTATATTCGCGCCAGCCGAAGGCTTCGGATCCCAGCTGCAGGCACTGTTGCAGGCCGTTGCTGGAGAAGGGGATGCCGCCTTCGAGAGGCTGGCTATCTATGACTTGGTCCGGCGGCGAGGTGCGCTGGCCGGGCTGTCCCTCGGGGCGGACGTGGTTCTTCAGGCGGAAGTCCAGCGGGTCCATACCGAAATACCCGGCGGCGCGGTCCATCAGGCTTTCGAGGGCGAAGTGGCCCTGGGGCGCGCCGAGAGCGCGGTAGGAGCCGGCGGTGGGACGGTTGGTGTAGGCCAGATGCGCTTCGTACTTGACGTTGGCGCAGTGGTAGAGGTAGAGGATGCCCTGCCCGGCACGTCGGGTCACGCCTGCGCCGGAGGCGAGGTATGCGCCGGTGTCCAGCAAGGCGCTGGCCTCGATGGCTGTGATGCTGCCGTCGGACTTGAACCCGGCGCGGATGTGTATCTTTGCAGCGTGGCGCACTCGCCCGGCGATGAACTCGTCCTCTCGGGAGTATTCGAGACGCACGGGACGACCCGCCCGCTGGGAGAGCGCGGCTGCAATGCCCGCCAGCCGTGTCTCGTCCTTGTTGCCGTAGCCCGCGCCGAGGAAGGGGCCGATGACGCGCACGCGATGAGAGGACAGGCCCAACGCACCGGCGAGGGCATCGCGGTCTACGTGGACGCCGCGGGTGGTCTTCCAGACGGTCAGGTCGGTATCTTCGTCCTCGCCCCATGACGCCAGGGCAGCGCGGGGTTCCAGTGGCGCGGCGGAGTGGGTGGGTATCTCGAAGTCGTCTTCAAGCACCACGTCGGCGTCAGCGAAGCCTTCGGCTACGCTACCGCGCTCCAGCGACATCACCTCGCCGAGGGCCAGGTTGCCGCCGGGGTGGATGGCGACGGCGTCAGGTGATAACGCCGACTCGGGAGTCATATAGTGGGGCAGCACGGCGTATTCGACGCGGATGAGTTCCAGCGCGGCGCGCGCCGTGTCGGGGTTGTCGGCGGCCACCGCCGCAACCTCATCGCCGACGAAGCGGACGCGGGTGTCGAGGATGCTCATGTCCGGGGCGAGACGCCCCCACCCTGACCCTCCCCCAGAGGGGGAGGGAATAATAGGCGCCCTTCCCCCTGAGGGAGAGGGAGAACTTGAGTCGAAGGGCGTGATCACGGCGCGGACGCCGGGCAGGCGCAAGGCCTCTTCGGCGTCCACTGATAGTATGTCGGCGTGGGGATGCGGGCTGCGGAGGATAGCCCCGTGGAGCATTCCCGGCAGCTTGAGGTCGGCGGTGTAGCGGGCCTCGCCGGTGAGCTTCACTTCCAGGTCGCGGCGGACGACACTGGTTCCGGCTACGTTGAGCGTCATTCTGAAAATTTAACCACAGAGAGCACAGAGGACACAGAGTATGCGCCTACCTATATTAACCCTGTGCTCTCTGCACCCTATGTGGTGAATCCCCCGGTTAGAGTACGTGGAACAGGCGGAGGTGGTCGCGGAGGACGTCGGCGGCGAAGTCGTTTTCGATGTCGCGCCAGACGGAGTGGATGTGGTTTGCGCCGTCCTGCCGGTTGTCGAACTCCACCACGAAGTTGCCGCCGTGAATGCGATAGTAGTGGGCGTCGTCCTTGGACACCGGCCCGGCCCAAGCCAGATGGAAGTGGTCCAGACCCCCTTCGCGGATGGCGGCCAGCTTCTGCTCGGCCAGGTCGGTGCGGACCTGGCCGACGTAGAGGGCGACGAGGTTGAGCAGCGTCTCCTTCTGTGCCCCAGTCATGTCAGCGGCGGCCAACCCCTGCGGGCGGAAGGGGAAGGAGACCTTGGTGCTGTTGTAGGTGAGAATGTCCAGCGGGGCTTCGTCGTAGATGACGGCGGTGGACTGCTGGTCTGCATCCAGGCTCTCCATTAGCTGGAAGGCCAGGTCTTCGCGGTCGCCGAGGATGCGCAGGCCCTGCTTGGGTCCCTTGCGGACTTCGGCAGGGTTGGCGCCAAAGAAGAAGGGGGTGACGGAGATTACGTTGTCGCCCCATACGCTGAAGTGCAGGGAGACGTGATGACCCTCGATGCGCCAGCCCCACGGTTCCTTGGGGCCGGGCTCGCCGAAGATGGTGAAGTAGTACAGCTCGATGTCGCGCACGAAGGTAATCATGCCCATCTCTTTTTCCAGCGGGCCGAGAACATCCTCGTGCTCGATTATCTGGCGACACTGCTCATAGGAACGGGGCGTCAGCCCTGATTCCAGCAGGGCAAAGGCCAACTCGCGCTGGTTGGCGTCCATGTCGCGCAGGGCCAGGCCGTGGCGGTTGATGGGCGGGTAGTACCAGTACATTCGCTCGCCGTCCATGTACTCGAAGGTGGCCTTGCCCTTCTGCTCCGCGGTGAGGCTGTCGAGGAAGCGGCGGGCGGCGGCGCCCATCTGGGCGGCGGCCTGCGGCTGGGATTGCACTGTCGCCATGCTGGAAACCTCCTGGGCAGGTGCGGATTTCGGATGTTTGGTGCGAGTTTATGGGCGGGGGATTGGCGCGTCAACTGCGCCGGAGTGCATCACCGGGCTATTCACCTCTGAGTCGGCGCAGTTCTTCTTCCAGTTGCCGGGCGCGGGCGGCTTCGGAGTCGGCGCGGGTTTCTGCGGCGAGGCGGGCGCTGCGCTCGCGGTCCAGTTCCAAAGGGTCCGCCATTTCTGATGGGCCGGGTAGATACCTTCTCCGCAAGCGATCCCAGAAGCGCAGTTCCCGCTCGACCCAGCAGACTGACAATGACAGGGCTTCGCTGTATCCCCAAATCACCCCGTCGGCCTCGGTGGTTAGCTCTATGGGACGGTAGACCCCTTCCGTGGTCAGACGGTCGCCAGCCAGGGCCGCGTCGTACTGTCGGCCTCCGGTGTGGTCGTAGCGCCAGTATTCCATTACGCCCAAGCCAGCGTAAATGGGTCGTTTGGCGATATAGTCCCGCCGTGCGGTGTGTGCCGAGGCGATTTCCAGCACAAAATCGGGGGGCTTGCCCGCTTCGCTGATGACGTAGCCGTTGGTCTCCCCAATGCTGGCGGCGTCCACGCCAAAGGCGACTACCATATCGGGGTAAGGGGATCGGGGAAGGTCGCTGCGTTGGCGGCACAGGTAGCCCCGTCCGGCGATAAACGTGGTGGCATCGGGGCGCAAGGCGTCCAGATGACGGGCCAAAGTGTTGGCCACGGCGGGACGGTCGTAATGAAGGAATT
>VXOI01000159.1 GCA_009840175.1 Chloroflexota bacterium | reverse complement strand
TTCCCTTCCCACAGCACCACTGCAAGTTTCCAACAGTTTTTAGGATAGGCTCTAAGCGCCGCAGCGACGGGTAGGAGACCGAGCAGCCCCGGACGGCTAGCAACTCGTGGATGCGGGTCATCTGCAGCCGGTCGCCGGTGAGCCACTGGTGGATATAGTCGGTCCAAGGCTCCAGCGCATCCTGCCTGGGCGTTTCCACCCGTCACGGTCCCGACTGGCCGATGACCACCAGCAGGCTGATCTGCTCCTCCCCTGGTGGAGGCCCGTCCTTGGCGATGCCCATCGCCCTGGCCGCCGCCAGGTACTTGCGCACCGTATTGCGCGAGAGACCGGTGCCCTGAGCAATCTGCTGCGGACCGGGCCCCGCCTGCCAGCGGCGGATGACTTCTGCTGTTTCCATTCTGGAAACCTCCCGGTATGCCATGCCTGCACCTGGGAACTGAAGTGCGGCAATGGCCGCCGATGTGGCTTCCAGAGGGGGTCAATGACCATGAAAATCGTGGTGAATGATCGTGAAAATGTTGCCCTTTACGCGGTCAAAGATGGTGAACAAAGACACTGATGCTGGTCAGGACCATGGCGAGCCCGGCAAGGCCCGCAACTACAGTTCTAGCGACCGCTGTGGGCTACCTGTCCTGGGAATTGTCCGGAGGCGACTGCAGTACCGAGTAGTCAGTGTTGGGTTCTAACTCCCGACATTCTCCAATCCGCGGGGCGCTATCTGGAACGGCGGCGGCAGGTTTGGAATGGGCACCTCGATAACAACCGGGCGATTGGCTCTCAGAGCGTCGCGGAGAGCGTCCCCTAGGCCCTCGTGGCTGCTCAACCTGACGCCCACGGCACCGTATACCTCGGCCAGTTGAGCGAAGTCAGGGTTGTGGAGCCGCGTGCCGATGACCCTGCCGCCGAAACGCTGTTGCTGGTCGTGGTGCGACGCCCCCAGCATCTCGTTGTTGAACACCAGGGTCACCACGTTTATCCCCTCCTGGACAGCGGTGGCCAGTTCACTGGAGGCGTACCCGAACCCGCCGTCCCCGGTTGTGGCAACGACCTGCCTGCCGGGGTTGCCGACTTTGGCGCCCAGGGCCGTGGGGAAGGCATACCCCAGGGTGGCGAAGTAGGAGGACGTGAGGTAGGAATGCGGGGCCAGCACCGGGTAGGCTAGATGACTCCAGTAACCGATGTCAGTGGTTCCGGCGACCATGATCGCGTCGTCGTCCAGTTCGCGGCGTATCGTCTCGATGATCTCCACCTGGAGAGGAGCCATCTCCCGGATTTCCAGATCGGCCTGCTGGCGAATGGCCGTGATCTCGGTCCCGGTCCATTGGCTGGCCCGTGTCCTGCCGCCCAATTCCGCCAGCAATGCCTGTACCCCCAGGCGGGCATCGGCGGCGATTCCCACTGTGGCGGGGATATTGCGGCCAAGCTCCTCGGGATCGGCGTCGATCTGGACAACCTTCTGGTGGGGCTGGATTCCCCAGGGCACGTTGGGCGTGAACAGCATCCGGCTGCCGACGGCCAGGATGACGTCGGCCTGCGGGAGGGCGATATGGCCGGGCCCGTGGGCGTAGTAGAAACTGCCCAAGGACAGCGGACTGTTTTCAGGGATTGCGCCCTTACCCTCCGGCGTGGTTATAACCGGGGAGTTCAGGGCCTCGGCAAGATCCAGCAGCTCCGTGGAGACGGCAGCGTCCCTTGTGCCGCCGCCAGCCCAGATAAGGGGCCGGCCGGCTCCTGCAAGCAACTCTGCTGCCTCTCTTATCAGGTCGGGATCGGGCTGCTGTTTGCCTGGACCTTCGGGTTCCGGGAGATCGGTATCATCAGTCATCGGGAGGACGTCCCAGGGAATCTCTATCTCCACCGGCCTGGGCCGGCCGGAGGACATCTCGCGGAAAGCGTTCCGGACCATTCCCGGGATTTCATTCACTTTGTCTGACCGCCCGCACCACTTGGTCAGGTGTTTGAAGACGTCCAACTGCTCGCCGATCTCGTGGAGCGCGCCCCGGTTCCGGCCGAGGTTATAGCTCTCTATCTGCCCCGACACCAGCAGAACCGGCGACGATGTGGCATAGGCGGTGCCGAGTCCCGCCGTTGCGTTGAGGGCCCCAGGGCCAGGCACCACCAGCGCGACACCGGGCTTGCCGGTGGTCCGGGCGTAGCCATCGGCCATGAAGGTGGTCGCCTGCTCGTGGCGGGTCAGGACCATGCGGATGCCGGGCTCGTCGTAAAGGGCATCGAATACGTCCATAATCTGAACGCCGGGAAGCCCGAACACCACCTCGACGCCGTGCCTGGCCAAGGAACGAACCAGCGCCTGTGCTCCGCTCATCACGGGCATTGCTCACCTCCCGCCGTTCTGCTCTTTCGGATACCCGAGTATTCTACCACCGTCTTTCTCGCGGATACCGGATGAGAAAGACGGATGGCATGGACAACATTGGCGTGAAGTGGGCTGATTTCAACCAGCTTTCCTACGCCAGGGAACTATCTCAAAACGGTGCGGGTTTAAGGGGAGGGCGCAAGTTAGATTGGATTAAGACAGGCAAAAACCGGGTGGTGGTGGACGATGACGGCCCGGAAACAATTCCTGCCCAGCCTCTCCTAACGGGACGGACAGACAGTGGCGGCATGGATTCCGGTGTTCATAGGCGAGGTCACTCACAGAGCCAGGGCCACCGACCCGTCGGATATCGCTGACCTCGTCTTGCTACTCCTCAAGTTTGGACGCAATTTCTAGAAAACGGTTGTACTCGTCAGCCCCCAGAATGTCGCGGATGCGGCGGGCCATCTTATCCAAGTCTCCATTGACCGTAACTTGTTTGGCTCGGGGTTTGTCAGGATAGATGCCGGCCTCCCGAGCTGCTGCGGCAACGCTGGTAAACTCGCCCAGCTTCATCCGTTCATGTATCTCTGGATGGTCCCGGGCAATACGGCGGGTTAGGTATTCGCTGCGATTGCGGCGTTTCTGGTGGAGGTTACCGGCGTAACCTCCACCATTGCTATGCTGACTCATGCCGTGCCTTTGTAACGGCGGCAACACGAGCGCCTGCGATGCAACCCTGGCCCTGGCCCTGGCGTCGTCGCCGAGCTCCAAGTCGGCCAACATCGCATCCTTAGTGCCATAGGGATTGTCGTAAGGTATCTTCTCCCAAATGGCAAACGACTCTGCGTCGCTCCATGTTGTCAGGTACATGTCCAAGTCGAGGTCAAGAGCTTTCCACATGGTCTGAAGAGCGCTCACTGTTTGCCAGCACCAAGCGGGGCTACCCTTTTCCTTCAGGCCACGTGGGCCTTCCATGCTTGCCAAATCCTGCTCAGAATATCCATCGTGCGAGGTCATCCCAGCCTCCCCTGATGACCAATGCGATGCGACATTGCCCGGCGCTGGTCAGTCAGATTTTGCTCTATCTCCTGCAATTCCCACAGGGCTAATGAGTTGACCTTGGTTCCCGCGGGTTTACCAATCCTTTTGTAGTGGTGAGTCCACAACTTTCGGACAATGTTGGCATACTTCTTCGGGTCGTAATGGATACGCAATTCACCATGTTCTTCGGCATACAATACTTTAGCCACTTCTTTATGAAGGGCCTCAACACGATCACGTGCCTCCTGCCACTCTGCGCCCAAGTCGTGAAAGGGTTTGACGGGGTTCGGTGGCTCGGTTACGACATTGTCATCCGTAACTGTCTCTCTTTCGGGCGCGCCGGGTAACGTTATGTACCCTTCTCCGATGGCCCCTTCCAGCGTTGCAATGAAGCGGGCTTGGGTTGCGAGATTGGCCAGACCTTCAATATTGGCAAACATGTAGTCGGCGAGAGGAATCCTGTCTCCTGGCACCTGGATCAAGTCGCTGTCGCCTAAGGTCTTCGGAAGAACCACATCCGTCGCCCTATAAACAGTCGCTTGGTCGGGTTCGCGGGGAGTCGGAGTGAAGGTGCGAAGAAGTTCCGCATCGCTGCGTTCAACGGCAATCTCGCCATGTTCATCCGCTACAAATTGGTTGAACAGGCTGATTGTCAGGAAGTCGTCGGGGCAAATATATGTCCCAGCCCTGGAGAAATCGTCTTTGCCATCGCCGTATCTCCACATTGTGCAGATGCGCGTCACCCTCTGTACAAAGGCATTGGCAGTACGCACGCTGGACAAGTCCAATTCTACCTTTAGACGCGGAACGTCCAATCCGCGCCCAGCCATTTGTTTCACAATAAGAACATCCAAGTCGCCTGCGGTGAAGCTGTTGATGGTTTCGATTGCGTCGTCTTCGTCGGATGTGGCTATCGCCACTCGCAAATGACCTCCCGATAAGCGGTTCAAAATGGACTGGACGTCGTAGGCGTGCTGGGAGTCCACACTTGATATGCTTTCATCATTACTGCCGACAAAGATGATTCCCGCTGTTGATTCTGTTCCCTTGGCCTCACGCCGCCTTGCCATTTCGTCGATGAAGATTCTTACCGCCTTTTCGATGATGTGTGGTTGCCGCAATTCAGTCCGCAAGACCCGGCGGATTCTGCGTTCATCTGTAACCTCGGACAAAAGGGTTGTGCCAAGAATATCCTCGGTCGCTTCATCTTCATCATTCAGTGGGAGGTCAAAGGAGCGGCGTCCTATCTTGCAGAGAATTGGAATATCAGGCACATCCCACACTTCGCGGAATCCGGTGTAATGGTCCGGTTCCATCTTCAATACTTGCCGCGTTGCCGCGAATTCTCCCATCAATTCATCGCCCACCGGCAGATAGAATCTGACATCTTCGGGGTCGGTTATTGGTATCGGGCGGAAACCGGGGATTAACTGGCGGTCTGTCCGGTAGGGCGTAGCAGTAAACAGACTGATGATTGCACCGGCCTTCTGAAGAGTCTGTAAAGTCTCCCCCCAGCGATTTTCAACCGAAAGTGTATGGCATTCGTCGGTGAAAATGATTGGAGGCACGCCATGTATCCGCTTCATGGCAGCAACCCAATTAGTCAGTTCGGGGAGCCGGTTAGTAGCCAACTGAATCGTCATTCCCGCCAAGTCAGCATTTAGTAGGGGCTGTGAGCGTAACTGGCCATCCACTGCATAAGTCCTTGGGAAATAGTCAATCTCGTATCTTTCCAAGCATTCACTCAGCTTTTGGGAATCGAATGTCTGCTGGAGCAAAATTCTGTCAGGCACAAGAATCAAAGCACTGCTGACCAGCTTGTCACGAATCAACCGGAGGCCGCCAACTCGCATGGTGTCAGTCTTGCCGCACCTGGGAGGCAAAACAATTGAAACGGCATTGCTTCCCTGCAAAACCCTCTCGACAAGTTTCGAGTATGCCCTCATTTGGAAGACATAGAAAGCAGCCTCTTTGATGTTGAATTCATGGCGCCCCTTCATATTGGTTCCCTTCCTCCGGTTGCAATCTGGACAAAGAGGTTGCATCTCGAACACGTTTGTCCGGCGGCTTACCACCCAAGGGATAATGTGGTCCGCATGCCAATCGTCAGGCAAATCCTCACCACACTGCTGACATCTTCCGTCCGCATCAAAGAACAGGAACGCACGCAACGCCTGGTCTCGCAGGAATCGGCTCGATGAAGACACCGCTCACCGCCTACTCACTTACCAACAGTTGACATGCTACATTAGGCTATCCCGGGAAAGCAAACGAAGTTGGGCCCCGAGTTCCGCCGCTCCACCCTGACGCTGGAGGGACTGGCACCGCCCGCCGAGGCGCTGCTTTTCGGGAAGCTTGAGATCCTCTTCAAAGATGCGGTCGATGACCCCGGTCTCCTACCGGCGTGGCGATGGCCCCAAGTGTGAACCCGCATCCACCAGGATAGTCTCACCGGTGACGTGTTCCGCGCCCTCCAGCAGCCACACCACTGGGTCTGCCACCGTCTCGGTGGTGCCAGCCGACTTGAGCGGAGCATTTTCTGCGTACCGGTCTATGAATGCCTCGTAGCCGTCGCCGAGGCCTTCCCGCCACCACCGCGTCTGCATCACGCCCGGACACACCGCGTTGACCCGTATCTCCGGCGCGAGAGCGCGCGCCAGCGAGTACGTCATCACGTTCAGCGCCGCCTTGGACGCAGCGTAGGCGATGGAACTACCCGAACCGCTGAACCCAGAGCCTGACGACACGTTGACGATGGCCCCATTGCCTTGTTCCTGCATGGCCGGCGTAACCGCCCGCGCCATCTGGAACGCGCCCACCACGTTGACATCAAGGATGCGCCGGAAGTCCTCCGAAGCCAGCCCCTCGAGGTCGTGGTGCGGCACGATTACGGATGTGGCGGCGTTGTTTACCAGCCCGTCAATACGGCCCCACTGATCCAGCGCGGCCGCTGCCATCCGTCGGCAGTCCTCATCAACCGACACATCGGCCTGGTACAGGATGGCCTCGCCGCCTGCCGCGCGGCACGCCTCCGCCGATGCTTTGGCCTCAGCCTCGCTCCTGGTGTAGTTGATCACCACACGGCCGCCCTTTGCAGCGAGTTGCCGGGCCACCTCCGCTCCCAACCCCGTCGCCGACCCCGTGATTATGAACACGCCACCTTGAATTTCCATGATCCTTCCCCAACCGTAATAGCATCTACGGATTATAGCGGACGTCCCGTCACCGTCCACGGTTGTAAACGGCGGAGCTGTCAATGGCGCCTGGAAGACGGGCCGCTGTGGCGGAGTAACCGTGTACTACTTATAACATGATGACTGGCAGCAATAATACAGGCGGAGTGGCGACGTTCTAGGAGCGGAGAGAAAAGGCGTCGAGGGTGCTGGCAATTCTTCGTTGCCGCCGTCCAGATCTTGGAAATGAAGACTTCCAGAAGGTAAACGAAATTAAAACTGACACATTCTTGAGAAGTCAGCTTGTAGAAATCGTGGTGCAGGGGTTACCGGCGCCCTTTTGCCTGTAGTTTATGGCTGCTATCGTTCACGCCTTCGAAGACTCTGCAAGTAAACGGGGACAGAGCGTGAGGTGCAGAAATGACGAGCCACGGGTCCAATGCGTAGTTCGTGGCTAGGGTAAAGAGGTGTCCTGAATTCACTTGTCAATGGCGGCGGGAAAGTGGGTCAGCGTGGCGGCGGGAAAGTGTACCAGCAGGGTCTATTGGCCAGCATAAATGTCCGCACCAATGGTTCAGGAGCAATGTCCCTCTGACGGCTGCACTGGGAGAGATTGCGGGGGAGGCTTCCGGGTAGGAGCTATGCGTGGTCCGGTTCTTCTGAAGCCTGGGACGCGGCGCTCTGCTGGCTGCGCTTGAGGCGGTAGCTGTCGTCGTTCATCTCCAGGATGTGCACGTGGTGGGTGAGCCGGTCCAGCAGTGCTCCGGTGAGGCGTTCCGAGCCGAAGACCTCGGTCCACTCGTCGAAGGGCAGGTTGGTGGTCACCAGGATGGAGCCCCGCTCGTAGCGCTGGCTGAAGACCTCGAAGGGGAGTTCCGCCCCGGTGGGGGACAGGGGCACGAAGCCCAGTTCGTCGATGATCAGCAGGTTTAGCCGGGCCAGTTGCCTCTGGAGATTCAGCAACCGCCGCTCGTCCCGGGCCTCCATCAGCTCGTGGACCAGGGCGGCGGCGGTGGTGAAGCCCACGGACAGGCCCCTCTGACAGGCGGACAGGCCCCTCTGGCAGGCGGCCAGGCCCAGCCCCAGGGCCACGTGGGTCTTGCCGGTGCCGCTGTTGCCGACGGCGATGACATTCTCGCGGCGCTGGACGTATTCGCAGCGGGCCAGTTCCATGACCAGGGCCTTGTTCACCGAGGGGATGGCCGGGAAGTCGAAGGTGTCCAGGCTCTTCACCGCCGGGAAACGTGCGGCCCGGACCCGCCGCTGCACCATGCGCTGGTGGCGGTCGATGAGTTCCAGCCCGGCCAGGCGCAGCAGGTACTGGGGGTGGTCCGCATTCCCGGCGGCGCACTGGGCCGCCATCTTGCCGTACTCCCTGAGGAAGCTGGGCAGCCTCAACTCCTTGAGATGGTGTTCCAGCAGCAGTGTGGATCTCTGGCTCATGCCGCCCTCCCTGGCAGCAGACTCATGTAGTCCTTGGCGGAGGTGGTGCTGACCCGGACCCGGTGCAGGTAGGGGTACAGCTCCAGGTCGAGGCGTGGCGGCCGTCCCTCCATCTGGCACAGCAACAGGTGCTTCACCGCATCGAAGCTCAGCGCCCCAAGCCTGAGGGCGTCCTTTACCGCGGAGTGAACCTCTTCTTGAGAGAAGGTCTCCAGCAGCCGGAGCACCTGCACGTACTCCCGCTTGCCACGCCGCCCCATCCTGGACTCAAAGAGCCGGCGCAGGGTGGTGAACTCCTCGGGCAGGTCCCACCACTCCCTGCGGGGGAGCCGCCTAGTCCAGGGCCCCTGTCTTCCGCTCCAGGAGCGGCAGGTAGTGAATGGGGTCGTAGACGAAGTCATCTCTCTCGTACGAGCGGGGATGCCGGGCGATGACCTCGGACCCGCGACTGATGACCACCCGGTCCACGCAGCCCCGCACGATGACGTCCCGGTGCCCATAGGCCACCGGCACCGAGTAGTCGTTGGTCCTGTACCGGACCAGCGACAGGGAACTCACCCGGCCCGCCTGCTTGTCGCAGACGTCATAGGGAGCACTAGGCCGAGCCAGCAGGGCCTCCAGGTCCCGCTCCATCCGCTGGCCGATGGTCTCCGCGTGGCCCCTGAGCCGGGCGTCCATCCGCTCCAGGCAGCATCGCTCCAGGTAGGCATTGAGCGCGTCAAAGCTCTCGAAGGACGGGATGGGCACCAGGAAGTTTCGCCGCGCGTAGCCCACCAGACTCTCGACCTTACCCTTGTCATTGCCCTTGCCGGGACGCCCGAACCGGTCGTCGAACAGGTAGTGGGACTGGAGCTCAGTGAAGGCGCGGGTGCGCTGGCGCCGTCCGTCGCCCAGTATCTTGGCCACCGCCAGCTTGGTATTGTCGTAGACGATGCTCCGGGCACACCGCCCAGGAAGGCGAAGGCCGACACGTGGCCGTCCAGGAAGGCCTCGGTGGTCTCTGCGGGATAGGCCTTGACGAAGCAGCCGTCGCTGTGGGGCAGGTCGAGGACGAAGCAGTGAGCCTTCTGCTCCATGCCCGCGATGACCACCACTGCCTCGCCGAAGTCGCACTGGGCGTGGCCTGGCGGGTGGGACAACGGCACGAACATCTCCCGTGTCTGGCGTCGATGCTCCCTGACGTAGTCCTTGACGATGGTGTACCCGCCATCGAAGCCGTACTCGTCCCTGAGACGCTCGTAGATGCGCTTGGCGGTGTGGCGCTGCTTCTTCGGAACGCGGTGATCATCATCCAGGATACGGTCGATGATGCCGGTGAAGGAATCGTCCTGAGCTTGTCGAAGGGTTGGGCTTCCGGGGTGGAGTCTGCCGCCGATAGCCCGGCGGGACAGAGTAGGCCAGCATCTTGCGCACCGTGTCCCGGTGCAGGCCGAACACCCGAGAGGCTTCCCGAATGCTCATCCCCTCCACCATCACCGCCCGGCGAATCCGCAGATATACCTCCACGCTGTACATCCATGGCACCATCCGCAGGGTCGGCTACTACCCTATGGATGACGGCAAGCGGCACAGTTTGCAACCGCCGAACGTGTTGATGTCCAGCGAAAGCGTCCTCGCTAACTGGCCAGCAGAAATGTCACATTCACTCCATGGAGAATGTGACTTTGACGCCCAGAGAACAATCGCGACTCCAGGTTCTCAGCAGCCTGCTGGCTGAGCACATGACGCTGGACCAAGCGGCGGCACTCATGGGTGTTTCCCCGCGCCATGCCAGGCGCATTCTGGAGGCTTACCGGGGGAACGGAGCCTCCGCCCTGGCCCGCGGCCTCCGGGGCCGCAAGCCGCCCAACGCCATTCCCGAGCCGGTCAGGAGCAGGATGGTTCACCTGGCCGGCACGATTTACCAGGGAGCCAACCACTCTCATCTATCGGAGCTGCCCGGCGAACGAGAGGGCATCGACATCGGCAGGACCACCCTGCGGCGCATCC
>VXOI01000017.1 GCA_009840175.1 Chloroflexota bacterium | reverse complement strand
CCGATTCTTGCATTTTGAGCTCAGGAGTTAGATACCCGG
This sequence comes from Chloroflexota bacterium, assembly GCA_009840175.1. Classification (GTDB taxonomy): domain Bacteria; phylum Chloroflexota; class Dehalococcoidia; order Lucifugimonadales; family UBA3495; genus VXOI01. The sequence continues at coordinate 9,996 of VXOI01000017.1, read as the reverse complement.
AGTGTTCACGCTGAAGCTTTACACCTACTGGCAGGGGGTGGTGTAGACAGTGCGGTTGTCGGGGCCGCCGAAGGCGATGTTGCGGGGGACTCCGGGGCCGCGGATGACGCCTATGCGGGTTCCGTCAGGCTCGAAGACCCAGACGCCGCCGGAGCCGGTGCAGAAGACGCGGCCTGCCGTGTCAACCTTCATGCCGTCGGGGACGCCGGGTTCCGCCGAGCTCATGTCGGCGAAGACGCGGTTGTTGCTGAGAGAGCCGTCGGCGGCAACGTCGAAGGCGCGAATCTTGCGGTGAGGGCAGAACTCGCCCCGTTCCTCCTTGCCGAGGCAGTCCAGAGTGGCCCGGCTGATAGCAACGTAGAGCACCGATTCGTCCGGGGAAAAGGCCAGCCCGTTGGGGTATTCGCAGCCGTCAGTGGCGAGATGCACCTGGCCATCGGGGGCGACGCGGAATACGCCGGCAAAATCGTACTCGCGGAGTTCCGGTTCCAGCCGCAGCGACGGGTCGGTGAAGTAGACGCTGCCGTCGGAACGGGAGACGACGTCGTTGGGCTTATGGAACCGCTTCCCCTCCCACTGCTCGGCTATTGCCGTGACGGTGCCATCAGCTCCCATGCGGGTGACGCGGCGGTGGTCTGCGCCCTCGCACATCAGCAGATGGCCCTCGCGGTCAAAGGCGCAGCCGTTACCTTCGCCGGTGTCTTCGCGCACAACGCTGACTCCGTTAGTCTCGTCCCAACGGTACAAGCGGCTCTCGGTAAGGGAGACGAAGGTGAGGTATCCTTCGGGATGCCACAGGGGACCTTCGGTGTTGCCACCCACGTCGGCCAGGTGAGTGTGCTCCGGGGATTCGAGGATGCCGGAAAGGTCGTCAGGCATGACTCACTCCTAGTGTCAAGAGTTGCGGGTTTTCGGGATTATATCAGTCAGAAGCGGATCTGCCCCGATTGACCGCCCGCTGGAGCGGATTTAGAATGCGGTTATGTTGACCCCGTACTAAATTGAAGCAGACAGCATCCACAACGGAGCTGAAATGCGGCAGAGCATTGACCAGGAAGCAATTTACCAAGAGCTGCGCCGCCGGGCCGTGGCGGAGTTCGGCGAACAGCGGGCCGCGGAGTTGGAAGAGTTCCTGCAAACGGCGGCGCTCCAAGTTGCGGAAGTGGAGCAGGCCGACGCCCATCCCGACCTGGAGCCGCTGCTCCACAGCTAACTTAACCGGCAGGTTTCGAGTGCGGAAAAGTCTTTCTTTGTCACACTGAGGAAAGCGAAGGGTATCCGTGCTGAGAACAGGATTCTCCGCTGCGCTCAGAATGACAGTTCTTTGAGGTTGCGTTATGCCCGAGCCTTACGAGCTTTCAGTATCGGAAGCAGCGGCGCAGATCCGACAAGGCAACCTGTCGCCGGTAGACCTGGTGGAGTCGCTGCTGGCGCGGATTGACGCGCTTGACGGCGACCTGAAAGCGTGGGTGACCATTGACCGGGAAGAGGTACTGGAAACCGCCCGAAAGCGGGCAATAGCAGCCGACTGGGGCGGGCAGTTGGGGCCGATTCACGGCGTGCCGGTGGGGCTGAAGGATATTTTCTATACCAGCGGAATGCTGACCGCCTGCGGGTCGAAGGTCTACGCGGACTTTGTGCCAGAGTTCGACGCCACATCAGTAGCGAAAATTAAGGAGGCAGGCGGCATCGTCCTCGGAAAGGCGGTTACCACGGAGTTCGCCACCTCAGACCCCTCGCCCACGCGCAACCCGTGGAACCTGGAGCATACTCCCGGCGGCTCGAGCAGCGGGTCATCCGCGGCGGTGGCTGCGCGGATGGTCCCGGCGGCGCTGGGTTCTCAGACCGGCGGCTCGACCTGCCGCCCGGCGGCCTACAACGGTATCGTCGGCCTCAAACCCACCTACGGGCGCATCAGCCGCTACGGGGTGGTGCCGGTGAGCTGGTCGCTGGACCACGTGGGCATCCTGACCCGCACCGTGGCCGACGCCGCGCTGATGCTGCAAGCGCTGAGCGGAGAGGACGAAAACGATCCCGGTTCGCTGCGCCTGCCCGTTCCAGACTTTACCGCCCAGATGAACGAGTCTTCCGCCAACTCGCCGCGCATCGGGCTGGTGCGGGACTACTTCGAGGACTACGCTTCGCCGGAGATGTGGGCGCACACTGAGCAGGTGGCGCACCAGTTGTCCCTCGCCGGGGCCGAAGTGGTGGAAGTGTCTTTACCCGAGAGCTTCGCCCATGCCCACAGTATGCAGCGCATCGTGATGAACGTGGAATGCGCCGCCTTCCATCAAGCCAACCACCGCCTGCGGGCCGCCGACTACGGCCCCCGCATCCGCGCCGGCATCGAGATGGGCCTGATAATCCCACCAGCCACCTACCTGAAGGCCCTCCGCCTGCGGCGGGAGTTCCGCGCCGCAATGAACCAGACGGCGCAACAGGCGGACGTGCTGATGATGCCAGCCACTCCGACTCCCGCGCCCAAGGACCTGAACACTACCGGAGACGCAGCGTTTCAGTCGCCCTGGACTGCCGCCGGGCTGCCAACGGTGGTGGTGCCGTCGGGCCTCAGCGATGAGGGGATGCCGATGGCGGTGCAGTTCGCCGGACCCTTCGCCGAGGAAGGCAGGCTGCTGGGAGCAGCGCACTGGTGCGAGCAGGCCATCGGGCTGAATGAGGGGCCGCCGGGTTATCCGTAGCGTGGGCTGGTCCACACCCACAAGATGGGGCCTGAGTTGAATCAGGCCCCTATATCCATCAGAAAGGCCCTACTCCCCCAGCGTTGTGGTCAGGACCCACATGGGGCGGGCGCCGACGTCGTAGGTGGCTAGGGGCGTCATTTCGCCGGTGTCGGCGTTGATGCTGTGGGAGGAGAGGCGTCCGGTGGCCGAGCCTGCGCCGAAGACGAACTTGCCCTGCGGGTCGAGGCTGAAGGCGCTGGGAACGGCCTCGGTGGAGGCGCGGCCAGCGGCGGTTAGGGCGCCGGTTGCCGCGTCCACGGTGAAGCTGGCGATGCTGTTGTGGCCCCGGTTGGGCACGAACAGCAGGCTGCCGTCGGCGGTCATCTGTATCTGCGAGCAGGTGTTGCGCTCGGTGTGACCCTCCGGCAGCGTGGAGATGGTCTGGAAGGGCGACAGCCTGCCTTCGGAATCCATGTTGTAGGCTGTGACGCTGCTGCCCTGCTCGTCGGAGAAGTAGACCACGTCCAGCGACGGGTGATAGGTGTAATGGCGCGGGCCCAGAAATCCGTTCATTTCCAGCACCAGCGGGTCATTGGGCGTCAGGCGGCCAGTGTCGGCGTCGAAACGGAACTGGTGGATGACGTTGGGGCCGGGGATGTTCTTGGGCGGCTCCAGCACGTTGTCCTGAATGTAGGCGATGTGCGGAACGTAGGCGAAGCGGTTGGAGCGGTCGGTGAGGATGGCGTGGGCGCCGTCCACTGTGGTCACCGACTCGGTGGGCGCGCCGCCCAGCTCGCCGTCAGAGCCTATGGGGTAGACCCCGGCACGGGCGCCGCCGTAGAAGGCGACCGTAAGGTGACGTCCGGTACGGTCGGTGGCGATGTAGGCGGGCCAGTCTTCGACGGCCACCGAGCCGGTCTGGGTCAGGCCGCCAGTGGCCGGGTCTATGCGGTGGCTGGACAGATTGAGCGCTTCGCGGTGGCTGACGTAGAGCGTGCCCTTGTCGGGGCTGATGGCCAGCAGGGACGGGCCACCGGGCATGGCGGCGTCGGCCTGATGGGTCAGCGCGCCGGTGTCGGCGTCCATGGTGTAGATTCCAACCTTGTTGTCATCCTGGGCAGCGACGTAGACGTAATGCGGCATTTTCTTTCCCCTCACAAAAGGTTTTGATGCCAGGATTTCACCCTCACCCCAACCCTCTCCCTCAAGGGAGAGGGAGTATGGGGTGAATTGTGGTCGCTAGAATATGGCGATGGGGTTGACCGGGGAGCCGGTGGTGTTGTGCAGGCGCAGGGGGCCGATGGAGATCATGAACTCCCAGCGGTTGCGCTCGCGGCAGGCCACGGCCACCTCTTCGAGGTTGGCGTTGTCGAGAATCCAGATGCCCATGGCAGTTATTCCGACCTGGTGGATGGGGCTGGGGACATTTTCGTACTGCGGGGGATTGACGTCATTGCCGGTGTCGGTGCCCAGCATGGCGATGCCGCGCTCGTAGAAGAGGGGCAGGCAGGACGCCTGGCAGGCGGCGGAACCGGCCTCGCGGGGCCACGGTCCTTCCACGTTGCGGCGGTGGAGCTGGCCGGTGCGGATGAGGAGGACGTCTCCCTCTTCCACCTTGAAGCCGCAACGCTCCTCGGCGGCGAGGATGTCGTCAATCATCGCGCCCTCGCCACGGTCAATCCAGTCAATGCCCTTGACCATCGGCACATCCACCAGCACGGCGCGGCTGATGATACCCTCCTTGGCTTCTTCCACCGAGCCGAAGGTCGCGCCCAGGCTGGTGGATACCAGGTGGGCGGGCTTGCCGTTGTAGGTCTTACCGTTCCAGAAGAAGTGGGCCAGGCTGTCCACGTGGGTTACGGTGTAGCCGTGGAAAATCATGCCGAAGTAATCGGTGGCGGCAGGGAAGGCGCGGTTGCTGACCTTCTGGCCGCTGGCCCAACCCTCGCCGCTCTCCACCATGAAGTGGACCGGCGGCACCGGGGCGTCCACGGTGGCCTCGAAGCTGATGGTGCGGGCCATCGAGATTCGGACACCTTCCTCGACCAGCCCCACGGCCTGCCTGACCTTGGCCGGAGTAATCAGGTTGGGCGCGCCCAACTCGTCATCGTCACCCCAGCGGCCCCAGTTGGAGAACTTGTCGAAATAGCTGAGAACTTCCTCTTCGGACGGGATGTTAGCTTGCGTCATAGATGCCTCCTTACTGGTGGTTCCCTCTCCCTCTGGGAGAAGGTTAGGGTGAGGGCGTCTTACACCTGCGGCGAGAGATGAACGTCCAGCACACGCTCGCACCAGCGGGCGGCGGCCAGGAGGCGTCCCTCGCGGAAGGGAGCGGCGATGATTTGCAGGCCCATGGGCAGGCCGGACTCCGCCAGGCCCGACGGTATGGTGATGGTGGGCAGGCCGCAGGACGTCCACGGGCCTTGGAACGAGGTGTTGCCGGTGTTGGTGAGGTCGGCGAGAGCTGGCGTGGGCGTGGTCGGCGTAATCAGGATGTCGGCGTTCTCGGCCAGCACCTGCATATCGGTGATGAATTGCAGCCGCCGTTCCAGGGCGCCGGAATAAGTGATGGCATCGGTGTCCAGCCCCCGGCGCAGCAGGCGGCGCAGCAGCGGGCGGTATTCCTCGGAGCGGGTCTCGTACATCGGGCGGTGGAAGGCGGCAGCCTCGCAGCGCATTATGATCTGCTGGTCTTCGATGGCGGTGCCGAAGCTGTCGGGCAACCTGACCTCGTTGACCTCGGCCCCGGCAGCAGCCAGCTTTTGCAGCATGGCCCGGGTGTGGCGCTGGGTTTCCTCGTCGGATTCCTCCATGAAGAAAGAAGTTACCAGGCTGATTCGTGGAGCTTCTCCATCTTCGAGGCCCGACAGGTAGTCGCCAGCGGGGAAGCGGGCGCACACCGGATCGTTAGCGTCGGGACCGGCCATTATCTGAAGCATCAGGGCGGCATCCTCGACGGAGCGGGCCATCCACCCCATGGTGTCCAGCGACCAGCTAACCGGCACGACGTTGTGACGGCTGACACGGCCATAGGTGGGCTTGAGACCGACCACTCCGTTGTAGGACGCCGGACGCAGCACCGAGCCGACGGTCTGCGAACCAAGAGCCACGGGACACATTCCGGTAGCCACCGACACTGCCGAGCCGCTGCTGGAGCCGCCGGGAGTGTGGGCCGGGTTCCAGGGGTTCAGCGTCTGAGACGGGTCAAGACAGGCAAACTCAGTGGTCACCGTCTTGCCCATCATAATGGCCCCGGCCTGCTTGAGGCTGGTCAGGACAGCGGCGTCCTCGCTGGGCACGAAGTCGGCGTAGACCTGCGAGCAGGCGGTAGTGGGGATTCCGGCGGTGTAAAAGATGTCCTTGACGCCCACCGGGACGCCGTGCAGCGGCCCTGGGTTAGGCAAAGAATCCAACTCTCGCTGGCGCTGCTCGGCGTCGGCCAGCACCGTTTCGCGGTCTATGTACACCCACGCTTGCAGCGATTCCAGCGCATCGGTGCGGGCCAGCAGGGCCTCGGCAACGTCCACGGCGCTTACCTCGCGGGCGCGGATCTGGCGGCCCAGTTGGGCAGCGGTGAGTTCATGTAGTTGTGGCATTAGCTATTGCTCCTGTTCAATTAGGGGGTATTATCGTTCAGCTTCTCGATTAGCACTTCGCCGTCAACCCTTACCCTGATAGTAAGTTGGCTATTCTCCAGCAGACGCATACCCAACAGAGGAGTCCCCCCAGTTTCGAGAATCTGGATCAGACGGGGTTGATTGTGCCATAGCACGAACCCGTTCCAAGTGCTTACCTCTTCCTGAACGCCGGTTGCCAATGTTATAGGGGCCTGAAGGTCAGATTCCAAATCCAATCCGTCAATAATCTCAAGTGGCAAGGTCAGATTTCCGTTAAATCCGGTGTCGACAACCACTTCCACGGGGTGCAGGTGGCCCCGATTGTCTATCATTTCCAGCTGTATCCAGGCCTGCCCTTGACTGTCTACTCTTCCTTCGATCACTGGATTAGTACCGGTCCCCAGCCAATATGATAGGCCGAATCGTAACCGACCTTGCCGCCATACCGAACGGAATCGGGACGCCGTTCACGCAATCGGAGGGATGCTACGAGCATTTCCTCGTCTATCTCGTAGTCGCCACTCTCGATGTCGATGACGAAGAACTTCCCGTTTTCCTGCGGTTCCAGCAATGCTTTTATCTGCTCTGCGTATATTTTCTTCCCGCGGTGACTTACTTCGCCCTTGCTGTATTTTGGAGTGGCCTCAGCCTTTTGTTGCGCTATTTTGTCAAGGAACTCAGCATGATGCTTGACGCGAAAGGCGGTTTTTTGTGCCTTTAGCGTGTTCTGGAATGCGTCCGAGAACTCCGAGCGATTGATGCGTCTTCTGGTCCAAGCGACGGGTCGGCGATGTGGAAAATCGCAGCCATCACGATCATTCGGCGCGTAATAGTACGGTACATCAACCACTCTGCCGTAGTATAGCCATTGGGAATCGGAGCAGGGCGTGATAACGTAGTCGCCAACTCCCATTTCGAGAAACAGCCAGAGTTGACCCACAATCGACCCGACAACCTGAGGTGACTGCTCCGGGTTCGCTTGACGATATATCGCTGTAAGCTCTTCCCTTTTCTTAACTGCCGATAGGTCGTGCTCCAGCAACCACCCGGCGCCGACATAAGCGCCGTCAACAAAGTGCCCGGTGTATTTTCCGTAATGTGAGCGAATCACCCATACGTTGGTCATATTTTCTCCCTGGGAAGGGTTTTGACCATCACCAACAGCCCTAAATCTCAGGCGGTCGTCTTGTATGCCACTCCGTCGCCTGCTCGTAGGCGTATGCGGCCCGCAATACCCTCGGCTCATCGAAGGGGCGGCCCACCAGTTGCAACCCCACCGGCAGCCCGTCGGAGGTGAAGCCGCAGTTGATGGACAGGGCGGGTACGCTGGCTACGTTGAACGGCGACGTGTAAGTGCGGCGGCCCCCCAACATGGTCAGGAAGTCTTCTTTGCCGTTCTTGGACAGTCCCGCCTCGGTAGGGATGGGCGTAGCCTGCACCGATGACGCTGGCAGGGCCAGAACGTCAACGCGGCTGAGGGCGTCCAGTATCTGGTCGCGGAGCATCTGGCGGAGACGGGCGGCCTTCTGGTGGGCCTGGGCTGGCACCAGTGCCCCGGTCAGCAGACGAACACGGTTGTTGTGGTCGTACTTTTCGGGGTGGTCGCGCAATCCCTGGCGATGCACCGCTGTAGCGTCAACGTAGATGAGGGTGGTGGATATGGCTGCCGAGTCCGCTATAAGGGGGATAGAAATTTCTTCGACTTCCGCGCCCAGTTCACCCATGTGGGCAACGGCAGCATTAACGGAGTCGCGCACGTCCGGCTCCACGCCGTCGGCGTTGACGCGGTCGCTGAGTACGCCGACGCGCAGGCCATGCACTCCGGCATCCAGGCCGTCGAGGTAGTTGGGCACGGGAACGTTGCGGGTGTAGGGGTCGTTGGGGTCGTAGCCCGCTATTGCGCCGAGGGTGGCGGCGCAGTCGGTGACTGTGCGAGAGATTGGCCCGGCGGCGTCCATTGACCAGGTGGAAGCCAGCATCCCATAGCGGCTGACCAGCCCCCAAGTAGGACGTATGCCCACCAGTCCGCAGAAGGCGGCGGGGCCGCGTATAGAGCCAGCGGTGTCCTCTCCCAGAGAGGTGGCGCAGAGGAAGGCGGCGGTGGCCGCGCCGGAGCCGCTGCTGGAGGTGCCGGGGTTGCGCGACAAATCCCACGGGTTGCGCGGGCGTCCGTAGGGATGGTGGAAGGCGTCGCCCATGGCGAACTCGCTCATGTTGAGCTTGCCCAGCAGCACCGCTCCGGCGTCTTTCAGCTTGGCCATCACCGTGGCGTCGTAGTCGGGCACGTAATCCTCAAGGATGGACGACCCTCCGGTGGTGAGGACGCCGTCGGTGCAGAACTGGTCCTTCACCGCCACTGGGATGCCGTGCAACGGGCCCCGGTTCCTGCCAGCGGCGATTTCGGCCTCTGCCTGTCGGGCTTCGGCTCGCGCCTGCTCGGCGGTGATGGTGATATAGGAATTCAGCGCCGGGTCCACCTGCTCGATGCGGGCCAGATAAGCCTCCGTCGCCTCCACTGGCGACACTTGACGCGACCTGAGCAATTCCGCCAGCTCGGTTGCGCTGAGAAAGGGAATTTCGTTGCGGTTCATAAATATAACCTTCGGTTGCGGTTAATGGAGCAATGATGCCGCGACAAAAACGCGGTATCAGGAAGCATTCCAATTGTGCCGTTGGCGTTCATTTGTGTCAACGCGGCTTCGAACTGTCCGTCGTGGCCGGGTTATAATCCTATACGCGGCCATCAGCTCGACGTGGCCGCCGGAGGGTATGGCTATGGGTTTTGCCGGCGTGGTAATGGCTGCGGGCGAAGGGCGGCGAATGAGGTCTCGGACTACGAAGCCGCTGCATCGCGTTTGCGGGAGGGAGATGGTGCGCTATCCCGTGGAGTTGCTGATGGATGCGGGCGCCGAACGGGTGGTGGTGGTTGTATCGCCGGAGAACCAGGACGCGATAAGGGCAGTCCTGGGCGATTCAGTGGAGTATGCCGTTCAGCCGGAACGCGACGGCACCGCCGGGGCATTGGCCTGCTGTGCGCCCCTGCTGGTGGGGCAGGCAGAGCGGGTGTTGGTTATCGGCGGCGATTCTCCACTGGTGTCCGCCGAATCCGTTTCTCGGTTGCTGGACAAGCACACTTCCCAAGCCGCCCGGATGACGCTGCTGACCGCGCCCGGCTGGGGAGAGACCGATTTGGGCCGGGTAATCCTAGAAGAGGGCAGGGTAAGCAGAATTGTTGAAGCCGCTGACGCGGCGGATGAGCCGTACTTCGACAAGCTCGGGACGAAGGGTTGGGAGGACAAGGCTAACAGAGTGGATGTCAACGCCGGGGTCTACTGCTTCGAGGCGCAGTGGCTATGGGAAACGATTAAGCATGTGCAGCCCAACCCATCAGGGGAACGCTACCTGACCTCGTTGGCTGCCATCGGCGCAGGCGACAAGGCGAGGGTGTTCGCCGCCGAAGCAGCCGACCCGACGGAAGCCTTTGGCGTAAATGACCGGATTCAATTGGCTATCGTCGAGGAAGTGATGCGCCAGCGCATCCGGGAGCGGTGGATGCTGGAGGGGGTCACGATGACCGACCCGGCATCAGTCTACATAGATGCCGACGTTGCCATAGGGATGGACACCTTGATACTGCCCAACACCATGCTGACGGGCCAAACGTCCATCGGCGAGAACTGCGAAATCGGCCCCAACTC
>VXOI01000006.1:4078-10182 GCA_009840175.1 Chloroflexota bacterium | reverse complement strand
GTGAGGGCGTCCTCTCCGATTGCGTAACTCCAATCCTGTTCATCCTTTAATCCTGTAAATCCTGATTCAGACAATAATCGAAAGGCCCTGGATATTTGCGCCGCTGCGATTGACAGCCGCCCCGCCCCAACCCTAAAATCGCCCCAACCTGCCCTTGTAACTCACCTACCCGAAGGAGGCCCCAAAATGCCCAGCTACCCGAAGGTTGTATACAAAGAAGAGGGTATGCGCGAGGGGATGCAAATCGAGGACGCCAACATTGCCGTTGACGACAAAATTGAGCTCCTCGACCAGCTTTCCGACTCCGGTTTGAAAAACATCGTCGTCGGGTCTTTTGTCAGCCCCAAGTGGACTCCTCAGATGGAGCGTATAGACGAGATCGTCACCCGCTTCACCCCCAGGCCCGGCGTCACCTACACCGCGCTGGCCCTCAACTCCCGCGGCGTCGAGCGCGCCCGGCAATACTCGCCGCCCCTGACCATTGAGCGCGATCCCTACCCGCGCCTTTCCGCCCACATGTGCGACGTGTTCACCCGCCGCAACACCAACCGCTCCCAGATGCAGGAAATGGAAACCTGGCCCCAGCGGGTAGCCCAGGCCCAGGAACTCAACGTCAAGGAAGCTGGCATCGGCTGCAACGCCAGTTGGGGTTCCAACTTCCTCGGCGAGTTCCCGGTTGACAGCCTGATGACCCTCTTGGAAAAGGAACACAATATGTGGGACGAGGTGGGCATCAACGTCCGCAGCGTCTCCATGGGCGATCCCATGAGCCACTGCACCCCGGCCAAGGTCGAGGAAAGCCTCTACCGGGTAAAGGAACGCTGGCCGGAGATTGACCATTTCCGCCTGCACCTGCACAACGGGCGCAACATGGCCATCGCGTCGGCCTACGCCGCTATGCGCACCCTCGGCCCCGACGACACCCTGGAGCTGGACGGCACCATTGGCGGCTTCGGCGGCTGCCCCTACTGCGGCAACGGCCGCGCCACTGGCATGGCCCCCACCGAAGACCTGCTCCACATGATGGAAGACATGGGCATCGAGACCGGCGTGGACATTGACAAGCTCATAGACTGCGTCTGGACCGCCGAGCGCATCATCGGCCGCGAGCTTTACGGCCACGTCTCCAAGGCTGGCCCCCGCCCCAAGACCGTTGACCAGCTCTACGACATGAACGCCCCATTCATCGAGACGCTGGAGGAAGCCAGGCACTTCAAGAAGGGCCCCGAAGTCTACGAAGGCGGCATCTACCCCTACCGCGAGCCTATCACCAGCCCCTACCGCGAGCGGGTGGAAGCTGGCCTCCCCGCTTTTGATTCCGCCGATGGGGACTTCCCCTGGAAACAGGACTGGTTCCCTTCCAAAGACGAGTAACCTCGGAAGAGGGCACTCTGAAGAATACGACAACGCCGTCCGTGCAGCCACGGGCGGCGTTCCGTGTAGACCCTGCACACGACAGCAACTAGCTCATTGTTCAGCCAAAATTCTGAGGAACCGAGCGGATGTACGGCATCTACTACAATCGCACTACCCCCATTCTCGCATTCCTGGAAGGTATGGTGCGGGTTTTCGACTGGGGCACCCTTCTGGAACTGAGGAAGAGATGGCGTAAAGGCCAGGCCCAGCCTGAACTGGAGACCCGAAGCGACAAAGAATGGGGCGAGAGAATCGTTGACTGGTACATCCGCGACGCCATCGCCACCTTTGAGGCCGAAGAATCCCGCAGGCTGATGGAAGACCCGCTGCTGTCCCGCCGTTCCTTCGCCGCCGCAAACACTGTCCTAGGCCCCTTGTCCAATCAGGAAGTCATCCTGCGGTACGAGGAGATAGTCTCTGGCGCCTGCGACCGCATAATGAGCATGGCGTCTGAGAAGCTCGACCACGACGGCAAGGCCGAAATCGAGTTGCTGAAGCAGCGGGCCAGGCAGGGGTATATGGGAATGGCCGCCGGGTTTGTCCTGTCGCTGATTCTTGCCGTCAGCGCGATTTACCTGCTGCTTTTTTCCGACAATAGCATGGCCGGATTCATCATTGTCGGTATCTACATGGCGATACCGGTGTTCGCTTCGGTATACATTTCCAAGGCCCAGGTGCGGGGCAAGCTGTACACCAGGGACTTCTTCTTGAGGAAGAGGCGCAGACCCTAACCGAACTTTGCAACCAAAGGAGGCCGCTATATGACCTCGGCAAATCCCGTTGACCCCAACAGCATCCGGCTCACCGGCGAGAATTCCTTCATCCGCTTGGTGGAGGATGGCGAACAGACCACCCGCACCAGCCACTGGAGAGTGCTGTATTCCCCCGGCGGCGCAGGGCACGTGCTGTTCATCAAGAGCGACCTGGTGGAAGGCGTTCGCGTCTACGCCGACAACATCGCCCTCGCCCGCTGGCTTCAGGAAGAAATCGAGAGCCTGCTCTTCCCCGAGTTCGCCGACCAGTCCCTCCAGGTCATAGAAGCCGAATTCAACCGGAAGGGCGACACCTACACCTACTGGACGGAGACCATCGAGAACGACGACGACCAGATAACCCTGACCTGGTACAACTTCCTGGAGCCGTTCATGCTCACCGTCCCGGCAGGCAGCGCTCCGGGCCGTCCCCACGGCGTATACAGTTGCTTCATCCCGGCCCGTTCCGGTCGTATAACCGTCAACGGAGACGACGCCGCAGGCGAGGTCGCCCTTGAAATGCGCGGAGAAAAGCAGAGCAGCTCCGCCTGCCTCGCTTGGTCGGAGACATGGGTCCGGCCATAGGACCGCTGCGGGTTCTCGGGGACTCCGAAAATGAATGGCGTAATTCCAAGTGCCCCGGCGATAGCCGCATCAGCCTCGGTGGCGGCTGCCTCGCTTGGTGCACAATCTTATCAGGAGGATGCTGGGGCTTCGTCCTTCACCCCCACTACCAACGTGGTTGCTCCGTGGAGCGGGCTGTCGTAATCGACCTCTTCTTGGGAATGATGGCGATGCTCATGGCTGTCGAGTTCTTCCGGTAACTCGGAGGGCGGCATTTCCACGGCGTGAGCCCCCGTCTCTTCCACAACTTCCGCCCGCTCTATCCTCAGGCCATGGAGTTCGGCAGCCACTTGGTCGGGAGTAGTCAGGGATTCCAGGTCCTCCCGGCTCCACCCGGAGGGCGGAGAAGACTGGTCGTGGCTTACGAAGAGGAGCCTGCCGCCCGGAGCCAGGGCTTCTACGGCAGCGGATAGCATCTGCGCCCGTTGTTCAGGCCATAGCTGTATGTAGAAAGAAGTAATCAGGTCATAGAGCTCATGTGGCCGGTAGACAGTGACATCTGACGCTATGAATTCCACTTCAACCTGGTTGTCGGCTGCCCGCTGCTTCGCTTTCTCGATGGCGACGGAGGAGAAGTCAACCGCGGTCACCCGCCAGCCGCGCCCGGCCAGCCATACGGCGTTTCCGCCTGAGCCGCATCCCAGGTCGAGCGCGCGCCCTGGTTTCAGACTCTTGGTATGCTCCTCCAGCAACTCGTCATAATCGCCGAAGGTGTGTTCCATCGTCGCCCATATATCGTCCCAGAATTCCTCAGTATCCGATTTCACTGACTGTCTCCTGAATGTCGCGGATTCGTGGCGACCATTACTTGCAAACCCGGTGGTTGGCAAGCTCACCACCCCGGCGCGCCCGGCGGCAGTCCCATCGCGACCCGCCCGCCCTGCTCGAAGTTGGCCAGTAGGCCGCCGGCGTGCATCATGCTGGCGTGCACGTCGCGGAAGTAGCGTTCCAGCAAGTTGCTGCTGCGGACGGCATTGGTGCCGGAAGCGTGATAGAGCATATCTATCGCCCGGGCAGATTCGTGGACGGCGTGTGTCACTGCCAGCCTGGTCTGCAACACCTCGTTGCCCAGGTCGGGTTTGCCCGACTGCATTCCCTTCCACATCCGGCCTGCGGCATCCAGCGTGTAGGCCCGCGCGCCGCTGATGATGGCTTCGGCCCGGCCCACCACTTCCTGAACCGACGCCCGGTCGCGCAGCAGGGCCATGTTCATTGTGGTGCCCTTGGCCCCGGCGAGCTCCAGGAAGGCGTCCATCGCTCCTCGCGCCATGCCCAGGGTGTGCCCGGCCAGCGGCGTGAAGGTGGTGGCCATCGCCGTGCGGAAGGTCAGGAGCGGCGCCGAGTCCATCGGGTGGTCGGTGAGAGCGAAAGTGTGCTTGCCAGGCACGAACAGGTCGGATACCGAGACGTCGTTGCTGCCTGTGCCACGCAGCCCGATGACCGACCAGTTGGGGATGATTTGGGCGTCCGTTATGGGAACGCTGATCATCTTCAACTGCGGCAGACCGTCGAGCGGCCCTCCGACATTGTAGCGTGGGCCGTTTTCGTCGGTTACCATGCAGTTCAGAAACAGCCAGTTGGCGTGCAGACAGCCGCTGGCGAAGTCCCACTGGCCCGTGGCGATGTAGCCCCCGTCGGCAACCCGCGCCGTTCCCAATGGACGAAAAGACCCGGCGCCCCTGAGATTGGCAGGAGTTCCGAACATCTCGCGGGCAACCGACGTATCAAGCCACCCGGCATACATACCGATGGAACCGGCGATGAAGCAACACCACCCCGCCGAGCCGTCCGCCCTGGCAACTTCCTCGATGACCTGAAAGGCGGTGATGGGATCAAGCTCGTGCCCGCCCAGTGAGCTGGGCATATATGTGCGGAACAGACCGGCATCGTCCATCGCCTCAACCAGCGACGGCGGAAGCCGTCCCTGCTGGTCCATCTCGTCCCGCGCTGCAACTATTTGTGGCCGCAGCGCTGCTGCTGCGGCCACCATGTCGTATCCGGTTGCTGAGGCCAATTGTGCGCCTCCGCTTTTGCCGCTGGCCCTGAGCCTGTCGAAGGGCCGTCCGTTCATCCTTCGACAATCTCAGGACGAACGGACTCCCGGCGAGCAATGGAGAATCTGAATAACCCTCAGAACCTGCCTAGACGGACGTGCAGGCGATGGCCTTGACGTTGGCGGCCATGCCCGGGAGGTCGTGGCCCTGCCAGGTGGCCCCGCCGTCGTGGGTGCCGAAGACCTGGCCCTTGCGGGTGCAGAAGTACACCGTCTGCGGGTCGCGCTCGTTGACCGCGATGCCGAAGGTGGTGCTGGATGGCTCGACGCCCCGGTCGAAGCGGCTCCAGGTCTCGCCGGCGTCGGTGGAGCGCAGCACTCCGCCCTCTTCGCTGCCGAAGTTCAGGCCCACGCAGGCGTACAGGGTGCTGGGGTCATTGGGCGCGACCTCGACGCCGCGGGAATATCGGATGTTGGAGAAGTTCTCGAACTGGAGGTCGTCCCAGTTCTGGCCCCGGTCGCGGGTGCGCCAGACGCCGGTGCGGTTGGAGATGAAGACCTGCTCATTGGCTCCGACAGTCACGCCGTGCAGGTCCATCAGGTCAACGTCGCCATCGAACACGCTGTTGACGATGGTCCAGGTCTTGCCGCCGTCGGAGCTGTGGGCCGCGCCGCCCACTTCCAGCGCCGCGTACATCTGGTCGGTGTCGCTGCTCTCAATGCCGATGCCCAGGATGCGGGTGGCGAAGGCCATCTGCACGGCGTCGGGGTTGGCGACGGTAGACACATACTCCCAGTTTTCGCCGCCATCGGCGCTCTTGAAGATTTCAGCGCCCTCAGTACCCGCGAACATGATGTTAGCGTCGTGGGGGTGGAACTTGATGGACCAGACGATGCGGCCCTCGGTCATGTTCATGCGCTCGAAGCTGTCGCCGCCGTCGTTGGAGCGGTAGATGCCGCGCTGGGTGCCCACGAAGATGATTTGGGAGTCGTTGGGATGCACCACGATTTCGCGCACCTGAGGGGAGGGCGGCATACCCTTGGCCAGCTTTTCCCAGCGGGTGTCGTTGGCTTCCTTGCGATAGAGCCCGTCGGCTTCTGCGCCGACATAGATCAAAGTCCTGCCTGCCATAGCGCTTTCCTCCATACCAGTCATTCTGTAAGGTGATAGGGCAATTTCAGCAGACAGGCTTGTTATTGTCAATTCCAAATTTGGATTCGGCGAGGGCTTATTGGTTCCTGGGGTTGTCTGAACTGTGATTTTTGTGATTGGAGGGTTTCGCTGATTCCGGAGCCCAAAATCATGGCAATCTTGAAAA
>VXOI01000006.1:0-4068 GCA_009840175.1 Chloroflexota bacterium | reverse complement strand
GGGGGGGTCGCACGTGCGATTTTAGTGACTCTCGCGTCCCGCTGCACCCGGCCCCCAAAACCCCGGCAATCAGAAAAATCAAAAAAATCACAGTTCAGACGAACACAGCCTGCGGTTTCACCCCTCCCGCGC
Organism: Chloroflexota bacterium; assembly: GCA_009840175.1. Classification (GTDB taxonomy): domain Bacteria; phylum Chloroflexota; class Dehalococcoidia; order Lucifugimonadales; family UBA3495; genus VXOI01. Next base: position 3,936 of record VXOI01000006.1, on the reverse strand, counting down.
CAGCGTCAGCGCGTGCACTCGGGGCGCTCCGGCAGCTTTCAGGGCAGTCGCGCACTCCGACAACGTGCTGCCGGTGGTGGCGACGTCGTCTATGAGCAGAACGGTCAGGTCAACGGCGTCTGTCCGGCAGGCGAAATTGTCGGCCACGTTTTCACGGCGTTCCTGCTGTGACTGCGTTTCAACCTGCGGGCGGGGGTTCCTGACCCGGATGAGCAGGTCTTCCCGCACCGGCAGACTCAGGCGCTTGCCGATTTCGTGGGCCAGCAGCGCCGACTGGTTATATCCCCGGCTGCGTAAACGTCGTGGGTGGAGTGGCGCTGGGACCAGGGCGCCCAACGGAGCCGTGTTGACCTCCAGGTATTCAGCCATTAGTCCTGCCAGCAGACCGGCAGAAGCCCGCTCGCCCTTGTACTTCAGCCGGTGTATCGCGTCCCTGACTGGCCCCTCGAATCTGAAGGGTGAGCGCAGCGAGTCGAAGCCCGGTGGGGACTGGCCGCACCAGCGACAGAGCCCGTTAACGCCGGGGTCGGCGCAGACACGGCAGTAGGGAGCCGTCAGGCGTTCCAGCCCATCAACGCATTGAGCGCAGATAACGACGCCCTCGCGCCCGCACCCGGCGCAATGGATGGGAAACACGAAATCGAGGGCGGAGCGAACCACATAGGATAGCACTGGTCACACCCTCACCCTCTCCCGGAAGGAGAGAGAATTGGGGGATGCACCCGTAGGGAGAGGGAACATTTATCGCGTGGATTTCCACCGGGCGAGTATCTCCGTGTCGCGGCTGAAGGCCAGTTCCGGGAGTGCGTCGGGCTGGAAGAAGGCAGCCTCCAGCGCTTCCGGTCCCGGGATCAGCAAGCCGCCGGTCTCGTGGGCGGTGAAGGCTGCCACGATAACAGGGTCGCCGGGCAGGGAGAATAGCCCGAGCAGCCCGTCAACGGCCACTTCCAGCCCGGTTTCCTCCCATGCCTCGCGCGCCGCCGCCGTCTCCACGACCTCGCCCCGGTCAACGAAGCCGCCTGGCAGACTCCACAGCCCGTAACCCGTATCGGTGCCGCGCCGGATCATCAGAATCTTGCCGTCGCGGGCGATGACGCAGACGGCGGCAACCTTCGGATCATAGAACACCACCCGACCGCATTGGGGGCAGGCGGGCCGCTCCGTGCCGAATACTTCCCGCCTCTCCAGGGGCGTGGCGCAGGAAGCGCAGAACTTGTCCGGTGATGGAGTCAAAGCTCTCCTTCCACCTTCACCCCAGTTCCTGGGTATAAATGGAGGGGGTATTTTCCGTGCGTCCCTTCACTATAATATCTGTTATGCCCGCCCTGTCGAAATCGGACGTCACAAGGCCGTCATGAAGCTGCCAGCCTGGCTTGGCCACCCCTACACCCATGCTGCCGGAGTGCTGTTGGCGCTGATGGCGGCGGTGGCCGTTGTAGCTTTTATGGTCGGCACGCTGGAGTATACCAAGACACGGGGGAAGTTGTTGCTAACTGCGTTGCTGGTCGGCGGCTTCTTCCTGACGACATTGGGGGGAACTGCCATTCCACGTTCGGGACTAGGTCGGCGTTTGCGTCCGGTAGCCCCGGTCATGGCGTTGGCGGCATTGCTGCTGCTGATGGTGGGACTTTGGGCCGGGGCCGACTCCGACGGGTTCTGGAAGGCAGCGGCCTGCGCCACGGTCTTGTCGTTGGGATTCGTAATCACCGGCTTTGCCCTGGCTCGGGCGTCGGGAGAAAGAGTTACAGACCTTTTCGCAACAACATCTGCATCCTCTTCGTTGTTTCTTACACTGATGGGAGTGCTGGGCATCACTCTGGAAATCAAAGCTGCCTTCTATTGGTGGCCCTTCGGCCTGCTGTTCCTGTGCTGGCTTGCCTCAACTGTCGGGATGGCGGTCGTGCGCCTCTGGCCTGGACGTAAAGCCAGCGGTTAGCCTCGCTACCCCGAAGCCAGCAGCGCATCCACCGCCGCCCGGCTCGGCATCGAGTCCTGAGCGCCCGTGGTGGTGACTGCCAGCGCTCCGGCGGCGCAGGCAACCCGCACCGCGTCTGCCATCGTCGCGCCTTCCGCCAGGCAGACGGCCAAAGCGCCGTTGAAGGCGTCGCCCGCCGCCACCGTGTCCAACGCCCTGACAGGGAAGGCGGGTTGAAACCCCGATGCTTCCGCCGATGCGTAGTAAGCTCCCTGAGCGCCCAGCTTGACCACCGCAGCCTCGGCCCCGCGAGACCGTATAGCCTCTGCCGCCCGCGCCGCGGTGTCCCGGTTGTTGACCGGGAAACCGACTATGGCCTCGGCCTCGGTCTCGTTAGGGGTGACTATGCTGCAAAAATGAAACAGGACTGGGGGCATGGCGCGGACCGGGCCGGGGTCCAGTATCACCGTCTTGCCTTCCGCTCGCGCCGCTCGCGCCGCCGCCAGCGACACTTCCATGGGCACTTCCAGTTGCAGCATCAATGTGTCGGCTCCCAGCAGGGCCGCTCCCACAGCGGTGACCTGCTCCTCGCCGCAGGCGGAGTTTGCGCCCAGCACCTGGATGATGCGGTTCTGGCCGGTGCGGTCAATGCAGATGGAAGCGATGCCCGACGATTCCCCTGGCGCAACCGACACCCAGGAGGCGTCTATGCCCTCGGAACGCAGGCCGTCCACCAACTGCGGCCCGAAAAGATCGTCGCCGACGCGACCCACCATCGCCGTTCGCGCCCCCATGCGGGCTGCGGCCACCGCCTGGTTCGCGCCCTTGCCGCCGGCGTAGGTCAGGAACCGCTCGCCGGCAATGGTTTCCCCGGCTCCCGGGAAGCGTTCGGAGTAGGTCACCAGGTCCATATTTATGCCGCCCAGCACCACCACGCCCGGCGCTCTGCCCAAGCTCATGTCCAGCCCCTCGCATTGTCAGAATAAGGATAGGAGTTACGCAGTTGAAAGCTGTTCCCTCTCCCTCTGGGAGAGGGTTAGAGCCTGCCCCGCACTTGATGCGGGGGTGAGGGCGTTCTCTCCAACTGCGTAACTCCTATCAGGATTTACAGGATTGTAGGATAAATCAGGATATTCCACATATTCCCACATCCTGAACAGCCTTTAATCCTGATAGGAGTTACGCAGTTCAGCTATTCCCTCTCCCTTGAGGGAGATGGTTAGGGTGAGGGTGAAAATCTCCAACCGCGTAACTCCTATCCTGATTCAGACATTACCTTGAAAAGACCCTGCCCACCGTCCAGGGCCTTTCGATTATTCCCTCTCCCTCTGGGAGAGGGTTAGGGTGAGGGCGTCCTCTCCAATTGCGTAACTCCAATCCTGTTCATCCTTTATTCCTGAAAATCCTGATTCAGACGATAATCGAAAGGCCCTGCCCCACCGTACACCCTTCTTGCGAACATTAGTACTATTATCTTATAATGACGTTACGCAAATCCCCATCCTTTTGCCACAGGACGAAATCCATACAGCCACTGAGGCTCCCTGATGTCCCATGACCGCCAAGAACAAGAGGACCCGCAGCCCCAACCCACACCCAGGCCCCGGGAATAAGGCCAACCCCGGACACAACCTGGTCCCTTCGCCTGGTTGGAGCGGCACGAAATGGCATGGAAAACCGTTTCTTCCGCCTGTCCCCCCGCCAGCAGGCCAGCGCAACCGCCAACCTCCATCCTGTACATCCAGAGGGTTGGACCTGTCCTGGCCCCGCCGAAGGAGTGAAGGCGTCCTGCCCAACAGCCTGACTCCTATCAGGATAGGACTTACGCAGTCCGGATATTCCCTCTCCCTTGAGGGAGAGGGTTAGGGTGAGGGTGAAAACCTCCAACAGCCTAACTCCTACAGGATTCAGCCAAAGCCCCGAAATGACCGGAAATGTCCGCAAAATCAAAATCCTGCGCCTCTGACCCGTCTGTCATTCTGACCCTGAGCTTGCCAAAGGGGAAGAATCCTGCCTATGGG
>VXOI01000213.1 GCA_009840175.1 Chloroflexota bacterium | reverse complement strand
TAAACTACGTCATATGATTTTTTGTCGTACAGCAGGCTCGCCATTGACTTGCATTATCGAAAAACGCCCGCCCATCGTTCCCCGCTTCTATTAAATTTCGTCGGCTATGGCCGACCCGGAAGTGGTGGTCAACTACGAGAAGGTTCAGGCGCTCGCAAAGGAGCGCGCGTCATTGGAGGAACTGGTCAACATAGCCCGCAATTACCGTCTGTTGCTGGAGGAAATTGCCGACCTGGAAGCGCTGATCCAGGAAGGCACGGAGCCGGAATTGGCCCAGATGGCGCGGGAAGAACTGGAATCCAACCGTGCCTTTCTGGAAACAGTAACACTGTCCCTGCGGACCGCCCTGCTGCCCAAGAATCCCAACGACCAGCGCGACGTCATAATCGAAATCCGGGCTGGCACCGGCGGCGACGAAGCCGGGCTTTTCGCCCGGGATCTCTACCGCGCTTATAGCCGCTATGCCCAGAACCGTGGCTGGGAAGTGGACGTCATGGACGCCAATCCCAGCGAGGTCGGCGGCTTCAACAAAATAGTGTTCGAGGTCCAAGGGCAGGGAGCATTCAGTCGCTTCAAGTATGAGAGCGGGGTGCACCGCGTCCAGCGCGTGCCGGAAACCGAAGCCCAGGGACGCATCCATACGTCCACGGCCACCGTCGCCGTCCTGCCGGAAGCGGACGAAGTGGAGGTCAAGGTGAACGACGGTGACCTCCGAATAGACATTTTTCACGCCGGCGGCCACGGGGGGCAGAACGTCAACAAGGTCGCCACTGCGGTCCGTATCGTGCATGAGCCTTCGGGAGTTACCGTAGTCTGCCAGGACGAACGCTCGCAGCACAAGAACAAGCAACGGGCGATGGCAATGCTGCGGGCACGCTTGTTCGAGGCCGAACAGGAGCGGCACGACGCGGAAATCACGCAAGCCCGCCGCTCCCAAGTTGGGGGGGCGGAAAGGGCTGAGAAAATCCGAACCTACAACTACCCGCAGGACCGCGTAACCGACCATCGAAGCGGTACAACCTTTCACGGCATTCCACGCTTGATGGACGGCTACTGGGGTGACATCATTGACCGAATGGTCGCCTGGGAAGAGGAGCGTCTGCTGGCCGAGGCCGGGGTATAAAGCCGTCACGCCCATGTCAAGCGTCCGCGAAACAATCCGAGAAACCCATCAGACGCTGGAAGCCGTCGGCATTCCCGACGCCCGCCTCGAGGCGGAGGTGATGGTGATGACGGTGATGCGGATGACCCGCCAGAACATCTTCGCCGAGCAGGAGGCCGAGGTTCCCGCCAGCGAAGCCCAGCAGTTGGCCGAAATCGTGGCGCAGCGGTTGGAACGGATACCGCTGGCGTACATCATAGGCTACCGCGAGTTCTACGGCATCAACGTGGTGGTGACGCCCGACGTGCTGATTCCCCGCCCCGAGACCGAGGGCATGGTGGAGCACACGCTGTTCATGGCGCTGATGGGCATGGAGACGAGGGAACTCACCATCGCCGACGTGGGCACCGGCAGCGGAGCCATAGCGGTCAACCTTGCCATCCACCTGCCTGCCGCCCGCATATACGCCGTGGACATTTCCGAGCCGGCCCTGGACGTGGCCGCCTACAACATCCGCGGCCATTCCGTCCACGACCGGGTGCGGCTGGGCCACGGCGACCTGCTGGAGCCGCTGCCGGAGCCGGTGGACTTAATCGTCGCCAACCTGCCCTACATCCCTACTGACCGCATTCCCGTGCTCCAGCCCGAAGTGCACCAGGAGCCTCAACTGGCCTTGGACGGCGGGCCGGACGGTCTAGACTTGGTGCGCCGCCTGCTGTCCCAAGCCCCCGACAAGCTGAACAGCCCCGGCATCATCCTGCTGGAGCTGGATCCGGAACAGTTCCCTGCCGCCGAAGCCATCGCGCTCCAACAATTTCCCGACGCGGAAATCACTGCCGAGCAGGATCTGGCGCGGCGCGACCGGATAATGGTGATCAACAGGCCGTAACACTAGCTGATTTTCTCAGAGGGTGTACGGTAGGCACCGTGTGTGCACAAAGAGAAAGCGCGGGGGTTCCATGTCAAACCCCTGAGCTTCGCGGCAGCATTCCGAATTAGAAGGTTCAATCAGTTGTAGACGGTGGCCTGGATTCCCGCCTTCGCGGGAATGACGGGTTGTCTGGCGGAAAGACACTTAAATTGGAACCCCATCGCGCTTCGGCCCTATAGTCCGGTCAGTTCCAGCGTTGCGACTTCGCCGGTTTCCATGTCAGCAACGCGGATGGCGTGGTTGTTGGTGTCGGCGATGTACATCATGCCGTTGGCGATGCTAAGACCGCTGGGTTCGGAGAAGCGGGCCTGGGCGAAGGGGCCGTCCACGTGGCCCGGCTTGCCGACGCCAGCCACGGTGAAGGCGGAGCGGGTCTTGGGCAGCACCCGCTTGATCTTGTGGTTGTAGGTGTCGGCCACGTACAGCACGCCCCCGCCATCGTCAGACACATGGTGGGTGATGCCGATGGGGTGCTGCATCCGCACGCGGAAGTCGTCGCCGTCCACGTCGCCGAACTCGAACAGCCCCAGCCCGATGATCGTCCGCACGGAGCCGTTGGGGTCGAGGTCGCAGTTGCGGATGGCGCTGGTCTCGCTGTCGGCGAAGAACAGCCGCTCGCCGTCGGTGGTAATGCCGCTGGGCTGGGCCAGGGCTGACGTTGCCAGCGGCCCGTCGGTGATGGCCTCGCGACCGCTGCCCGCGTAAGGGCCGACGATGCCGGTTTCCAGATCCAGCGACCAGAGCTGATGAATTCCGGCCATGGCGATGTAGACCACGCCGTTGTGCAGTACCACGTCCCAAGGAGAGCTGAGGCTGGTGGAGCGTCCGGGGCGTCCCCCGGTGCGGTCGTAGCCTTGCTCACCCGTTCCGGCGATGGTCGCCACGTGTCCGGCTTGCAGGTCAACGCGGCGGATGGCGTGATTCTCGGTGTCGGCGACGTAGAGTATGTCGCCGTCTATAGCCATGCCCTGCGGGTGATTGAAGGCCGACTGCACCAGCGAGCCGTCAACCAGGGCTTCTTCCCCGGAGCCGATTACCTGCTTCACGTCGCCGTCGAAGGACGAAACGATGATGCGGTTGTGGTTGGTGTCGGCGATGAACAGCCGTCTGCCAGCCTCGTCCGCCAAGACCTTGCCGGGGAAGCTGAGGGCGTTCTGCGGGCCGGGCGGCGGCGTGGTGGGCAACGGCGAACGCTGCATGATGCCCAGTTCGTCGAACTCCGCCACCATGCCGGACATGAGGGTATCAAACTGCTCGAAGGTCAGCTCGCCTTCGTGCTTGCCTATGACGTTGCCACGAGGGTCAATGAACATCAGCGTGGGCCAAGCGCGGCAGGAATACTGCTGCCAGACCTGAAACTCGGCGTCGTTGATAACCGGATGCTCCAGCTCGCAGCGGCGCACGGCGGCGGTCAGGCTGTCGGTCTCCTTCTCGGTGGGGAACTTGGCCGAGTGAACGCCCACTACCACCAACTCGCTGGCGTACTTGCGTTCCAGTTTCCGCAACTGCGGAAAAATGTGCATGCAGTTCACTCAACAGTAGGTCCAGAAGTCGAGGATGACGATCTTGCCCTTCAACTCCTCCATGGTTAGCGCCCGGTCGGAGTTGACCCACTCCAAGCCATCAGGGAACTCAGGGGCGGCAGTCGTGCCAGCGTAGGAGCGGCTGGTTGTCATCGGAACCTCCGGTATGCGTCATTCCCGCCTTCGCGGGAATCTAAAGTGGAGCATTTAGAAACTATCTCAAAACGTGTTGTAAGAATCCTTCCTGTATTGTAAAGAGGGGCAACGAGGTTTTGGATTCCCGCTCCCCGTTTTCACGAGGACAGGCTTCGCGGGAATGACGGATTGGGTAATCCGCCATGATTTGAGATAGTTTCTCAGGCATGGGCGCGTTATTTGATGCCAGGATTTCACCCTAACCCTAACCCTCTCCCTGAGGGAGAGGGGATTATGGGGTTAGCCGACGGGTGCGGGTTGAAGCTGCTCGGCCAGGAACTCGCGGGTCCGCGCCCACGCCATTTCCGCCGAGGTTCGGTGATGGCGCTGGGGCATATAGCGGTTCATAAAGGCGTGGTCCGCGCCGGGGTAGGAGTAGAAGCGATGGGGCTTGCTCAGGCGCGTCAGTTCGTCGTCCAGCTTACGCATATCGTCCTGCGACGGGTTGGCGTCAATTTCGCCGAAGTGGAAAAGCATCGGGCAGTTGATGCCGTTGGCCAGCTCGAAGGGGGCCACATCCCCGGCGCCCCAGGGCACCATTATGTTGCCTCCGTAGAATGGAACCGCGGCCTTGAAGTTCGGGTTGGTGCAGGCGGCCAACCAGACCACCCGCCCGCCCATGCAAAATCCGGTGATGCCCAGACGTTCCCGGTCAACGGAAGCGTGGGATTGCAAGAAGTCTACGGCGGCGTTCACGTCGGCGATGATGTCCGGGTCGCTTAGCTGGTCGCGCTTGCTGCGCCCGGTCTGCTCAACCATCTCGTCGGTGATGCGGTGAAACAGGTTGGGGGCGACGGCGGCGTATCCTTCCCGCGCCAGGTTGTCGGCTATCTCGCGGATGAACATATCCACGCCTGGGGCGTGGTGAATGACAACCATTCCCGGAAAGGGGCCATCACCCTCGGGTGTGCTCAGGTAGGCGGACATTTCCGAATCGCCCACTGTGAGTGTCTGCACTGAATAGGGCATATCCTTCTCCGACCTGGGTTTCTTATTCGACGGCGAGAACGGCGTAGCGGATGAATATGGTGCCCACAGGCTCGGCCAGAGGGGCGTTGCCCACCAGAACAGCGACGACGTGCTCGGCGCCGGGGACGGCGCTGTCTTCGATGAGGATGCGCTTGGGGGTGTTATTGCCCGTGATGACCCACAAGTTGCGGTCAATCTGCCCGTCCACGTAGACCTCGCCGTAGTTGTCCACGTTGGTCTCGAACCAGACCCGGCGACCGGCCACATCCTCGCCCTTCACGGTGGCTGGAATGGTGAACCTCAGCCGGTACCAAGCGAAGGTGAAGCCGACGGAGCGGCGTTCCTGGATGTCGGCATTCTGCTCCCACCATGAATCGTCGTAGTCGGGAAGCCGGGCCGGGCTTTCCCGCATTTCGGCGACAAGGCCCTGGTTGGGTTCTCCGGGAACCACGCCCATCGCCACCCGCCATCCGTCGGCGTTCAGCAGCGCCAGGTCGGCGGCATTTTCCAGGTCCAATGACACTCGAGGCATCAGCTTCTCCTTTTTAGTTCTCTCTCCCTTGAGACGCTTGACGCAAATTTCTGGCCCGCAATTTGACAATCAACGCTCCAGCGCTCACGCCCGTCATTCCCGCGAAGGCAGGAATCCAGAACATACCAACCGGACGGACGCATTCCCTGCCTCTTGACGCCCTAGATTCCTGCCTTCGCAGGAATGACGGTAATTTGCATCAAGCGTTTGAGGGAACTTCTTAAGCGGCTACCGTCGCGGGTTTCAGGTGCTTGTCGAAGAACTCGATGGTGCGCGGCCAGGCGGCAGCGGCAGCTTCCGGGTGGTGGCGGTCGGGGTTGTTGAAGTCCATGAAGGCGTGGTTTGCGCCCTCGTAGGTGTGGAACTCGAAGGTCTTGCCCAGCCGGTTCAGTTCCGCTTCCAACTTGTCTCTGTCCTCCAGCGACGGGTTGACGTCAATGGAGCCGAAGTGGAAGAGCATGGGGCAATTGATGTTGGATGTCATGTCGAAGGGGGTCTGCGCGCCGTTGCCCCAGATGCCCATGATGTTGCCGCCGTAGAAGGGGACGGTGCACTTGAAGATGGGGTTGGACGCGGCCATCATCCAAGCAATGCGCCCGCCCATGCAGAACCCGGTGACGCCGATGCGGTCGCTGTCCACGTGGGAGTCGGCGACCAGGAAGTCCACGGCGGCGTTCATGTCGGCGATGATGTCCGGGTCGTTGAGGTAGTTGAGCCGCTCCAGGCGGGGGCCGTTCAGTTGTTCCTCGGTGTAGCGGTGGAACAGGTCGGGCACCACGGCCACATAGCCGACCTCGGCCAGCCGGTCGGCCATGACCTTGTCGAACTCGTCCAGCCCGCCGACGTGGAAGGCGATGACCACCGCCGGGTAGGGCGCAGCGCCGCCGCTGGGAACCGCGGCGTACATATCCATTTCCGAGCCGTTGACCGTGAGCTTGTCCGTAAACGAAGGCATCTCGATGCACCTCTCAAAATGATGCAGTCAGATTTTCCAGAACTGAATATGGAGGGATTTTAACAGAACGGCGGCACAGGCGCAGGCACCACGTCAGTCGACGTCTTTCAGTAGGCAGGCAGTAGGCAGGATAGGTGAAGGGGCAGCCTTTGAAAGACTGCCCCAGACTCAGAGGGCCGAATAAAATTCCCGGAGTCGTATCGGCCTAGTTGGTGCCGCGCAACCGGGGATCCATGATGTCCCGCAGGGAGTCCCCCAGCACGTTGAACGCAATCACCACGATGCTGAGCGCCAACGCCGGGAACAGCACCAGCCAGGGCGAGACCTCGATCCACTGGCGGCTGGCAACGGCCAGCATCCCGCCCCAGGACGGCACGTCGGGCGGCGTTCCCAGCCCCAGGAAGCTGAGCGAGGCCTCCACGATGATCGCCCAGCCCAGAGTGATGGTAGCGAACACGATGTAGGTGGCCAGCGTGTTGGGCAGGATGTGCCGGTACATTATCCGCCCGCTGCCGCAGCCAACGGCCTTGGCCGCCGTGATATAGTCCATCTCCCGCAGGCTCAGCACCCGCGAGCGAATTAACCGGGCCGCGCCGGGTATCAGCACGACGCACACGGCGATGATGACGTTCTCCAGGGATTGCCCCAGCACCGCCATGATGGTCAGCGCCAGTATCAAAGGCGGAAAGGCCATGAACCCGTCAACTATGCGCTGCACCACTAGGTCGAACTTGCCGCTGAAATAGCCGCTGACGATGCCGATGACCGACCCGATGGTCACGCCGATGGCCACGCTGACCAGCCCCACGTACAGGGAGATGCGCGAGCCGTAGATCAAACGGCTGAAGGTATCACGCCCCAGGTGATCGCTGCCCAGCAGGAAAGTCCCGCCTTTTTTGACCTCCACCTCTCCGGGGCTGGCGTACTTGTTGCCGACGTGGACCCGGTAGGGGTCGTAGGGCGAGATGACCGGGGCCAGCGCCGCAATCAGGATCAGCAGCACCATCACCACGGCACCAAAGGCGCCGAAGGGCTTGCGCTTGGCAAAGCTGGTTATGTGGCTCGTCCACGTCGCTTTGGGACGCATCGTGTCCAGCGACGCGGAAACAGCCTGCGCTTCACTAAAGTCTCTCACCGCATCAACCTATCCGTAGCGAATTCTGGGGTCCAGCAGGCCGTAGCCGATGTCCACCACGAGATTCACGAAGAGAATCATCGCCGCTATCACCAGCACTTCCACCTGGATCAGGGGATAGTCCCGCTGGAAGATGCTCTCCACCAGCAGTCGGCCCATTCCCGGCACCAGGAAGATGCTCTCTATGATGACGGTCCCGCCCATCAGCCGGGCCAACTGCCAGCCGGAAACCGTGATTACCGGCAGGCAGGCGTTCTTAAGGCCGTGCAGAAAGATAACCACCCGCTCGGACAGGCCCTTTGAGCGGGCGGTGCGGATGTAATCCTCCCGCAGCACCTCCAGCATGGAGGAGCGCGTCACCCGCGCCGTGAACGCCAGATTGTAGAAAGCCAGCGCCAACGCTGGGAAGATCATCTGCTGGAGATTCTTGCCCGGGTCGCTCCAAAGGTCCGCGTAGCCCAGCGGCGGGAGCCAGCCGAAGAGCGTGACCAGCAGATAGATGATGAGCACTCCGACGACGAATGTAGGCACGCCGATTCCCGTAAAGGAGATGAGACCGGCGATATGGTCAACGAATGTGTCTTGCTTGAGCGCGGCCACGACGCCCAACGGCACCGCCACGATGAAGCTGAGCAGCATCCCCAAGACTGCCAGCTCCAGGGTTACAGGGACGGCCTCGCCCAATTGGTCTGTCACCGGGCGCTCGTAGAAGATTGAATCGCCCAGGTCGCCCCGGAGCAAGCCCCACATCCACACGCCGTACTGCTCGTGTACCGGGCGGTCGGTGCCCAATCGGCGCCGCATTTCCTCCAACTGCTCTTCAGTGAAGGTGCCTTCGCCGCTGGGGCCAACCAGCACCAGCAGCGCCGGGTCGCCCGGAATCACCCGGATCAGGGCGAAGACGATGATCGTCACCAGCAGAATGGTAGGAATCAGGAGGAGCACCCGTTTGATGATGTACTGTTGCATCAGGCCTCCGATGCGTCGGGCTTGCCACGCTGTTTAACGGCGCCGCCCTGACCCCCTCCCGCAGGAGAAGGTCAGAGATTCTAGCTAATGGTGGGGTCGCCTCCGGACTACTTGTACCAGAGATGCTCCAGCTTCATACAGCAGTTGACCAGTTCGGGCGCGGCCTCAAAGCCGCCAATCTTGTTGTTGACCACCCAGGCGTGCTTCTTCCAGAACAGTTCAATGGCGTGTTTGGGAGTCTCGTACAGGAATAGCTCCATTTCCCGCAGCGCCTCCCGCCGCTTGGCCGGGTCCTGCTCTGCACTTTGGCGCGCGAACAATTCTTCGTACTTGGGATCGCTCCAGCGGCTCCAGTTCCACGCGCCCTTCTCGTTGTAGACCTGCTGGAGGATGTCCTCCGGGTCCGTGTTGATCAGGCCCACGAACTGGGCTGCCATGTCCCATTCGCCCTGCCGGTAAGCCTGGAGACCGGCAGCGCTCTCCATCAGCCTCAGTTCGATGTCTTCTATGCCCAGGTTGTCGCGGAGCTGCTGCTTGATGATCGCCCCCATATCGGCGTAGACGGCTACCACGGTGCGTATCACCATGTCCATCTTGGGGAAGCCTTCGCCGTTGGGGAATCCGGCCTCGGCCAGCAGCCTGCGGGCCTCTTCCAGATCGGCCGGGTCTTTCTGCCCGTCAGCCCCTTTTCGGAAGCCGGGTATCTGGAGAATCTCCTCCTCCGTGCGCGAATAGGACGGCGGGAACGGAGAACCGATACTGTGCTCCAGCGGGCCTCCCACCGCATCTATTATCTCCTGCCGGTCGATGGCCAGGTAGATGGCCCGTCGCACGTTGGGGTTGTCCAGCGGTGGGTTGTTCACGTTCAGGTTGCCCCATCCGATAATCGACGGAGCTTCCCACCAGATTTTCAGTATGTCCACCCCGTCTGATTCCAGTTGCAGGAACTCTTCCAGGATGAAGTCGCAGTAAGGGAAGTTACACATGTGGACCTGCTCCGCCAGGAAGGCGGCTATGGCCCTCGCGTTGTCCACAATGATGAAGTTGTCGATTCCGTCGAAGTAGGGCAACTCTCCCTTGAAGTAGTTTTCATTCCGCTCGTAGCGGACCACGTCGCCCTGCTTGAACTCTACGGGCCGGAAGGGGCCGGAACCCATCACGTTGTCGAAGTTGTTGATGTCGAGGCCAGCCTCAATAGCGTGAGGGGACACTATCTTCATGTAGTCCGAGGCCATGTATGAGAAGAAGGCCGCGGCAGGGTACTTGAGGCTTACCTGGACCGTGGACGGGTCAATCGCCTCTGCGCTTTCAACGTAGGTCCTGATAATACCCGACCGTGGCCTGGGCTCTTCGGGCTCGATCATGCGGTTGATGCTGAAGGCCACGTCTTCCGCGTCCAGCGTCTCCCCATCCCACCACTGTACGCCGTCGTGAATGTGGAACAGGTAGGTGTTGCCTTCATCCTGCACTTCCCAGGTCTCGGCCAAGTCGCCGATGATTTCGCCGGCCTTGATGGGGTTCCATTGCAGCACCTGGTTGTAAGCCTTGGAAATGGCCGCCATGCTGGCCCCCGACGGACTGCGGTGCGGGTCCCAGACGCCGGGGTTGCCAACGTGGTAGGCCGGCAGGATACCGCCGTGCTTGCCGCCTTCCGCCACGCCGGTCCATGCTGCTCCTGCCGCAACAGGCGCAGGTGTTGGCACTGCCGTGGGAGCGGCGACCGGCGCTCTCGTAGCCTCAACGCCGAATGGCTTGGTTGCCTCAGCCTGTTGCGGAGGCGTGGTAGCGGCAGGAGCGGCCGTGGCCGCCGGAGCCGCGGTCACCTGTGCCGGCGGCGAAGTGGCATCTGGTTCGGGGGTCGCCGTTGCCGATGCGCCGCAGGCCACGATGAAACCCAGCAGCAGTGCAATTGCCAGAAGGGACAAGGCCGAAGGCTTTGTTATCCGCTGAAGCAGCATCTCTCATCCTCCTCGGAATCCGTTTCCACGACGCCAAGCAACGAATGCCAGTGCAGTTCAAAAACCAATTCACTAGATAATTTGCCTTCTGTTCTCCGATATTCGTATATTTCTCCGCAAATTTTCGGAATTTGCAATCATAATATTCGCAATTACCTACTCAAAATGCGGAAATTTGATGAAGTATATTC
>VXOI01000043.1 GCA_009840175.1 Chloroflexota bacterium | reverse complement strand
GTTTATAAACAAAGCCCCACACCCTCCTGTTTGGGGTTTGGTGTTTGTAAAAACCCCTCCCCCCCAACACCCAAAATCGGTGGGGGGGGTTTTCAACCCCCCCCCTACTCCTGTCATTGTGAAACCCGCCCCTACTGTGTTTGGAGTACCCGTGATGCAGAGTCAGGAACAGTCCGGCGGCACTCTGGCCCAGCAGATGTTCGGCCCGCAGGCTGGGATCTACGCCGAAAGCAAGGTCCACATCAGCGACGACAGCCTGGAATCGGTACAGAAGCTGACCAACCCGGCCCTTCGGCAAGCTCAGGGTGACAGGTCGGGACTTCAGGGCGATGAGGCGCAGGCCCAGGGTGACGGGGCGGAGGCCATGCCCTACCGCTGGGCCGTGGACATCGGTACCGGCGCCGGGTTCACTGCCTTCGCCATGGCAGAGGTCTCCGAGCGCGTAATCGCCAGCGACATCACCCAGCCGATGCTGCGGCAGGCCGGGCGCATCAGCGGCGAGCGTGGCTTGCCCAACGTCGGGCTGGTGCAGAACGCTGCCGAGGCGCTGCCCTTCGCCGACGCCAGCCTCGACCTTATCACCAGCCGCAAGGCCGCCCACCACTTCCGCGACTTCGAGGCGGCTCTGGACGAGGCGCAACGGGCGCTGCGCCCCGGCGGTTCGCTGGTGATGGCCGACACCGTCGCCCCGGAGGACGACGATATGGCCCGGTGGCAGAACGAGGTCGAGCTGCGCCGCGACTTCAGCCACGTCGAGGACCGGAAGGTTTCCGTCATCCGGCAGATGCTGGCCGACCGCGGCTTCGAGGTCGTGGGGAGCGAGGACGAGCGGGTATATCTGTGGTTCAACGACTGGGTGATGCGGACAAGGGTGCCTGAAGACGAGGTTGCCGCCTTACGCCGGGAGTTCCAGGAGGGGCCGCCCGAAGTCAGGGAGACGTTCCAGGTGGGCGAACCGGAAGAAGATGGGGACTTTCTGTTCTCATTCCCCGTGTGGGTGTTCCGGGCGGTTAAGAGGTAAGACAATCGCGTTTTGGGGTTTGGAGGCAGACCAGCCGTCATTCCTGCGAAGGCAGGAATCCAGAACCTCTTTGCTAATGCCGTCCTGGTGGGAACAAAGCCCCTGGATTCCTGCCTTCGCAGGAATGACGGCTGCACTGTGAAGAGGTGAACCTCTGAACGCACTGTCTTCACAGTGATACAAGGGAATAACTGAAAGCCCCGTCTCCCTAAACCGGCCACTCCTCCAGCCGCCAGGCCATGTCCCAGAACTGGTACTCAAGGCGCAGACTGGTGACGTAGGCCGCCTCCATCGCGGCCTGCTCCGCTGGTGAGGCGATGCTGCCGAGGCTGTCGGTCAGCGTCCGCAGGTGCAGGGCCAGGTCGCGGAACTCGTCGGACGAATACATACCCACCCACTCGGCGTACAGCGGCGCGTGGGCCGGGGCGCCCCGCCGGGCCAGGTGCTCACCGATTTCCCAGTACCCCCACTGGCACGGCAGCAGCGAGGCGGCCAGCTCCCCTAAGCTACCTTGGGACGCCACCCGCAGCAGGTACGAGGTGTACGCCACCGTAGTCGGCGCGGGCCGGGTGGCCTCCAGTTCTTCGCGGCTGATGCCGAACTGGGCGCAGTAGCCCCGGTGCAACTCCATCTCGGTGTTCAGCGTCTCATCCAGCAGCCCGGCAAACCACGACATCACCTCCAGCTCCGGCGCCCGCGCCGCTCCCAGCGCCAGCACGCGGGCGTAGTCAATCAGGTACACATAATCCTGGGCCACGTAGTACCTGAACCGCTCCACGTCCAGGTCGCCCTGCCCGATGCCCACGACGAAGGGGTGCTCCAGGATGGCTTTGCGGATGGGCAGGCAGCGTTCCTCTACACCTTCGATGAATCCCATGAACGCTCCCTACTCGCTGTCCCGGGGCGGACGGCGGCGGTGGTGGAATATGTCGGCCAGCGGAATGGACAGGCCCGGCAGCAGCGGAGTGGTCAGAACGTCATCGGCGCCCAGCACGGCACGCTCGACGTACTGGCCATCCCGCAGTTCCAGTTGGATCACGGTGTCGTTGCGGGGGTCTACCGGCCAGTATTCCAACACCCCCGCCTCGGCGTATATCCGCCGCTTGCGCACCAGGTCGCGGCTGCGGTCGGTGGACAGGATTTCCACCACGATGTCGGGCGCTCCCTCAACCCACCGGCCTTCCAGGATGCCCGGTCGCCCTTCACGGACGATGACTATATCGGGTTCCGGAGCGCGTTGCAGTTCCCGGGACAGAATGGTCGTCATTTCGTGGTAGAAATGGGCTGGCGACTGCTCAAAACCGTCCAAGTAATCATCAAGACGCCGGGAAAACTGGAGTATCAGGAATTGATGGTCGCGTGTGCCAGATGCCATGATGTAAAGCACTCCGTCGTCGAGTTCCCATTTGCCGTCGGTCTTACCGAGGGACAGGAACTCGTCGAGGGACATCTTCATTCCGGTGCGATATTTTGTGGTGGTCATTACCGGCTCCGTGTCCGCGCATTTGGGGATTCCACGCCGGACAAGTTGATTGTATCAGAGGGAAATGGCTTGGGCGGCATGGAGCGGCCCGGTATATGCTTAAAGCCATGACACCCGCCGCTTTCGCCGCGCCCCGCTGTCGGCGTATAATGGCGGCAATCCCTAGAATGCAACGGATGTGATTCCTATGGAAGTTGTTTTCACCCAGGACGTACCCAACAAGGCCCGCGCCGGCGAGGTGCGGCGGGTTCCCGACGGCTACGCCCGCAACTATCTGCTGCCCCAGGGCTTGGCCGTGATGGCCACTCCCGAAGTCTTGAAGCGTCTGCACAAGATCAAGTCCGCTGGCGACGAAGTGCGGATGCGCGAGACCCAGGTGCTGGAAGAGATTAAGGAAGCTCTGGACGAAACCGAAATCACCGTGCAGGCCCGCGTCACCCCTACCGGACGCTACTACGGCGCAATCACCAGCACTCATATCTCCATGGCGCTGGCCGAGGTCACTGGCCGCGAAATCGAACGCCGCTGGATCGAGGTGCCCGAACCCATCCGCGAGCCGGGGGAATACGACATCACCCTGCGCTTCTCCACGGAAATCGCCGCGACCATTCACGTGACCGCCGAGACCGAAGAGTAACCGGCCATGACTCTCTACGCGGAAAGGCTGCTGCCTCACAACCTGGAGGCAGAGGAAGCCGTCATCGGCTCGCTGCTGATTGACGGAGAGTGCTTTACGCGGGTCGCTCCGGTACTGCAACCCGGCGACTTCTACCGCGAGCGCAACCAGCTCTGCTTTGCCGCGGCCATGTCTCTGTTCCAGCGGGACCAGGCCATTGACCAGCTCACTCTGGCCGGGGAACTGGCCCGCACTGAAAAGCTGGACGAAGTGGGCGGGATGGCGTACCTGTCGCACCTGGTGTCCATCACCCCCACCTCGGCCCACTCAGAAGAATATGCCGAAATAGTTTCCCGTACCTCCACGATGCGGAAGCTCATTGATGCCGCCGCCCAGATTTCGGCCCTGGGCTACAACGACACCGACGACGTGGAGGGGACGCTGCGCCAGGCGGAAGACACCCTGTTCGCCATCCGGGGAGCAGGGCAGGCGCGGGGCTTCATCCCCCTGCGGCAGATTTACGACGAATACCTCCAGGGCCGGGCCGGCGCGGTAGAAGCGCTGACGGACACTACCGGGCCGGTCATGTCGGGCTACACGGATCTGGACGAACTGCTGGGCGGGATACAGCGGTCGGACATGCTGATACTCGGGGCGCGCCCCTCTCTGGGCAAGAGTACCCTGGCCCTGAACATCTGCCTGAACGCCGCCCGCAACGGCTCCAGCGCTGGCATCTTCAGCCTGGAGATGAGCCGCGAGCAGCTTGCCATGCGCATCCTGTCCTCCGAGGCCGAGGTTGACTCCCACCGGTTGCGGCTGGATTTGACCACCTTTGCCGAGCAGCAGCGCATCATTGACGCCATCGGTCAGCTTTCCGACCTGCCGGTGTACATTGACGACACTCCCTACCAGTCCATGGTGGAGATGCGCAGCAAGGCGCGGCGGCTGTCGCTGGAGCATAGCCTTGACCTGCTGGTGGTGGACTACCTGCAACTGGTCCAGGGACAGGGGCGCGGCTACGCCGGCAACCGGGTGCAGGAGATCAGCGAGATTTCCCGGTCGCTGAAGGCGATGGCCCGCGACCTGAACATCGCCCTGGTAGCCTGCTCGCAACTGAGCCGCCTGGTGGAGAACCGCCCCAGCCACCGGCCTCTGCTGTCCGACCTACGCGACAGCGGCAGCATCGAGCAGGACGCCGACGTGGTGATGTTCATTCACCGCGAAGACCTTTACACCACCGAAGAGGAATGGGAGCAGCAGCGTCCGGGGCAGCCCTATCCCAGGAACATCGCCGACATCATCGTAGCCAAGCACCGCAACGGCCCCACGGGCAGCATACAACTGGAGTTCCGCGACAACCTGGTGCGCTTCGACTCCTTCGCCCGCGTCCCAGAGTATTAGCCGGGGGGTGAAGTGCATGGTCTTCTCTGGCTTTCCCCGCGACACGCTCTACACGCCCACGCCCGACCCGCTCTTCGGCCCGCTCTTGGAGGAAATCCACGACGTCGCGGAGTTGAAGGTGACGCTGCGGGGACTGTGGCTGCTGCACCACAAGCGGCAGAGTTTACGAGTCGTCTCGCTCGACGAGTTTCTGTCCGACACGGCGCTGCTGCGGGGGCTGCGTCCTTCGACTGACGCAAGCCCTTCGACAATCTCGGAGCAAGCAGAGGCCGAACCCAGCGACGCCGCGGAGGAAATCCGGCGCGGCCTGCGCCTGGCGGTGCGCCGGGGCGTGTTCCTGGCCCACGAAGCCGGGTCGGGCAAGGTGTACTTCGCGCTAAATAACGACGCCGGGCGCCGGGCCATTGGCCGCCTGAAGGAGACGGGCGCCGACCTGGGGGAGGCCGCTCTCGGCGCAGACGAGGCACCGGCTGGACAGCAGGAGCGTCCTAACATCTTCGCTCTGTACGAAGACACCATCGGGCTTCTGTCTCCCATCGTCGCCGAGCGGCTCAAGGAAGCCGAGGAACGCTACCCGCCGGGCTGGATACGGGAAGCATTCGAGATCGCGGCGCTGGAAAACAAGCGCAGTTGGCAATACATTGACGCCATCCTGAAGCGCTGGGGTTCGGAAGGCAAGAGCGGCTGGAAGGGTGATTCTAATGACGATGGAAAGCCTGGGCGACATTCTCCGCAGAATCAGCGCCAGAAGTATAGCCAGGACTACCAACGGCGGCGGCGCAGCGCACCCTCCCGAACCGGCCGAGGCTGACCGCTGCGCCACCTGCAACGGCTCCGGCTGGGTGACGCGCCGTATGCCCGTCGGCCACCCGGAGTTCGGGCAGGCCGTCCCCTGCCCATCGTGCCACGACGATAAGGAATCGCCCTCGCGGCGCGAATCGCTGCGGCGGTACAGCAACCTGGGGTCCCTATCCCACGTCACCTTCGCGGCCACTCGGACGGAAGGGCCGCTGGCCGACCCCGGGGCCCGGCGAATGTTCACCGAAGCCTTTGCCCAGGCAGCAACCTACGCGGAAGACCCGCAGGGCTGGCTGGTGCTGACCGGGCCATCCGGCAGCGGCAAGACTCACCTGGCGGCAGCCATCGCTAACCGCTGCATCGAGCGGCAGCAGACCACCTTCTTCATCATGGTGGCCGACCTGCTGGATCACTTGCGCGCCGCCTACGCCCCCGACAGCCAGACGACCTACGACGAGCTGTTCGAGCAGGTGCGCAACGTGCCTCTGCTGGTGCTCGACGATCTGGGCGTCCACAGCGCCACCCCATGGGCGCAGGAAAAGCTGTTTCAAGTCATCTACCACCGCCACAACAACAACCTGCCAACCGTCGTAACCGTCCGGGGCCCGCTGGCCCGGCTGGACGAATCTCTCCGTACGCGCCTGGAAGCCGCCGACGGGCGTTCCACAGTCCTCCAGTTGGGCCACTTCAATACCCGCCTGGCCTTGGGCATCGGCGAAGTGCGTCCTGAAATGCTGGAGCGGATGAAGTTCACCAACTTCAATCCTGCGGGCAGTCCCAAGGCAACCGAGAAGGACCGGGATACGCTGGCTCACGCTGTCAGCGCGGCCCGCACCTTCGCCACCTTCCCGGAAGGCTGGCTGCTGCTGACCGGAGCGCGCGGTTCCGGCAAGACGCACCTGGCGGTAGCAATAGCCGGAGAGAGCTTGCAGCAGGGGGGCCAAGTCTTCTTCGCCTTCGTGCCGACGCTGCTGGACCATCTACGTACTACCTACAGCCCGAACAGCATGGTCGGCTTTGATGAGCTTTTCGAGCAGGTGCTCAACGTCCCGCTGCTGATACTCGACGACCTAGGCGCGGAAAACAGCACACCGTGGGCGGAGGAGAAGCTCTACCAAATTATCGTTCACCGCCACGAGGCCAGGCTGGCCACGGTCATCACCACCGCCTCAACCATGGAGGAACTGGAAGACGCCAAGCCCCGCATCGCATCACGGCTGGTGGACTGGCTGGTGGTAGACTGGGTGCCGATAGACGCCCCCAACTACCGCGACCAGAGGTAGCGCCGTCACGGGTACGAGATTACGAAGACTATCACTCCCTCTTCGTCAGCCTGTTCGTAACGCGCATCGTCAATTCGGGCCGTGATGATAACCGGAATTACGGCTCCGCTGGTGATGGTCTCGAGGATGCCAGCCCGTTGCTTGGCTCGCAGGATGTCGCTGGTATCCGCTGTGAGAGAAATCTCAAAGACGGCATGGCGGTTGTTTCCGTCCGAGATAATCAGGTCAGTCTCAAAGAGGTCACCAGAATCCTCAGTCGTCACCAGGTTATCCCGCCTTGCATGGGCAATAGCGCTGACCAGCAGGGGGTCTGCTAAACCCTCCTGATGCAGGGCAACGTATGGGGCTTCAAAACCAAGCTGGATGTGGGCGCGGGCCAGAGCCTTGGTGCGAACCATTCCCTCGTACTGTCCGCCCTCAAAGTTTCCAAACCGGCCCTCCATCCTCGTAAATCGGCCCTCCAGACTTCCAACACGTTCTTCCAAGCTGGTAAGCCGCTGCCTGTTGTCTTCGCTAATTTCCTTCAGCTCGGCCAGCAGTTCAGCTTGTTGTGCCAGCGTTTCGGACAGGCGGCGGTTGGTTTCCTCCTGCCTTCGGTTGGTTTCCTCCTGGGACTGGACGAAACGGTCGAATCGGGCGGGCAGATCGAGCAGGTCCTCGGTGAGGAGCACCGCCCTGACGGCCTCGGCCCAAGCGGGCTGCTCTCTCAGAATTCTGACCAAGTCTTCTATGGTATTTATCGTAGTCATAGGTTAATTGTACCCTATCTCGGATGGGATGTTGGGATAATTTCGCGTACCCGTCGTCACGTAATTTCTTGGCTGATGGCAGTGTTAGAAAATTGCAAAACTCCTTGACAAAGGGCGATGGCGCATCGTGACGCTGGAGAGAACACCCCATGACGCAGAAAAGGACGGATGAGCAGGATCTCGTCAATACCCTAGAGAGACTGTGTGATGCCTGGCAGAGCAGCATGGAACGGAACGGTCGCTTGTCGTACGCACGCAGTCAGACATACATCTACGCCGTCAGGCAGTTCATCAAGTGGCTCAAGGAAGGGCGGAAGGTTGGTCGTCTGCCGCGTCCGCCGCGCTCCTAGTGATTCGAGCCAGATACATTCAACTCCGAAGGCCGCTGAGTAGACGCCAGCGGCCTTTCTGTGTAACGATAACGCTGCCACAAACCACCCTTTTGGTTCCGGGGTTCTAAACGGAACTCAATCGAGCCTGTAGTCAGGAAGGGCACTTCGTGCTCCTTGCTGGCTCGTGTGGAATCCAGGTGGTTTGTGGCAATTCTGCCCGGTATCCTGACTCAGCAAGGAGCCTCCTATGGGCACCGCAATCAGAGGATGTGTCACTCTCCTCGTCATCCTCTTTGTCCTTGTCGCAATTCTCATAGCGGTGTTGGTTCAGTGTGGCCCTGATGGTGGCGGCAGCAGCCATCCCCATACTCCCTCTCCAACGCCGACCCCTCCGCCCTTTGTCGATGCCATGCAAGTATGGCTCGATTACCAGGCCAACGAGACCCGTGCCAACAGCCAATACAAAGATCGCTGGTTTACAGTTGAGCTTGGGTGGATCGACAGGATCGATGATGGCGGCAAAGTGCTGATGAATGCGGATGCTTCGGGATGGAACCAGATCCAGTTCGATTTCAAGAATGACCGGGATGTTATTCGGCTCAATCCTGGAGATTCTGTAACCGCTGTATGCAAGGTGTCTGGCTTGACGTGGGACTCCTTGTTGGTCTTCAAGGATTGCCGGATGGCGCGGACTAGGTGATCATGTAAGGGAGACGACCATGCAAATCTGGAATTGGATGAATCGGATAGCCGAAGAAGAAAACGAATCTCGCCGGAGAAAAAAGGAGGAAGAGAAGCAGGCACGTCGGCAAAAGGTAATCGAGTCTACCAGAGAGAAAAGGGGCCTTGCTGAGGCTCTCCGCTTCCACCGCATAACCGGTGCTGAGCTGGATCAGGTCACGAGAAGGCAAGCGATTGACGACGGATGGGAGTTAGCAAGGCCAAAACGCTGGAGAAAGGGTAAATTCTCCAGCGAGCGCAAGAGGCTCTACGACATTCTCGACTCCGACGAATCAATCGAGCATGTGGTGGGAGGTTTGCTCAAAGCAAACCTCACAGGTAAAGGACGTATGGTCCCCCATGATGCAGTAGCCATAGCTACCAACAAGCGGGTAATCTTTTTCGACGAGGGACTGACGGGTAGCGCAGAGGTCCTGCACTTGCCGTACAGGAATATCGAGGCCGTCAGCCACAAAACTGGCCTGACGGTATCGGAGCTACAGGTAACTGGTAGGGGTGGCTCAGGTTTCAAGCTGGAGGGAATCGACGATAGAGATTCCCTCCGCAACTTCTCTGACGGAGTTAGGTCTCGTTCAGAGAGAGGTGCAGTAGCGTCCGCAGCACCTGTGCCATCCTCGCTGGATGATTTGGAGCGCCTTGCTTCCCTGCTGGAGCGGGGATACCTGACACAAGAAGAATTCGACGCCAAAAAGGCTCAATTGCTGGGGCTGTAGGGCGATAAAGCAGAGGCCCGGCGTCGGCCGGGCCTTCGTCGCTTTGCAGTAGACAGTAGTTGGAATCAAGCCTGGGGTTGGGGTTGTCCCACCTGCCGGGCCAGCGCTGCCACAACGACCCGTGAAAGAGGGCCGATATCGCCGCTACCATCGGCGTATCTCAACGCATGGTAGTACGGTGTCCGCATCGGATCGTTGCGCAGGATCTCGGGAACAATGGTTGAGCCTGGCAACAGCCCTCCGGTCTTGACGCAGAGGATGTAATAACAGACTGCCCGAGCAGTCCTCCCATTCCCATTTATGAAGGGATGGATGTTGTTGATCCTCCAGAGAGCATATGCGGCTAACGACGGAACCGCGTCGTGCCAGTTCCTGTTGATGTAGTTTACGAAGTCCTCCATCAAGGCTTCCACCCTCCAGAAATCAGGAGGGATGTGTGTGCCTACCGTAACCTCAGTTGGACGATACATTCCGGCCTGTGGGTGGAGACCCACGATTGCATGAAAGTTGAGAGCCTTGATGAGCGATTCAGATAGCCATGTCTTTCCGCTGCTGATCGCGGACTCGATCATTGATCGCAGAAAACTGTAGTGCCTCGCGTAATTTTCGGACTCAACTTGCTGGTAGACTGGATTGTTCTCGCTGGTAGCGAGCTCGAATAGATTCATGCCAACCTAGCCGTAGGACCTGCGCAGTATTTCCTCCACCCGCTCGCGGGTCATTGTGGACTCGTGGGGAAGCATCCCCATCACGAAGGAGATCCTCTGTGCCCGAATCTCCTCAATCGACAAGTTTTCCTTTGCCACACTCCGAAGGTACTCCTCCATGACGTTCGGGTCGAGATCTCCGCCAACGCTCCGAAGGTATTCGTCCATAGCCTCCAGGTCGAGTTCGCCATTCTCGACCCCGTTATGTAGTTCAGTCATTTCCCGTCTCCTTATCCATCTCCATGTATTCACCAAGAGATTTCTTTAAGAATATCAGGGGGATTCATATGCTGCAACAAAAAATACGAATACCTCTGCATATTGACATAATTTGGTAGTAAACTCGGATACTACGGCCATATTATGATTCCTTCACCCGCATTTGTCTCATATTACGACGGTCTCCGGCATCCAGCCGGGCCAGCACGGTGGCGTTGTATGTGAGCATCGACAGCGTTGAGTGCAGCAGCACCTTTCGCATTCCCCGGAAGCAGTGCTGGTCCAAGTTGCGGGAATGTTTCAGGCTGCGAAACACTCGCTCCACACTCCAGCGCCGTTTGTAGAGCTTCTTCCAGAGCGGGCTGGCCCTTGGAAGCGTGCCGACGATACGAGGTTCAACGGCGGGGTCTTCCCACACTTCATCCGCACAGTAGTGGACGCCTCTCTTGGTTTGGAGCGGACAGCCGCCATTGGGGCAACGGAACAGGTGGTGGCCAGTGTCGGGGTCAGTGCTGATGTACTGCATCTCCTTTCCGCCCTGGCAGGTGGGCGAACCATTGGGCGAGTAGATGCCTCTGTGAAGTTCTCTGTTATTGCTGGGCTTTCGGATATGGATTACGGGAGTGATTTTGCGCTTGTTGAGGAAGCGGAAATTGTTGTCAGAGTCGTATTGCCTGTCAGCCAACAGGAATCTGGGTTTAAGATGCTTGTAAGCGGCCTGGGCTTTCCGAACTACCTCCGGCAGGAGGGGCGATTCGTTGGTGTTGGCTGGAGTGAGGACGAAGCCGAGCGGGATGCCGTAGAGGGCGTCGGCGATGGCGTGCATCTTGTATCCGAAGCACCATTCAACTTCTTCCTTCTCCTTGGTTCTGACGCTGTTCTTGAATCCCCACTTTGCGTCCATATCGCCGCAAGGGTTGCCCTGTACGGTTTTGCGGTCGGGGTTCCCGTAGGTCGGAAACACACTCGCGTCAGCGGCGACGACCTTCCCAAAGTACGGAAGTTTCGCGCCGATCTGGTCGGTGATGGCGACGAGGCATTGCTCGACAAGGTGTTGGAAATCAGCGAGGCGGGAGAAGAACCGGCAGAATGTGGACTCGCTTGGCACAGGGCCGTCGAAGCCGCAGACTTCGCGGAGCCTAGCGCTGCTACGGAGGCGAGCCACGAGATCGACATTGTAGCGGATGCTGAGGATGTACTTGGCAAGCCAGGCCCGCCACATGGAGCGGAAGGGATAGCCGGGGCGGCCTGTCAGTCGTGTTTGCTGGAGAGCGTCAAGGAGTTCTTCGGCATCGATGCCGTCCATGATGGACGCAAGGAAGCCATAGCCGCTTTTGGCGGCTTGCGGGCTGTCACCCGATGCCGTAGAATCCAAATGGGTCACGTGTTGAAATGATCCTGTCAGGGAGAGTGAGCCGTGGCCTGCGAGACCGCCTATGCTTTGGTCGGGATAGGCGGTCTAATCAGTCACTGAGGGTTAGTTATGGTTGCTGAGAATCAAGATAAAAGGATTGCAGGTCATCCAGCAGGCCATCGACCTGATGAGGACTCAATACCAGAGTCACTACCTGGCGTGATATGGGGTCCGCGGAGGTCCTATAGGTTATCTCCAGAAGAGTTCGATGAGGTGATGTCGAGGTATCTATCCCGACAATCAGATCGTCAACAGCAACAGGATTCTATGGAGCATGATTGTCCATAAGCGTTTTCATCCTTCAAGGCCATTGAATTTGACTGACGCGCAGTCTACCACTCGTTCCTCCGGTCTCGCGTATAGTTACTTGTCATCTGGAAGCAACCAATCCACATCGGGAAACCACCGCTCCTGATTGCTGGCCAGCCGCTGCCAGTCCGTACCGGAGACCCTCGCATCTTGAAGGCGGGAGATCTGGAGATGCACCGTATCGACCAGAACACTTTGTAGCAGCCGGAGCGTGTGGTTTTCTTCGGGAGACAATTCTCGTTCCGTTTCCTGCTCGATGATTTCGGCGTCCAGCATGACGAGGAACCACTTGGGATTCCGGTACTCGGGGTCGGTGTAATCGAAGCGAGCCAACGATTTACCCACCGACGATAGGAATAAGGAGAGGCCGTAGAGGTTGAAATCGGGACGTTGGTCTTGAGGGTTCACAACACACCACCCTTGCGGAAATAGGAAAGCCCCACCGAAAAGAGGCTTCGATGGGGCTGGACAAACCGAATCCGTAAGGGCTACAATATGTGGTGTTGCATCCACATAGGTAGCCACTAGACGGGTGGCCCCATCGAAGCCCGGCATTGCAGTGCCGGGCTTCTCTTTTTGGTACGGAAATTCTACCACTTTTGTGACTGGAATGCTATATTTTGTGGCATCAATCAGCGATATTGATTCAGGCTAGACGCATTATATTGCCTATTTCGTCTACCGCTGTTAGTGAGCGTGGGGGACGAAGCTGTACGCAGGAGAGTATATGTCTGATAAAGCCGTATTTGGATTCAAAGCAGCAGCAACCGCCTGTGGCTACATATTTCTGTTCGCAATCTTGGTATGGGATCCAGCGAACATCATCACTTTCACGGGGCGAACAACCTCCGAGTATGACGACGGAGCAAAGGCGGCTGGCTGCGCTCTCATCGCGGCGTTCGCAATCGCCATACAAAGGATACCTACCAGAGTGGGTGAATGGGACAGGTACATCGAATGGTTTATCTGGACACTCGGGACGCTTGCCGCCTTTATGGCCGCTTGGTCATGGCTTTCGGACGAGACAGACGGCAACCCTTGGCCATACTTGGAGGAAGTTGTAGTCCTCGCGGGCGTCATAGTCATAGTCGGGTTGGTGGCTTTGGGTACGGGTGCTGTGGGCGGTATGCTGTTCGGGAAGCAGGAAAGGAAAGAGTAGCGTTGCCGGAACAGACCATTTCAAGGTGTTAATGGAGGTCAGAGATGCCGAAGCGATCACCGTATGGCAGGCCCACAATGCTTATCAGGAAGGACCTGATTCGGGAGGCTGGAGGAAAGTGCCAAGGATGCGGGGAACGGTTTTCCACAAAGCTGAACGAGACGCAATTGGCGTTGCACGGTGAGTTAGCCATCGACTTCAAGGTGCCGCTCAAGCGCGGCGGGACGGTAGAGTTGAAAAACGCGCAGGTCTTGTGTTGGCCATGCTTTCACGGCAAGAACCGCACGAACCTGACGAACGCGGAATGGCGGGCGCTTGGACGCCCGCAGGGCGGTATCAAACTTCCCCAAAGCCCTTGGGCTTGATGCGGTAGGTGATATTTGTCTTGTCACGCCTCCAACCACTGCCGTCGCAGACAGCCGCGACAAGTGCGTGCGAGCCAGAGCAAGCGGATACGGGCCAACTCCGGGATGGGTTTGTTTTCAGGGCAGTCGCTGTATATGTGAATCTCAGACATGGCCGACTCCTATCGGACCCGGCCCGCTTGACAGACACGCCCCCACCTGTCACGATGAGAAACGTCTTGGGTGTCTGTCAGGACCCGGATCCTCTTTAGCCCCTGGTTGCCGCCGGGGGCTTTCAATTTGGGGGCGTCCTCACGCTATCACACCTGGCAGGGATTTCCTAGTACCGCGCAACACGAAGCACGCTACTGTCAGCAATTTTCAGAACGGGAGTTTTGCAATTTTCTACAGTGTCCCCCGCGGTTGCTAACCCCGGCCCGCCGTGATAGAATCAACTCGGAAGTTAGATAAAGAAGAAGCAAGAGAAGCGAAGACGCACCAAATGCTAGACGGCGAAACCAAAACAAACATCATCCGTGAATACCGCATCAACGACCGGGATACCGGTTCCGCCGAGATCCAGGTAGCAGTTCTCACCGAGAACATAAAACGGCTCACCGATCACCTGCGGACGCACCGCAAAGACGTACACTCCCGTCGCGGCTTGCAGGGCATGGTCTCCAGGCGGCGGCGTCTGCTGAACTACCTGAGCAAAGAAGATGTCAACCGCTACCAGACACTCATAACAAGGCTTGGTCTGCGCCGGTAGATTCGGTTTCCACCAGCCCCGACACCTAATCGGGGCTGTTTTACGTCTAGCCACGTCCCCTCCCCTGCTGTCTTCCCGCCTAACTCACCTTTGTGTGAGGTCATGCGTTTTATTATGGCAACTCAACTTGCAACCCCCACAGTGGTCCACCGCGACATCGGCGGGGAAACCCTGGTCCTCGAAACCGGCCGCCTCGCCTTCCAGGCCCACGGCGCGGTCACCGTCCGCTACGGCGAGTCCATCGTGCTGGCCACCGCCGTCATGTCGGACCGCCCCCGTGCCGAGGACATAGACTTTCTGCCCCTTACCGTGGACTACGAAGAAAGGCTCTACGCCGCCGGACGCATCCCCGGCAGCTTCTTCCGGCGCGAAGGCCGCCCCGGACAGGAGGGCATCCTCGCTTCCCGGCTCACCGACCGCTCCATCCGCCCTCTGTTCCCCAAGGGCCTGCACAACGACGTACAGATTACTCTGACCGTGTTGTCCGCCGACCAGGAGAACCCGCCGGAAATCCTGGCCATGGTCGGCGCGTCGGCGGCCCTCGCCATCTCGCAGATCCCCTTCGAGGGGCCCATCGGCGCCTGCCGCATCGCCTACCGCAACGGGCAGTACATCATCAACCCGACCTACGACGAAAGCGATAGCAGCACCCTCAGCATGGTCATCGGCGGCACCCGCGACGCCATCATCATGGTGGAAGCCGGTTCCGACGAGGTATCCGAGGAAGTCATCCTCGAATGCATCCGCCGCGCCCAGGAAGCCAACAGCGAAATCATCTCGCTCATTGAGGAGCTGGTCGCCAGCGTTGGGCAGCCCAAGATCGAGGTCAAGAGCGACAAGGAAGCAGCCGCGAAGCTGGACAGCAGCATCCGCGGCGTAGTGGGCACCCGCCTGGCCGACGCGCTGGAAGAAAACCTGGACAAGGTGGCGCTGGAAGCCCGCGAGAACGCCCTGCGCGACGAGGTCTCCGAAAAGCTGGCCGAGGAATACGGCGACAAGGTCCTCTCCGAGGGCTTCAAGAGCGTAATGCGCGACGAGGTGCGCCGCCGCATCCTGCAACAGCACATCCGCCCCGACGGGCGCTCGCTGGAAGAGATTCGCCCCATCTCCTGCGAGGTGGGCGTCCTGCCCCGCACCCACGGCTCCGGCCTGTTCACCCGCGGCATGACCCAGGTGCTGTCCACCGTGACCGTCGGCTCTCTGTCCATGAAGCAGACGCTCGACACCGTGGGGCCGGATAACACCAGGCGCTTCATGCACCACTACAACTTCCCGTCCTTCTCCACCGGCGAGGCCCGCCGTGTGGGATCGCCGGGCCGCCGCGAAATCGGCCACGGCGCGCTGGCCGAGCGGGCCATCCTGCCCGCCCTGCCCTCCGAAGACGAGTTCCCATACGCCGTCCGCGTGGTGTCGGAAGTACTCTCCTCCAACGGCAGCACCTCCATGGGCAGCGTCTGCGGCACTTCCCTGGCCCTGATGGACGCCGGCATCCCGGTCAAGGCTCCGGTGGCCGGCATCGCCATGGGACTGGTGACCAACGACGACGGCCAGTACGCCATCCTCAGCGACATCCAGGGCATTGAGGACTTCCTGGGCGACATGGACTTCAAGGTCGCCGGGACCGCCAACGGCGTCAACGCCCTGCAGATGGACATCAAGTGGACCGGCCTGACTCAGGAAATCCTGGCGGAGGCGCTGGAGCAGGCCCGCATCGGGCGGCTGTACATCATGGACAAGATGGCCCAGGCCATCACCAGCCCCAACAATCAGATGAGCCCTCACGCCCCCAAGATGATCCGGCTGAAGATCAACCCAGACAAGATTGGCGCCCTCATCGGCCCGGGCGGGCGCGTCATTCGCGCCATCCAGGAAGAGACCGGCACCAACATAGACGTGCAGGACGACGGCACGGTGACCATCGGCGGGGTTGATCAGACCAAGCTGGAGATGGCGCATTCCAAGGTGGACAGCCTGACCCGCGAGCTGGCCATCGGCGACATCTTCACCGGCAAGGTGGTGCGCCTGACCAACTTCGGCGCCTTCGTCGAGCTGGTGCCGGGCCGCGACGGCCTCATCCGCAACGGAGACCTGGGCGACCTGGAAGAGGACCTGACCGAGGGCCAGGAAATCACGGTGATGATCCATGAGATAGACTCGCAGGGCCGGGTCAACCTGTCTCGCCGCGCCCTCTTCGGCGACGACAGCCCGCCCGCGCCGCGCACTGACTCCCCTCGTCCGGCCTTTGACCGCGGCGGACGCGGCGGCGACCGGGGAGGCCGCAACGGCGGCGGCTTCGGCGGTGGACGCGGCGGCAATGGCGGCGGCGGGCGGCGCAACGGCGGTGGCGGCGGACGCCCCATGGGCGGCGGACGCGGCCCCGGCGCAGGCCAGGAACGCCGCTTCGACGGCGGCGGACGCGGCCCGAGCGGCCCGCGCACGTAGGATTTCCGGCGCAAGATCACAAAGAGCGCAGAGGGCTTGTTTTCCTCTGCGCTCTTCGCTTTTAATGATTCCGCTCAATCATCCCGCATGGAGGCAATGATGGCTGGGATTCGAGTTGTGATACATGGCGCGACCGGCAAGATGGGCGTCGAGACCGTCGCCGCCGTCTGCCGCGAGAACGATATGGAGCTGGTGGGCGCGGTCTGCCGCACCGACCGGGGTGGGGTGCTGTCCACGCCGTCGGGCGAGGTGCCCCTGTCCACTAACCTGTCGCAAATGCTGGACGACACCCGCCCCGACGCAATGGTGGACTTCACCAACTCCGCCGCCTGCATGGAGGCCGCTCACGCCGCCGCCGCCCGCAAGGTCAACCTGGTGCTGGGTTCCAGCGGCCTGAACGCCGACCATCACGCGCAGCTCGACGCACTCGCCAACGACAACGGCGTCGGCATCATCGTCGCGCCCAACTTCGCCCTGGGCGCAATAGTGCTGAAGAAGCTGGCCGAGCAGGTCGCGCCCTTCTTCGACTACGTGGACATCGTGGAGTCCCACCACGAGATGAAGATAGACGCGCCCTCCGGCTTCTCGCTGAACCTCGCCAACAGCCTGGCGGAACAGAAGCAGTTCGCCCGCAACGTCACCGAAAAGGAAAACCTGCCCGAAACCCGGGGCGGCAACGTCAATGGCGTAACCGTACACAGCGTCCGCCTGCCCGGCCGGAGCGCCCACCACGAGGTCGTCTTCGGCGCGGCGGGCCAGACCGTCACCTTGCGCCACGACACCCTGGGCCGCGACTGCTATATGCCCGGCGTAGTCCGCTGCATCCGCGAAGCCGCCGCCAAGCCCGGCCTGGTGGTAGGATTGGAGAACGTGCTGGGGTTGTAGGGCATGACCCCGGAGACCCACGAGGCGTTTGAGGCGCTGTCGAAGACTGAACATTGGCTGTTCAAGTCACAATACAAACATCCTTCAGCGACTCCTGAAAGGGTCATGGAAACCCTACGCAACCCCACACTTCCCATTGAACAACAATACAAAGGGAGGACGGGATATGGTTTAGGGTGGTACTCGACAGGGACGGCGCACTTCGAACGGCGTTTCAGGACGACCAGACCATGCAGGAGAGGGGCAGGCCGTGACAGATATATATTTGCAGAAGGGGAAGCTGGAGATCAGCTACGACGCAGATAACGATGTCCTCTGGATGTCTAACGAGAAGCAGGCTCCTCGAGGTTATGACATAGTGAAGAACCAGGTCATCGTCTTCTTTGACTACGACGGCACCACCCCTACCGCCGTTATGATATTTGATGCCGCAGAGTTGCTCGGCCCTTTCTTTGGCCCCCCTGAAGCCCTGGTATCAGAGTAGAGCACGGTTGTTTACGGTGAACACGATGAATCGGTCGCGGAAGCCGCTATCGAAAAGTTTCTCGACCCGTCCACCCGGGAATCCGATTCAATGGTGGTCATACACGGAAATGAAAAGGGAGAGAGGATATTCGAGAAATTTCTTAAGACCGATAACTTGAGCATCTTCTATGAAAGCGATGGCGATACGCTGTCATTGGGGAACGGCAGGCCCGCTCCACACGGAGGGCATGATATTACCGAGGGCCTGATAGTTTTCTTTGAGAATGATGGTGTCCCGGTCCACATAGAATTCTTTGATGCTGCCGAACTTCTCACCCCGGTATTCGCCCAAGCGGCGGCAGCAAAACCCGCCCGTCTGGTATAGTAATTTGGTGATTCTCAAGAAAGGAGAAGGTGTTTCCGTGGAAGACTTGACCATTGCCGTTGTTGGCGCTACCGGAGCCGTGGGCGCAGAGTTCCTGCGCATCGTCGAGCAGCGCTATGCCAAGCCGCCCCGCCTGCGGCTGATGGCGTCCAAGCGCTCCGCCGGCAAGCGCATCGCCGTCGGCAGCGAGGAACTGGTGGTCGAGGAAGCCACGAAGGACTCCTTCGAGGGCGTGGACGTCGCCTTCATCTCGGCCACCTCAGCCGTCAGCCGCGATCTGGCTCCCCACGCCGTGGCCGCCGGAGCGGTGGTGATAGACGACGGTTCGGCCTTCCGCATGGAGGCCAACGTGCCGCTGGTGGTTCCCGAGGTCAACGGCGAAGACGTGGAATGGCACGAAGGCATCATCTCCATTCCCAACTGCTCTACCACGCCGCTGGTCATGGCCGCCCATCCCCTGCGCGAGCTTGCGCCCATCCGCCGCGTCATCGCCGACACCTACCAGTCGGTTTCCGGCGCCGGGGCCTCGCTGGTGGCCGACCTGCGCGAGCAGTCGGCGCGGCTGGTTGACGCCGACCACAGCGCCACCGCCAGCGAGCCTGGCCAGATAGCCTACAACCTGATACCGCAGATAGACCGCTTCATGGACACCGGCTACACCTACGAAGAACAGAAGATGAGGCAGGAGTCGCAGAAGATTCTCCACGACCCGGAGCTGCACATCTCCGCCACCTGCGTCCGCGTGCCGGTGTACGTGTCCCACAGCGCGGCGGTGCACCTGGAGTTTGAGCGGCCCGTGTCCGTGGGCGAGGCCCGCGAGGCGCTGGCGTCCATGCCCGGACTGACGGTGCTGGACGACCCAGCCAACAACGCTTACCCCATGCCGTGGGACGTTTCCGGCGAGGATGATGTGTTCGTGGGCCGCATCCGGCAAGACCTGTCCAACCCCAACGGCCTGGCCCTGTGGATTGTCTCCGACAACCTCCGCAAGGGCGCGGCCCTCAACAGCCTCCAGATAGCCGAGGAACTGGTGAAGCGCGACCGCCTGAAGCCGCGCGCCGCAACCACTCGCGTCTAGGCTTCAGCAAGATTGTCATTCTGAGCGCAGCGAAGAATCCTGTTTGGAGAAGGCAGACCCTTCACTTCGCTCAGGGCGACAACGAAGAGGCCTCCGAGGGTTGCGGCTATGTAAACCGTGCGTATAATGGGCGAAAAGACGAGCATCCAAAATCCGTAAGCAGAATCGCAGGAGGGCAATCATGGCTGAAATAGGCAGGCTCATAACGGCGATGGTCACACCGTTCGACGCCGAGGGGAAGGTGGACTACGAACAGGCCAAGCGGCTTGCCAATGCCCTTCTTGACTCCGGCAGCGACGCCGTCATCGTTTCAGGCACTACCGGCGAGTCGCCGACCCTGACTATCGAGGAAAAAATCCGGCTGTTCGGCGAGGTCAAGGACGCCGTGGGCGACCGGGGCGCGGTCGTCGCCGGCACCGGCAACTACAGCACCGCAGAGAGCATCGAGCTGAGCCAGGAGGCCGAGAAGGCCGGCGTGGACGGTATGTTGCTGGTGGTGCCCTACTACAACAAACCCCCGCAGGAGGGCCTGTACCAGCACTTCAAGGCCATTTCCGAAAGCACCAATCTGCCGGCCATTCTATACAACGTGACCAGCCGCACCAGCCTGAACATGAGCCATGAGACCACCATCCGGCTCAGCGAGTTGGAGAGGATCATCGGTATCAAGGAAGCGGGCAGCGACATGGACCAGATCACCCGCATCATAGACGGCGCGAAGCCCGGCTTCCTGGTCTGGAGCGGCAACGACAACGAGACCTTCTACATCATGGCGACCGGCGGCTTCGGCGTGGTCAGCGTGGCCTCGCACCTCATCGGCAACCAGATCAAGCACATGATGGGCCTGCTTCTGGAGGGCGACGTCGAGGGCGCCGCCGCCGAGCACCGCCGGATGCTGCCGATGTTCAAGGTGCTGTTCGTTGAGTCCAACCCCATCCCGGTCAAGTACGGGGTGAACAAGGCCGGCTTCAACGTGGGCAATCCCCGCCTGCCTCTGGTGCCAGCCTCCGACCGGGCTGCCGCCGAGATAGACAAGGTGATGTCGCAGTACAACATTGACCTGCCGGTCTAATCGCCGATAACCTGGAACCGCAAAAGGGGGCAATCCGCCCCCTTTTGTTTGTGCCACAGCGCAAGGGTTCAAGGATACGGCAATCTATCGTTCCGGCTGCCCAATCGCCTGCCGCATATTGCGCCCGATCTCTCAGACGTAGGTAAAAATGCTGAAATTCCTGTACTTGGCATTTCTTGTGGCGGCACCCGTGATCCTCCTGGCCTGCTCGGATCCCACTCCGGTTCCTACCAGTACGCCGGCTCCAACGGCCACGCCAGTTCCCACCAACACCCCCGCGCCGACTGCCACGCCGGTCCCCACAAATACGCCAAAGTCAGCCCCGGCGACCGCATCAACGGAACGCCCTGATGAATCTGCAGAGAAGCCCGTGTCCGGCGGAATTGCGCCGCTCAACATGGAAGACCCTGTGGCCATAGCATCGGAACTGTCGGAGTCCGAACTGGCCTGCCTCGCCGGGTCCGCTGACACCGATCGGCTGCTACAGTTGTTCATCTCGCCCGAACTGGCGTCACCGGAGGAGCAGATTCAGCTCATCGAATGTCTGGAGGACGAAACGCTGTTGCGCATCTTCCTCACCGGAATCATCGGCGAAACCGGCACGCTGAGCGAGGAAACGTCAGCGTGCATTCGCGCCGGGACTGAAGGGATTGACCTGCGCTCGGTGATGCTGGCGGGCATAGGCGGAGACGAACAGACCGCCATGGTGGGAAGTATGTCGGCGTTCTTTGTGTCCCTGGCCTGCCTGAACGAGGAGGAGTGGGAGACCGCGGGGCCTGCGCTGGATATGGATGTCAGTGACCAGGAAAGTATGCAGTGCGTTCTGGAAGAACTGGGCGGGCCGGAAGGCTTGGCCGCCACGCTGGAAACAGAAGGCGAAGCCGGTTTTCTGGCCCTTCTCGGTGCCGCTACGAAATGCGGGCTGGATTCTGACGCCGGGACGGGGGGATAGAACGCCCGGGGCTACGGCAGCGCTACGTCCTACATCCTTGCATCCTGACGCTATCCTGCCGAAAAGGAATCTTGGCGCGTGTTTATAAGGCTATTGGCGCAACACGGCCATCCTTCAACAGGCTCAGGACGAGCGTTCAAGGCACCCAAACAGTCCCTAGTCGAAGACTGGGCTGAGCTGGATTGTCTCGGCGCGGCTGGGGCCAGTGGATACTATCTGCACCTTGCATCCAACCAGTTCTTCGATGCGACGGACATAGGTCACAGCGCTGGCGGGAAGCTGACACAGCTTGGTGGCGCTGGCCGTCGGTTCGTCCCAGCCCGGCAGTTCCTCGTACACCGGCTCGCAACGAGACAGCAGGGACGTGTTGGCCGGGAAGCGGGAGACCTCTTGTCCATCCGCCCGGTAGCCGACGCAGATCTTAACCGATTCGAAGCCGTCCAGTATGTCGAGGCGGGTCAGCACCAGTCCGGTGAAGCCGTTGACCAGTTGGCTGTACCTGGCGGCCACGCCGTCAAACCAGCCGATGCGCCGCGCCCGCCCGGTGGTAGTCCCGTATTCCTGGGCAATCTCACGTATCCTCTCGGCGGTGGCCTCGTCCATCTCGGAGGGCATGGGGCCGCCGCCAACCCGGGTGGAGTAAGCCTTGAACACTCCTAGGACTCCTTTTATGGCCTGAGGGTTGAGTCCGAGCCCGGTGCAGGCGCCCCCGATGGACGGCGAGGATGAAGTGACATACGGATACGAGCCGTGGTCCAAGTCCAGCAGCGTTCCCTGGGCGCCTTCCAGCAGCACCCGTTTCCCGTCGGCCAGGCGATCCTGCACAATCTGCTCGGTGGGGCGGGCGTAGGGTCGTAGCTGTTCAGCCCAGCGGCGGCACCTGTCCTTAACGTCATCCAGCGACAACGCTTCGCCTTCGTAAATCTTGGTGATGACCTGGTTCTTGCGCTCCAGGACGGTTTTGAGCTTGGGCGCAAGGGAATCCCAGTCCAGCAGGTCGCCGACTCGTATCCCGTCTCGACCTGTCTTGTCCACGTAGGCCGGGCCGATGCCGCGCCCAGTGGTGCCTATAGCGCCGGAGCCGCGCGCCTGCTCTTCCAGGGCGTCCAGCATCACGTGGTAGGGCATGATGACGTGGGCTCGTTCGCTGATGTGCAGTTTGCCGGTGTCTATGCCGCGCTTTTGCAGCATCTCCATTTCGCCAAGCAGCACGTCGGGGTCAACCACCACCCCGTTGCCGATGATGCCGTCCACATCAGGCCAGCAGATGCCGGAAGGCACCAGGTGGAGTTGAAACTCCCCCTGCTCGTTCACTACGGTGTGCCCGGCGTTGTTGCCGCCGGCGTAACGGACGACGCTGTCCACCTCACCGGCAAGGTAATCTATGACTTTCCCCTTGCCTTCGTCGCCCCACTGGCCCCCGATAACGGCGTATGCCGGCATTCCCTGACCGCCTTAATAAACACAGATAGAGTTGGCCCCGCGCAAAAGGAAGCCGTCCCCTTGCAGGGCCCGGCAACACAATTGACAAGTATATCAAAGAAGCCCGCCACACGAAAGCCGGAATCGGCGGCGGCGCTCGATCTCAGGAAGGAGTCACTGGCGCTGTCGTTCAATTCTTTCCGTTAAACCCCGCAGGATACTCTCCGCTCCGACACAGATGTCGCGCACCACATCCGCCGCTGGCCGGATGGCGTTCACGTGTCCCGCGCCCTGCCCCATGTAGACGGCGGACAGTTCCGTGTCGCCGTTGGCGCGGGCAGCAGCAACGTCCGAGGCGATTTCCTC
Source organism: Chloroflexota bacterium (assembly GCA_009840175.1). GTDB lineage: Bacteria > Chloroflexota > Dehalococcoidia > Lucifugimonadales > UBA3495 > VXOI01. Next base: position 39,113 of record VXOI01000043.1, on the reverse strand, counting down.
GCGCCGGGCCAGTACTTCAGCGTCCCTGCCATCCCACTCGCGGACCAGGCGGTTGCGGTATACGCGCCCGGCGATGCCTTCCGGCCAAGGGCGGGTGCCCAGCAGGTCGTAGAGCCGGGTGAAGGTGGAGTCCTGCCCGTCAGACAGGATGATGCGCTCCTTGAACGTCTCCGGCACTTCCACCGCCTCCGGGGTGGTCAGCATAGCCGTACCGAGGGATGCGCCTTCAGCCCCTGCGGCAATCGCCCCCGCCAGCGCACGGCCGGTGGTGATGCCCCCGGCGGCCAGCACCGGCAGATTCGGATAGCGCTCCACTAACTCGACCAGCAGGGGCAGCAGGTTCATCTCGCCGGTGTGGCCTCCGGCCTCGTTGCCTTGAGCCAGCAATACGTCTGCGCCGGCGTCCACCGCCTGACGCGCCAGTTCCAGCGACTGCACCTGGCAGATGGTGACTGCCCCGGCGTCCCTGGCGCGGCGCACCCACGGATCGGGGTCGGCGAAGGAGAAGATAAAGACTGGCACACGCTCTTCCAAGGCAATCTCAATGTTAGTGGTGTTGTACTCGATGAGCTGAGTAATGAACCCCACGCCGAAGGGCCGGCCGGTCTGGCTGCGAACGTCGGCTATCTGCTGGCGCAGCCAATCCGGGCCGAAATCGTTGGTGCCGCCGAAGGCGCCCAGCCCGCCCGCCAGCGATACCGCCGCCGCCAACTGACCGCCGCTGTGGTTGCTCATGGGCGCGGACATCACCGGGTAGTCGAGGCCAAGCAGGTCGGTGAAGCGTGTTCGGAGCATGGTATATTCCTTTTCTAGAGTTCATGGATTTTGACGGGATTGACACGCAGACAGTTCGCCCATACGATAGATATGTGAGTTGGTAACTGCGTAGCGGGAGCCTCTCGCCTCTCCCAGGTGTAGGAGGGACAAGGTCAGCTTCTGCGTAGCGGAGGCTGGCCTTACTGTATGGGGAAAATGAATAGTCCGTAGTTATCTGTGCGCCCGTCCGGGCTATGTCGGAATTTCTCTTCTACAATTTGCCAATCGTTTTTATCGGGCTTGCCGAGGATGTGGCGCCCGATAGGGCTTACTACCAAGTCTGCAAGCTGTAGGCACGCGATATTTTCTTTCTTGTCCCGCAATTCCAACGACTGAATGGATTCCTGAATCACATCCGCCTCTGCGTAGCTGGAGCCTCGGGTTCTGAGAATCCTCCATGTATCTTCCACTTCCTGATCCAAGGGTTCTCCCCGCTTTTCCGCTATGATGGAGCCTCCCTGAGCCACAGGACCGACGACACCACAAAGCAACTCCACCATTACGCGCAATCCAAGTAGATAGGGATCTATGGCATTGGCCCCGTATCGCTCAAGATATTCTCTTTTGTGGAAAGCGTAAGCCACAACCTCATAGGGAAGTTCTTGCATCAAAGAATTCAGTTGGATGTAGAAGCGAGATCGAAAATCAATGTCATGCGGTCTCTCGAACTCGTTTCTGTTCCTAACAATGTCTGCTGTATGCAGCACAATGTCGGTTCTTCCGAATAGCCGGGCCTTGAAGTCGTCAAAGGCTTCCGTTAATGGGCCATCGGCGTAATCCTTGTCAACTATGACTCCACCCAGAACAAACACGGGGTAGTTGCCATCGATCACCGTCAGGTTGTGATCGCCGGACTCGTCAAGGAACAGGATTTTCACTAAGCTAGACGTCCACCAGCAAGCCCGGGTTCAGGACGCCGTTGGGGTCGAGGGTGCGCTTGGCGGCGCGCAGGGCCTCCGCGAAGGGTTCGGGGCGCTGCTGGTCGTACCAGGGGCGGTGCAGGCGTCCCACGGCGTGGTGGTGAGTGATGGTGCCGCCAGCCGCCATGATGGCGTCGGAGGCCGCCTGCTTGATCTCGGCGTACATCTCCAGCTCGGCGCCGCGCCGCCCCATGCCCTCCCAGGTGTAGTAGGGGGCCGGGCCGTCGGGGTAGACGTGGGTGAATCGGCAGGACACCGAGCCGCCACCGCAGACGCGGTCCAGCGTTTCCTGCAACGCGCCGCGCACCATCTCGTCCATGGCGGGCCAGCGCTCCCAGGTGATGGCCGTCTCCAGCGTTTCGGCTACGAGGCCCATTCCGGTGGTGATGTTGCGCTGGTAGGGCGCGCCGATGAAGGCGTTGCGCCATGCTCCGACCGCGCCCTGCCGCCCGGTGTCGCCGCCGGATGATTCGTCGCTCCGGTCGCCGGGCGCGGAAATCCTGATGTCCTCTTCCGCGATGGTTCCCCCGGCGTCGCGGGCGATGGCGACGGCCTGCCGTATGTTGTCGTCCTGAGGGAGATCGCTGGACTCGAAGCCGATGATGAGCAGGGCGCGGCTGCCGTCCATGCCAGCGGCTGTCTGGGCCTCGCCCGGGTCCAGCAGGCGGCAGTTGGCGGGCCAGAGCTTGGCCTGCACCACGCGGCGGGCACCCTCGGACCCGGCCATGAAGCTGGGGAAGGTCACCCCCGCAGAGGCGCGGTACTGGGGGCGGGCCTGTATTCGCATCCAAGCCTCGGTGATGATGCCCAGGATGCCCTCGCTGCCGATGGCCATTCGGTCAGGGCTGGGCCCGGCCCCGCTGCCGGGCAGCCGCCGCGACTCCCACACGCCCGTCGGCGTGACCATCCGCACCGACTCCACGAAGTCGTCAATGTGGGTGTGGTTGGTGGCGTAGTGCCCGCCGGAGCGGGTGGCAATCCAGCCGCCCAGCGATGAGAACTCGAAGCTCTGCGGGTAGTGACGCAGGGTGAAGCCGTGGGGACGCAACTGCGCCTCCAGTCCAGGGCCGTAGGCCCCGGCCTGGATTCGCGCCGAGCGGGAAACGTCGTCCACCTCCAGCACCTGGTCCAGCGCCGACAGGTCTACGGTTACTATGCCGTCGTAGCCTTCCGGTGGCTCGAACCCGGCGACTGTGGAGCTGCCCCCGCCGTAGGGGATGGCGGCGTATCCGTTGGAGGAGCACCAGTCCAGCACCGCCGTCACTTCATCTTCGGTGGTGGGATGCGCCACCACGTCGGGCGGGTTGGGGAACTGCAAATTGTAAGCCCGGATGCGGTCGCGGAAGCTCCGCCCGTAGGTGTGGACCGCGCGGTCGTGGTCGTCAGTGGCGCAGATGGCGGCCAGGGACGACGGAGGGCTGATGCGCGGGGCGCGCAGTTGCAGGTCTTCCGCCCGGGGCGGCATCACCGGCTCGACGGCCACGCCGTAGCGCTGCGACAGCCGGGCGGCGGCCTCGCGCACCTGTTGCTCGGTGGGTTCGTCCTGCTCCAGCCCCCAGGCCCAGAAACTGCGTCTGCTCATCTACCGCTCCTGTGTTTGCGCCTAATCTTCCCCACGGAGGCGGCGCAGTTCCTCTTCCAGTTGGCGTATTCGTTCTTGTTCGGCGAGGCGTGATCGGCGCTCTGCCTGTAGAGCGCCTTGCGTTGCCCGCAGTGCTTCCCGATCCTGCCTCCACGTTTCCAGGTAGGTTCCACTGGCAGGGTCGTAGAACCGGGGCCATCCGTTGTCCCAGGCCAGACTCAGTTCCAGCACCTCGCTGTATCCCTTCAGGATGCCGTCGGGTTCGGTGGTGAGTTCTATGGGCTGATATTCGCCATCCACCAGCTTGAGGCCATTCAGTTGAAAGCGGTAATATCGGCCTCCTGTCGGGTCGAACCGCCAGAATTCGGGGACGCCGATTTGGGCGTAGATAGGCGGTTTCCGTACCAGGTCCACCCGCCTTGTGCTGTCCGAAGCGACTTCCAGTACCCAGTCGGGCACCTTGCCAACCTCCCACGGTAAGTAAATATGACGAGGACGAATGGCCTCGGAGTCCACCCCAAAGGCGACGTATACATCGGGGGCAACCCGCACGTTCAGGTTGCTGGGGTCATAGCAGACGTTGGTGTCAGTATCTACAAAAACGTCCGGGCGGCGGTGGAAATCTGTAATGTGAGCGAATAGCAGTCCCATGACCTCGTGAATCTCGCGGCTCTGTTCCATGTGGTCGGGCGGCACTTCCTTCTCAAAGGCGTCGAATTCGAGGCTGGCATAGTCAATCGGCCCTCCCTTGCGGTAGGGCAGCATCTGGTATTTGTCCGCAGATTTTCGGAGAGCCATTTCGGAATCACCTTGCAGGCCAGCCCTGCCGCCTCGGGTGGAACAGCCTTACCCGACCTTACAGCCCGATTTTAACACGGCTGCCCTTGCGCTATTTGAAAGACGCACTGCCCGAACCAACCGCCGCGCTATCCCACCATGTCGAACCGCTCCGACTGCGGGGGCTGCGCCCACAGCTCCTCCGCTCCGGCCATGGCAACGGCCCGCTCCGGGCTGGCGCGCCAGGCGTCGTAGATTTCGTTGCTGTCCCAGGTCACCAGCGTGGAAATCTTGGTGGGGTCCGACAGCGAAATCAGCGTCTGGCGGCTGCCGAAGCCGGGGGCCTTGCTCTGCGCCAGGCCGTTGCCGTCCAGCAGGGTCTTCGCTTCCTCAATCTTGTCTGCCTTGGCCCAGTGGTGAGTGAGTACGCCTATCATCTCGATGCTCCTTTTTTAACCACAGAGAGCACAGAGGCCACAGAGAATGTTATTGAACGGCCCACCCTTAACCCTCTGCGGTCTCCGTGCTCTCTGTGGTTAATTAGTCTTTAGTCCGGGTCGCGGCGGATACCGATGACGCGGGCGAAGACGAAGGCCAGTCCTGCGACGACGATGCTGAACACCGCGCCCATCTTGCCCGGGTCCAGGAACTCCGTCCCGTAGTACGCCTTGTTGGCCACGAACAGCGCCACCGTCAGCCCCAGGCCGGCAATCATGCCCGCCACCATCAGGTGCCGCAGGCCCATGCCCTCGGGCAGCGGGAATCCGAGCTTGGAAACGATGAACGAGAAGATGGACACGCCGACCGTCTTACCCACTATCAGCGACAGCAGGATCATCAGGGTGACCTGGTTAATGTTGCCGAAAGCGACGCCCGCGTTGGCCCAGGCGAAGAAGAACAGCCCGAAGTCCACCGGCAGCTTGAGGTGATGCTCGAACTTCTCCAGCGTGCCGGCCTGGTGTCCGTGTCCCCCGCTGGTATGGGCGTGGGCATATTCTATATCGTGCTCTTCGCTCTCATGCCCCCCGGCATGGAGCGCCGGCAGGAAGGGCACTATGGCCACCAGCGCCAGCGCAGGCTCAACACCTGTCTTGACCAGCCCGACCCAGCTCATGCCCCCCGCGACCAGGATATACACGGGCCACCAGGTGATACCGATTCTCCGGAAGACGTAGGCCGTGACCATGCCGCCCAGTGTCAACAGCAGCCAGAGGGGCACCACGTTCTCCGAGTAGAACACGGCGATGATCACGAGGCCGATGGCGTCGTCGGCCACCGCCAGCAGCAACAGGAAGTTCACCGCCGCGTGACGGGCCCCGAAGATCACGCGGGCCACCAGCCAGGCCAGCGCGATGTCGGTGGCGGTGGGAATGGCCCAACCGCCGAGGACGCCCTCGGCCGGGAACATCATTCTGCCCAGGTCGTCGGTGCCGCCGTAGAAGATGACCGCCAGCAGTATGAACAGCCCCACCGGGCCGAACACCCCACCCAAAGTTCCCATGATGGGGTTGATGGCCTTGGGGAGGGGATTCAGCGCGCCGCCGGGCAGGATTGATTCCGTTATCTCCTTGGCCGCGATGCCGAAGAAGAAGACCATGAACACTTCGTTAATCAGGAAGTGAACGGTAACGTGCTTGCCGAAGATATAGAAGTCATTCAGGTCGTGGTGTTCGCCGTCGTCCAGGAACGGGCCTCTGCCGAAGTTCCAGAAGTCGAACTCCACTATCTTGTAGTAGCTGTCAAAGTCTATGTTGGCCCACACCAGCCCGGCGATGACGCCGAGGATGAGCGGGATGGAGTATTCCTGAAGGAAGGCGATGATATGGCGTATCTGCGCCACTGGAAACCCTCTACCTTTGGGATGAACCGGACAGCGGTTCCGCCGACCGCGAATCGCCGCCGATTATACCACCGCGCTCAACCTCGGCCCAACCCCCGCATTCCGTCCCTCAAGACATCACCTCAAGTTAGCGCACAGGCCCCACAGGGGTTAGAATGTACTGGCGACCCCGGTGCACACATTCTGCCGCGAGCGGGGGCTGATTATGACGCTGAGGGACAGGCTGGAAGAGGACATACGAGATTCCATGCGTCAGCGTGACCAGGGGCGGGTGGACGCCTTGCGGTTCCTCAAGTTCGCGGTGCAGGCCGTAGAGAAGGAACGCAGGGAAACGCTGGACGACCAAGCCATGATCGAGGTCGTGTCCAAGCAGGCCAACGACCGCCGCGAGAGCGTCAAGGCCTTCCGCGACGGCGGGCGCACCGAGCTGGCGGACAAGGAAGCCGCCGAGCTGGCCGTGCTGGAAGAGTACCTGCCGCCCCAGCTCAGCGAGGACGAAATCGTCGCCCTCATCCGCGAGACTGTCGAAGCGGTGGGCGCAACCGGCCCCCGCGACCGGGGCAAGGTGATGGGCCGCCTGATGCCCCAAGTGCGAGGCAAGGCCGACGGCGCGGAGGTCAACCGCCTCGCGGGCGAGATTCTGGACTCGATGGGGTAGATGAATGAAATCCCCTCTCCCTAAGGCCTACGGCCACGTTTACGGAGGTAAAAGTTCAGTTGCGTCAGAAAAATACTCACACCATCGAAGGAGTTCCTAAACGGCTTATAGATAAAGCATATCTCCAGACGGGGCTTTATCGGACGCGATGCGGAAAGGAAATGGATCAAGAAAGGATTGTGGAGGATGGGGTAGTGCCCACCTGTCGGAGCTGCGCAAAGCACCGAGAGACAGTGCTATATGAACACATCCTGCGAGCCGAATTTATCCGCCGAATGGTTAAGCAATCTGGACAGGAAGAACGGCTCGGTGCCATTTTTGATGCCATTCGCGTAACACCGCAAGGACGCAAGGTCAATGAGGAATTCTCAGAGGCAATCTCAGAACTTGAAAGATAGGTTCTGAATGTTCACAGGCCTTATGGAAGGGGAGTATTCACAAGGATGCGTTTCGGAATTCTACGATTCCCCGGCACCTGGAGCGACGTTGACTGCCACCACGCTGTCAACGGCGTGCTGGGACAGGATGCGGAATACGTCTGGCACAAGGATGTCTCGCTGGACGGGTTCGACTGCATAATTCTGCCCGGCGGCTTCTCATACGGCGACTACCTGCGGCCCGGGGCGATGGCCCGGTTCTCGCCGGTGATGGACTCGCTCTACGGCTTCGCGGAGGCGGGCGGCACGGTCATCGGCATCTGCAACGGGTTCCAGATTCTGTGCGAGTCCGGCCTGCTGCCGGGCGCGCTGCGGGCCAACCGGCAGCTTGAGTACCGCTGCCAGTGGACCACCCTGCGCGTGGAGCGGAACGATTCGCGCTTCACCTCTGCCTGCAACGCCGGACAGCGGTTGCAGGTTCCCATATCCCACGGCGAGGGCAACTACTACGCCGACGCAGAAACGCTGGATATGCTGGAGCGCGAGGGCCGGGTGCTGTTCCACTACTGCGACGCCGTCGGCCAGGCCACCGACGCCGCCAACCCCAACGGCTCGGCCAACAACATCGCGGGCATCGTCAACGAGGCAGGCAACGTGCTGGGGATGATGCCCCACCCGGAGCGCAGTTGCGAGGAGCTGCTGGGCAGCGCGGACGGCGCGCTTATCTTCCGGTCGATTATCGAAAGCGCATCCTTCGACAAGCTCAGGACGAGCCGGGCGGGCCTAACCCACTGAATGCTCGCAATCGCCCTTTCCCTTCTGTCGGCTGCCAGTCTTGGCAACGGCGCCGTGACCGGCCGCATGGGAATGCAGGGAGTGCATCCCATCGCGGTCATCGGCGTTGCCCTCGTGGTGGGATTTGTTGGCGTGGCCATAGTGGCCCTAGTACTCGACTCTTCGGGTATGTTCCAGGTTCCGCGGGAAGCCCTGCCCTGGATCGTGGCCTTTGGACTGGTTCAGTTCGCCATCGGCCGGTCTACGGCCTACGCGAGCATGAGCGCCATCGGGGCTTCGCGGGTCTCCCTCTTCATATCAACCCAGGTGCCCTTTGCCGCCTTTTTCGCCATCGCCTTCACGGGTGAGAACCTGACACCCCTGGTTGCCGTGGGCACACTGGCGGTGATGGCCGGGCTGCTGCTGGCCAGCGGCGACTCCATCACCCAAGGCTGGCGGACGGACCGCCGCTATCTCCTGGGGTGCTTGTCGGGGCTGATGGCCGGGGCGGCCACGGGCGGGAGCACGGTCCTGGCGAAGCAGACGGTCAGCGTGTCCGACTCGCCACTGACCATCACTGCCCTGGGCATGTTGGCCGCCATGTTCATCGTGATACCTGTCGTCGGCATCATCGCCGCCCGCAGTCCCGCCGTCCGCGCCTTCAACTGGAAATCCATGGGCTTCGTCTGCCTGTCCGGCCTGAGCACCACGGTGTCCATCGTGGCCCAGCTCTTCGCTGTGCAGCGGGCCGACGTGCTGATTGTCGCCCCCATCCTGGCCACCTTCCCGCTGTGGACATTGCTGCTGGCCCACATATTCATTGCCCGGCTGGAGCAGATAACCCTGCGCCTCACTATCGGTGCGATTGTGACAGTGGCGGGCGTGGCTGCCGTGGCTGTTGGAGGGCAGCTATGACGGCCATCGGGCTTTCCTTCCTGGCCATCATGGGCTTCGGCAGCGCCACCATCTTCGCCCGGCTTGCTATGACACGGGTCGGCCCGATGCCGGTGACCTTCTACTCCCTGTGCTTCAGCTTCGCCGCCTCCGGGATACTGGCGGTCATCTTCGCCTCCGGCGACTTCATCACCCTGCCGCTGGTGGTGCTCGCTTGGTGCGTAATGCTGGGCACGTTCAACTTCTTGGGCGGGCGCAACCTGTCGTACCTGGCCGTGGGACGCATCGGCGCGGCCCGCGCCGGGGCCATCGTGGGCACGTCGGCGGTGTTCGCCTCGATACTGGCCATCACCCTCACCGGGGAGCGGCCCCACTGGGTCGTGCTGGTTGGCACGGTGGTGGTAGTGGGCGGGCTGGCAACGGCCCTGGGCAAGAACATCATGGAGACTGCGGGCGGACAGAGCGCCGGGCGGCGGGTGGCCTTCATCGGCTACCTGCTTGCCTTCGGTGCGGCCTGCTGCTACGGCACCACCAACGTGGTGGTGCGGCAACTGACCATTGACTACACGTCGCCGCTGGTGGTCGCCACCATCAGCCTGTTCTTCGGGATACTGCTGGTGGCCCCGGTGGCGGCGAAGCAGGCGGTGGAGGCTATAGGTGAACTGCGACAGTCGCCGGGATTCATGGTATACGCCGCGCTCTCGGGACTGGCGGCGGCCACCGGGGTCAACTGCACCTACTTCGCGCTGCAACGGGCCGAGGTCGTGGTGGTCGCGCCCATCGTGTCGGCCAACCCGCTGTTCACGCTGCTGCTGGCGGCGCTGTTCCTGCAACAGCAGGAGAACGTCAACCGCTGGCTGGTGCTGGGCATCGCTGTCACGGTGGCGGGCGTAGCGCTGGTGGTGCTGGGTAGTCAGATGTGAGGCTATAGTCTCCCTTACCACGGGACTCTTTCCAGCAGCGGAAAGAGAATCAGTAAAATGGCCGCAAGCACGGCGGAATAACTCTGCACGAAAGCGGATCTGGCAGTCCTGGCTGCCTCCGTTCTCTGCTCCGCTGAAGTTTCCCGGAAAAGAGTAGCCAGTCCGAAAACCGTCACGAACGCATAGGCTAACAGACTGACGATAACCAAGAACGCCGCCAGCGCCCTAACCCATTCGGAATAATTTTCCTGCCGGGCCGTCACAGCGAAAATACCAGCAGATGTTGCCGCGGCCAACACGGTCGCAAAAGTAATGATTCCTATACAGGCAGTCCCCCAATTCTGCTCGCTGTTTGGCATCTTAATCTTCTTCCCGCAAGGGGGTCAGCCAGGTGATTATCCTGACTAGCGAAAATCCTATTAGGGCGCAGCCCAAGATAGGGGATAACCCAATAGCGATTTTCGGCCAGTCTCCGCCAGCCTCCATCAACCAAGCGATGGAAAGCGGCAGACCTAAACCACCGCTGGCAAGGGGCACGATAAAATAGATGAACCAGGGGGATTCAGTATCAATAGGAACGTGATCTCTTTTTTTCATAGCCATATCCCACACTGCTGCCGGACCGTCGCCAAGTCTTCGACAGTTGCCCTTTGAAATTATTCTACATCACCACCACCCTCTTTCGCTGGCCCGGTTCAAGGGAAGAGCCAACAAGGCGCCACGGCAACCGCCAGTAGCCCGGCAAGGGCACCTGTGGCATAATCGGGAAGCGCAATTTGAGACACAGAGGAGGGGCCGTATGCCCGGACTGATCACCACCAACAGGATCAACCACGTCACCACCATGGTCAAGGACACCGCCGTTGCCATGGAGTTCTACAACAACCTGCTGGGCATCAAGCAGATCGAGAGCCAGGTGGACAACCCCGAAATCACTTGGCTGCAATTGGAAAGCGGCATCATGGTGCACCTCATCGAGACCCAGGAAGCCCCGGCCAAGCCCGACCGCATCCACCACGCCTTCGAGGTCGAGGACTTCGAGGGCACCCGCGCCACCCTGGAAAACAACGGCTTCGAGATCGAGCGCGAGGGCGTCCGCTACGACGGCCAAGCCTTTCTGTTCATCCACGACCCCGACGGCAACCGCGTCGAGTTCTGCACCGCCTCAGGCTACGCCCCCGCGCCGCCGCGGCCGTCTAGTTGCTGAAGACAGTATCAAATTAGCGTGCTCGACCTGCCACAGTTTCCATTTCGTCATTCCCGCTTTCGCCGGAATGACGGGGAGAATGCGTTTGCTGTGCCCAAGCAAGGGTATTCCCAGCATGTGTTGGTGAGGGAGGCGTTGGTCCGGGCGGCGGGTGGACTTTGAGGTGGGAGACCGCAGCGAAGCCACCTTCCTGAAGTTGTATGCCCGGCTGCTCGAGGCCCAGCGGTATGTCAGCGATGCTTACCGGGTATATGAGTGGCTGCCACAGAACCGGCATGTGGCGGGCAAAGGGCTAGAAGCCAACCGGAACGAGGGGTTGCACTCGGTATTGCTGGACAAACTCAACCGTTTGCACCGGAGAACCAAGGGTTACAGCAAGAGCGTGACCATGCTGCGGGATTCCATCGCCTTGGTCTGCCTGCGTTTGGGCTTCGTTTAATACCAACACATGTCGGGAATGCCAGCCTGTGGGCTTTCGGGTTGCGGTCTGCCGATTGTTGTAGAATGGCCTGAGATTTCTGCTACTCTCAGTTCATTCCACTGAGCAGCGCACCGTGGGAGGCGTCCATGTCCCAGATGATGACCGGCAAGCAGGCCCTACTGGAGATGCTCAAGGCCGAGGGGGTTGACTACATCTTCGGCAACCCCGGCACCAGCGAGGGGCCGATAATTGACCTGCTGGGCGATTACCCGGAGTTCCGATACATCCTCACCCTCCAGGAAAGCGTCGCGGTGGGAATGGGCGAAGCCTACGCCCGGGCCATCGGCAAGGCGTCCTTCGTCAGCCTCCACGTGGACAGCGGATTGGCCAACGGAATCGCCCTCATGCTGGACGCCCTGAACACCGGCACCCCCATGGTGGTGACCTCCGCCAATTACGACGCCCGGAAGGTCAACGAGACCATCACCGACCTGGCCAATCTCGTCCGCCCCGTGACCAAGTGGGCCACGGAGCTGACCCTTCCCGACCAGATACCCAGCGTCATCCGTCGGGCTTTCAACGAAGCCAACACTCACCCCAAGGGCCCGGTCTACGTCGGCTTCACCTCCAACGCCCTGGAAGGGATGGCCGAAATGAACATCGCGCCCTCCCGCCCCGTTTACGACGCTTCCCGCCCCAGCGCGGAGGGCATTGCGCAGGCGGCCTCCCTGATGATGGACGCAAGCCGTCCCCTGATGCTGGTGGGCGACCGGCTATCCGACGACGGCGCTGTTGAAAAGGCCGTCGAGCTGGCGGAGCTGATGGGTCTCCCCGTCTACCAGGCCCGGGGCGCAGAGGTGGCCTTCCCTACAACGCATCCGCAGTATATGGGGCCGCTCTCCCTGCGGGTTTCGGCCCAGCGGGCCGCCCTCCAGCGGGTTGACACCGTGCTGGCAGTGGGCTCCGACCCCTTCGAGGAACTCTTCTATTGGGGCGACGTTATCCTGCCACCGGAAGCCAAGCTGATACACATAGACTCCGACGCCTCGAAGATAGGGCGCTCGGAACCCACCGACGTCGGCATCGTGGGGCACTGCGGGCTGGCCCTGACCGACCTGATTGCGGCGCTGAAGGAGCGGCTCTCCCCCGGCGATATGCCGGAAATCGAGGAGCGCAAACAGGCGGTGACGGCCGAGAGACAGCGCAGGCGGGAAGCATTCGAGGAGTCGGTGGCGGAGAAGTGGGACCACAAGCCCATGACCCCGGCCCGCATGATGTCAGAGCTGTCCGCCGCCCTGCCCGACAACGCCATCGTCGTGGACGATTCCATCAGCAACCGGGGCACCATGCGCCACTACTTCCAGGCCAGGGAGCGCGGCGACCTTCGGGGCGTGCGGGGCCAGTCCATCGGCGGCGGCATCGGGGCGACCATGGGGACGCAGTGCGCCTACCCCAACCGCCCGGTGTTCGGCATCATCGGCGACGGCAGCGCCATGATGACCGTGCAAGGGTTGTGGACTGCGGCCAACGACAACATCCCCTGCGTCTTTGTCATCTGCAACAACGGCAGCTACCGAGTGCTGAAGGTCAACTTCAACGTCTACCAGGAGGAAATCCTGGAGCTGCCCGAGACCTCTGGCGGAAGGCTGATGTACTCCGACTTCGCCACGCCCTTCGACATGGCCGCCATCGCCAATAGCATGGGGGTTCACGGCGAGCGCATCACCGACCCTTCGCAGATCAAGCCCGCCGTGGACCGGGCCGTGGCCTCCGGCAAACCCGCCTTGCTGGATATGGTGATTGACGGGTCGTTGTAAGCCCCGACTCGTCGGGGCATCCGTCCGTTCAGGTTGATTTCAGGCAAGAGGAAACGCAATGCGCACCAACACCACCAAGGCCAAGCTGAAGGAAGGCGGAGTCGTGTTCGGGGCCATCATCACCCGTTACGCGCCCGACATGGTGGAGATCTTCGGCGCTCTCGGCTACGACTTCGTGATGATTGACTGCGAGCACGGCCCGGCAGACCTGGACCAGGTGGAGCACATGGTTCGGGCCGCCGAGTCCTTCGGCATCACGCCCATCGCCCGCATTCCCGACCACGCCGACGCTACCATACTGCGCTATCTCGACCGGGGGTTGGAGGGGATCATTGTGCCTCACGTCAACACCGGCGAGCAGGCCGCCGCCATCGCGCGCGCCGCCCGCTACTACCCCGACGGCTACCGGGGCATGGGCGGAGGCCGGGCGCAGGACTACGGCATCGGCGTCAGCCGGGAGGAAGGGACGTCCTGGGTCAACTCGCAGGTGCTCGTGATTCCAATGGTTGAAGACGTCGAGGCCGTGGGCAACCTGGACGACATCCTCCAGGTTTCCGGGGCCGACGTGCTCCACGTCGCAGCCTCAGACCTGGGGCAGAGCATGGGCAACCCCGGAACCGCGGAAGTGCGCCGGGTGATGAGCGAGGTCATTCCCCGCGTCCGCGCGGGCGGCAAGGGCTGCGGAGTGGGCGGCAACAACCCTGCCGACACCGCCGGAGTCGCCGAGTTCGTCAGGCAGGGGGCCAACTTCGTTACCGTATCCGCCTGGGGCCTCCTTCGCATAGGCGGCGAAGACTTCCTGAAGAAGGTGAAGGCTGCCCTTTAGACCATTCCGTGCCCACTGAGTGGCAGGGGTCTACCCGGTCAGCGTGTTCCGCAGGGCATCCAGAGCCGCGCAGTCCTTGCAGCCTTCGCGGGGCGGCGGCGGGTGCGGCATCGCGTGGGTGCGGGCGGCCTGACGCAGCAGCGGGGGAATCAGGCGGTTGAGGTCCAGTTTCACCTCTACCACCCTGGGTCGGAAGCCCAAGACAAAGCCTGAGTCGTCCACCACTTCCGGGGCGTCCGCCGTTTCGGAATCGCTGGCGGGTTCCATGTATATCAGGGCCAGCCGGGATACCGGCGGGAAGTCGAGGCGCTGGGCGATCCAGGCATAGGCGTTGAGCTGGGCGCGATAGACTCGGTGCTGGCTTTGGTTCTCCGGGTTGTATCGTGAGGTCTTGTAGTCCACGATGGCGCAGGCGCCGTCAGCCAGCCTGAACATGGCGTCGGCCTCGCCTCGCAGGGTTGCGCCCGTCGCGTCGTCGGTTGCCTTGAACCTGGACCAGTGGGGCGGGTCCAAGCTGGTCACGGCGTCGCCGATTTCTGCCATCCATGAGGGCAGGCACCCCTCGCGGGCCAGGTGGTTGACCACGATCTGCTTGGTGTAGCGGTCAATGCTGCTGAAGATGCCTGGGAAACTCTGCCAGGGCAGGGGCTTGACGTGCAGACGTATCCAGGCGCAGCGTCCGCAAAACCGGAAGCTGGCATAGCTGCCCAGCTCCGTTGCCGAGATGGTCAGGCCGGACAATTACGCCCCCACCCTAACCCTCCCCCGGAGGGAGAGGGGATTTCAGAGGACATAGGCTAGTCTCCATCGCCATCGCCGGTGGCGCCTGCGGGAGCGGCAGGCTGGGAGGGGGCCGCGGCAGGTTCAGGAGTCGCCCCTGCTCTGCCGACGTTGCCTCTGGCCTCCGGTGGGAGGGCCTCTTCCCAATCGGGCAACTGGAGGTGCCTAGTGCTGGGCAGGAACATGATGGCGACAACCGCCAGGACGCTGAGACCGAAGGACAGCCAGAGAGGCCAGATGTATGCGCCAGTGATGTCGCGGAGGAAGCCCGCGGCCACCGGGCCGAGGGCCATGCCGAAGCCCGCGCCCATCATCTGCCATCCGTAGGCGGTGGCGGTGGGGGCGTCGGCATAATACTGGCGGTTGATTATGGGGAAGGCGGTCATTTCGCCGCCCATGCCGATGCCGAACAGCACGGCGAACAGGAAGTAGAGAGGAACACTGTCGCCAGCTACGAACAGGATCAGGATGGGAAGGGTCTGCAACCCGAAGCAGACGCTCATGACCCACTTGCTGCCGATGATGTCGGCCAGGACGGGGACGGCGAAGCGGGTCAAGGTGCTGACCACGGTGAGGGACAGGTAGATCATGGCCGCCATGCCATCGGAAATGCCATCCTCAATGGCGATGGCCACCAGCAGGATCAGAATGATGTTGTGTCCGGCGCATCCGAGGCCATGAATGGTCGCCAGGTTCCAGAAGGCGAAGGTCTTCTGCACCTGCTTGAGGAAGACGTTGGTGCGGAGCTTGGCGACGGCGTTGTTCTGCAACCGGCGCACCGGCTCGTTGGCGGGCGCGCCCCACTGGGTCAAGCCCCGGTCAGCCGGCTCGTTGTAGAACCACCTGGTCAGGGCCAGGAGGATGATTCCTCCAGCGATTCCGGGCACCCAGAAGGTGACCTGCCAGCCGTACCGGTCGAACAGCAGGTACACCATGAGGATGGCCAGTCCCGTGCCGAGGCCCTGAAGTCCCTGCAATACGCCCATAATCAGGCCGAGGTTCCGGCGGAACCAGAGGGTGACGCCGGAAACCAAAGTTACCTGGAAGGAGGCCATACCGGCGGCCAGCAACAGGCCGAAGTAGAGGTAGAACTCCCAAAGCTGGGTCATGATGCCGGTCAGCACCATGCCGGCCATGAACAGGAGGCCTCCGGCCCACATTACGCGGCGCACGCCGTAACGGTCGCTGAGCCAGCCGCAGATAGGACTGAGGGCGGCGGACAGCATCCACTGTATGGTGAAGCCGAGGGTGATGAAGCCGATGCTCCAGCCGAACAGGTCCGTCATCTGAGGAACCAGGATGGCCACGGCGAAGCGCATACTGGAACTGGTCATCCACATAACCGTCGCCACGGCCACGATGACGAAGGCGTAGTGGATACGACGGTTTCCGACAACCAGTCCCTCGGGTCGCAGTCCGAATCTAAGCATCAAAAGCCGCTGCCGGGGTGGATGCGCGTAGAAAGGCCCATTCTACCCCTGTGGTTGCGAATGTTTCAATGATGTTGCGGCGTTGGCCCTGCGGCCGTGGTCAAGCGTCTATACTGAGGGATTGTCTGAACTGTGATTCGTTTGACTTTGGGATTTCGCTGACTGGACTCCATTGTTTGATCCTGCGACTTTTGCTTCAGACAAGAGACCACACCAAGGTTTCAGAACTTGCTGGGCGTCCTCCATACTGAGCCTGTTGAAAGATGCCGATTGCAACGGCCAGTGGCCCGCCGGGCCGCGCTATTGCCGGGACCGTGGGCAAAAAAAATTGTTTTCCAGTCATTTCCGGTCATTTCCGGTCATTTCAGCTATAACTGGTTGCTCTCCGGTTCGGGAAGAACCAGGGAGATCGAGCCTTCCAGCGGGCCGGACACCTCTACTAAAAGTGTCCATCTTGTCCTATCTTTCGCCATCCCCCGTTTGGGACACTTCCCCAAAGCGCCCCATTCCTGCCATCCGTAATAGATGTTAGAGAGGTGTCACCGGACTTGGCAAGGCGCGAGTGTCAGCAAAATGAGGACAAGCCCCTTCGACAGACTCAGTGCAGACCCAGATGAACTTGAAGGCACGATTGCTCCGTTGGGGGCGGCAGCGTTCCGGTTCAGGCGGGTTCTGTGGGTGGTAGATAGGGGGTTGGAGTCCTGCGAAGGGGGGAATGACGGGGGGTGAGCTGGGCAAAGCGCCTAGATTGGAACGCTATGACCGGGCGGCAATCCGATTGACAATAAGTGGGGGCTTTGCTACCATCGGCGGCAGCTTGGGGCTATCAGCGCCGGGTGTTTTTCTTTGCCTGCCGTGGGCGGGATTGTCGTTTTACTCTGGGTGGAGGAACCTGGTTCAGTGGCTTTCGTAAGTGGTCTCAAGTGCCGCGAGTGCGGGCGCGAGCAGCCCGCCTCTCCCGTGAATGTCTGTGATTTCTGCTTCGGCCCGATGGAAGTGGTCTACGACTATGCCACCATCTCGGAGGTGGTTAGCCGGGACCGCATCGAAGCCGGGCCGTTGAGCATCTGGCGCTACGGCGACCTGCTGCCCGCCGACAGCGACAACCCGGTGGACATCATGGCGGGCTACACCCCGTTGCTCAAGGCAGACAACCTGGGCAAGCGGCTGGGCCTGAACAATCTCTACATCAAGAACGACAGCGTAAACCCGTCGTTTTCCTTCAAGGACCGAGTGGTGTCGGTGGCGGCCACGAAGGCGAGAGAGTTCGGCTTCGAGACGATTTCCTGTGCCTCCACCGGCAACCTGGCGTGCAGCGTCGCGGCCCATGCCGCCCGCGCCGGTATGCGCGCCGTGGTGTTCATTCCCGCCGACCTGGAGCGCGGCAAGGTTGTTGGCGCGGCGATTTACGGCCCGACGCTGGTGGCCGTGGACGGCACCTACGACCAGGTGAACCGCCTGTGCAGCGAGCTGGCCGACAACGACGATTACAGGTGGGCCTTCGTCAACATCAATATGCGCCCCTACTATGCCGAGGGCAGCAAGACCCTGGGCTACGAGGTGGCGGAGCAGCTCGGCTGGCGTCTGCCCGACCACGTGGTGGTACCTTCGGCCTCGGGGGCGATGTTCACCAAGATATGGAAGGGCTTCAACGAGCTGGCCTGCCTGGGCCTGCTGGACGGCGTTGAGGCCAGTTCCTTCGGCCCGGACCAGAACACGGTGCATCATCCGGCGGTCACCACGCAGATGCACATGGCGCAGGCCGAGGGCTGCTCGCCCATCGTCAGCGCGTGGGACAACGACGAAGCGCGAATCACGCCAGTGCGGCCCGACAGCCTGGCCAAGTCGCTGGCCATCGGCAACCCGGCGGACGGCATCTACTCGCTGCGGGTCATCAACAACTCCGGCGGCTCAGCCTACGCGGTACCGGAGGACCAGATTGTCAGCGGCATCCGGCTGCTGGCCGAGACGGAGGGCATTTTCACCGAGACAGCCGGCGGCGTCACGGTGTCGGCGCTGGCCCACCTGGCGGAGAAGGGCGCCATCGGGCCGGACGAGCTGACCGTGGTCTACATCACCGGCAACGGCCTGAAGACTCAGGAAGCGGTGGAAGACGAGGTGGTCAACCCGCTGACCATCAAGCCGACGATAAGTTCGTTCGAGGCGGCGTTTAACGGTTAGCCAGCTTAAACGCTGCGAATGTCGGAAGGTATTTTAGACATTACGTTTCGGTTATTTAGCAAGGAGTTTCCCTGATGAGCGTTGTGGTCCGTATCCCTACCCCGCTGCGGCGGATGACCGGCGGAAAGGATAAGGTGGAAGTGGAGTCCGGCAACCTGGGCGCGATGGTTGAAGAGTTGGAGGGCGCTTACCCCGGATTCAAGGACCGCCTGCTGGACGAGGAGGGCGAACTGCGCTACTTCGTCAACATCTACCTGAACGGCGAGGACGTGCGGTTCCTGGACGGGCTGGACACCGCCACCAGTTCCGGCGACGAAGTTAGCATCGTTCCGGCGGTGGCCGGCGGCTGCTGATAAGCTCTGAATTTAGTTCACCACAGAGAACACAGAGGCCACGGAGGGGTTTAATTTTTCTCTCTGTGGCCTCTGTGTTCTCTGTGGTTATTACGTTCCTCGTTCCTGGAGCCAGCGGAGCTTGTGTTCCTGACGGGCCGCTTCGTTGGTGGGGCGATAGCGGTCCAAGAACCGGCGTCGGAAGCTGTCGAAACGGTCTTCCAGTATGGCCTCGCGTATCCGCTCCATCAGGCGCAACAAGAAGCGCAGGTTGTGGGCCGAGGCCAGCCGCAGTCCCAGGATTTCGCGGGCGCGGAACAGGTGATGGATGTAGGCGGCGGAGTAGTTGGCGCAGGCGTAGCAGTCGCATTCCTCGTCCACCGGCCCGCTCTTCTCTGAAAATCTCTTTTTCTTGATGTCAATGCGCCCGTCGGGGGTGAACATTGCGCCGTTGCGGGCGACGCGGGTGGGCAGGGCGCAGTCGAACATATCTATCCCCCGCCACACTCCCTCCACCAGGTCCTCCGGCGAGCCGACGCCCATCAGGTAGCGAGGCTTATCTTCGGACAGATGGCCGGTCACCTGCTGGGTGAAGCCGTATAGCTGTTCCTTGTTTTCACCTACGGCCAGCCCGCCCACGGCGTAGCCGTCGAAAGGGATGGCAGCGATGGTTTTCGATGATTCGTCCCTGAGTTGCGGGAATGTTCCGCCCTGCACGATGCCGAACAACGCCTGCCCGGGCCACGCGCCGGAGTCGCGGTGGATGCGGTGGCACTCGGCAGCCCAGCGGTGGGTGCGCTCCATCGCGAGGCGCACTTCATCCTCCGTTGCGCCGTAGGCGATGCACTGGTCGAAGCACATTATGATGTCTGCGCCCAGGCCCACCTGGTTCATCGTCGCCAGCTCCGGCGTGAAGTGGTGTTCACTGCCGTCGAGGTGCGAGCGGAAGCGGATGCCCTCGTCGTTGACCTTGCGCAATGATCCCATGCTGAAGGCCTGGAAGCCGCCGCTGTCGGTGAGGATGGGGCCGTTCCAGCGCATGAAGCCGTGCAGCCCGCCCAGGGAGTTCACCGTCCCGACGCCGGGCCGCAGGTAGAGGTGGTAGGCGTTGCTCAACACCACCTGCCCGCCGACTTCGGACACCTCTTCCGGCGTCAGGCCCTTGACTGTGGCCTGGGTCGCCACCGGCATGAACAGCGGCGTGGGCGCGGAGCCGTGGGGCGTGCGGATCTGCCCGGCGCGGGCCGGGCCGTCGGTATGTTCCAGTTGGAATGAGAAGGCGGTGGCGGTCATATCAGCTATCCGTTGGGCGGTATTTGCTTTATCATCCCCTAGTCACGTTTCAGTATAGCCCAGCGCGGATATGAACGAATTTCTTACAGGTCTCAGTTCCGGCCAGCCCCTGATATGGGCGGTGTTCGTATTGGGGGTGATGGCCGTCGTTGCGGTGTCGCTGACCCTGTTCTGGGGCGGGTTCTTCCGCCTAGCCGCGGCTCTGCGTGGACTAAGCCGCAGACCGGCGGCGGAAGGGGACGATGTACTTCCCTAACGCCGACGTTGTGGTTCACCCAGCCCTGCTGGTGTTCCTCGGCGTTATCGTTGGGATGCTGGGCGGGTTCTTCGGCGTGGGCGGCGGGTTCCTCATCACCGGCGGGCTGCTGGTGTTCGGAGTGCCGCCGGTTTACGCCGTGGGCACCGGGCTGACGCTGGTGATGGGAACCTCCATCATCAACACCTTCAAGCACCGCAGCCTGGGCAACGTGGACTTCAAACTGGGCGCGCTGATGGTGACCGGCACCATACCTGCCATTTTCCTGGCGGAGTGGGTCAACTCGGGACTGGAAGCCGCGGGCATCGCCGGGCCGGTAATCCGCTACGTTTACGTGGGGTTCCTGTCGGTACTGGGGCTGTTCATCCTGTACGACTACTGGCGGATCAGCCCCATGCGTTCACAGCGCAGAGGGGGAGGGTCCGAGCAGATCTCGACCCTTGCCTTGACGCACCGGGTGCGGTCGCTGCGGATCCCGCCGCACTGGATCGGGATTCCGGGCGTGGGGCGGGTCGAAACCTATGTTTCGCTTCCGGTTTCGGGGATAGAGCGCATATCGGTCTTCGTGCCGATGGGCATTGGCTTCGGCATCGGGTTCATCGCCGGGATGCTGGGCGCGGGCGGCGGGTTCATACTGATGCCGGTGCTCATCTTCGTGCTGGGCATCCCCACCACCATAGCCATAGGCACCGACCTGTTCCAGATAATCATAACCGGCTCGGTGGGGAGTTTCGCCTATGCCCTGTCGGACCGTGTAGACCCGATGATGGCGGTGCTGATGCTGGCGGCGGCATCCATCGGTTCGCAGCTTGGGGCTAGCGCCACCCGCCGCATAGAGCCGTCGCGCATCCGCTTCCTCTACGGGCTGCTGATACTGACGGGGGCAGTGGCAGTAGCGCTGGAGGAAGTGTCGCAGGCGGTGCCGGGGGCAGGCTTTCTGTCAGCCGTAGCCTCGACGGTGCTGCTGGGCAGCGGCGGCGGGATGTGCCTGCTGCTGCTGGGGCTGATGGCGCGGGCGAGGGAGCGCGGGCAGGAGTCGCAGGGACATTAGCGGCAGGGAGGTGCTCTCCACCTATCCTTCTTCCGTCAGCGGTTGCAGGATGTCCAACAGCATTTCCATGTCGTCCAGACTCGCTCCGATGATTTCGGGACGGAGGAACCGCTTACGTGTGTAATAGTACCCGTGCAGGGTATTCGCAGTATTCCCCAAGGCGCGAACCCGCCCATCGCCCGAGAGGTCCTGCGCCTTATACATCACAGTAAAAAACTCGTCGTGCCTTGAGTATTTCCAGCCCTGCGCTTCCGCTGCCGCCTTGGCCATCCAGGCTGCGGCTCCCCAGCCCTTTTCCGCAGCCTGGTGGAGATCACCGTTCGCCAGGTATCCGCGTCCCCTGTCCAGGAATTCGCGTGATTGTTTCCGGTAATCGGCGACAGATTCCGCATCGTCGTCGAAAGGTTCTATCGGGGCCCTATCTTCATCCATATCCACTGATTCCGAACAATAATCCCAGTTGGTTCAGACCTACCCCGTCAGGTCACGCACTGTGCGCTCGACCAGTTCCCAGGGGACGTCCTGGCGGACTACGGAGCGGCCCACGTCTTCCAGCATGACCCAGCGGTTGGTACCAGACTGTACCTTCTTGTCGAGAGACATTGCGGTCAGCACGTCCTCGGCGGGGACGCCGGGGGCGCTGATGGGCAGGCTGAAGCGCTCCAGCAGGCGCTGCTGGCGGTCTACGATGGCGGGCGACATCAGGCCCATCTCGGCGGCCATGCGGGCCGCACCCATCATACCTACCGACACGCCCTCGCCGTGCAGGAATCGTCCGTATTCGGTGGACGCCTCCAGCGCGTGGCCGATGGTGTGGCCGTAGTTGAGCAGGATGCGTATGCCCAGGGTCTCGCGCTCGTCCTGGCTGACCACCTCGGCCTTGATGGCCATGCTGCGGCGGATGACGTCGGCGGAGATTTCGGGGTCCACGTCCATCAAGGCCTCGGCGTGCTCCTCGAACACGTCCACCAGTTCGGCGTCGAGGATGAAGCCGTGCTTGATGGCTTCGGCCCAGCCCTCGGCCAGCTCCCGCTTGCCCAGGGTGGAAAGCGCCGAGGCGTCGGCGAAGACGCCCCGGGGCTGGTAGAAGGCCCCGACGAGGTTCTTGGCCTGGGGCAGGTTGATGGCGACCTTGCCGCCGATGGAGGCGTCCACCATGGCGGCCATGCTGGTGGGCACCTGGACGAAGGCCATGCCGCGCAGGTAGGTGGCGGCCACGAAGCCGCCGAGGTCGCCGGGCACGCCGCCGCCGACGCTGACGATGGCGTGGCCCCGCTCGGCCTTGCGCTCGGCCAGCCAGCCGTAGATGGCCTGGGCCAACTCGAAGCTCTTGCTGGACTCGCCAGACGGGATGATGAAGCAGTGGGCCGGAATCCCGGCAGCCTGCAACGACCGCTGCACCCGCCGCCCGTAGGGGTTCATGACGTTGTCGTCGGTGATGATGTACGCAGCGCCCCGGACGCCCACGTCCGCGAGCCGCTCCCCCAGGCCGTCAAGGATGTCCCATCCTGCCACGACGGGGTAGGAGCCGCCGGAGTGGTGGACGGTGGCGGCGAGGTTGGGGTCGGTAGTGTTGGCTTCAGGCATGATTCTTGCTCCGTTTATTCACGTAATGATTGATGCAATGCTAACAGGATATAACAATTCCGCAGATGCTCGTAATATGCTCCGCCACCCCCTCTGCCGTCAGCGCGTTTGTCTCGACGGTGTGGTGGGCCTGGGCGTAGGCCGGCATCCGCTGGGACAGCAGCTCCGCGATGCGGGCTTCCGGGTCGTCCACGGCCAGCAGCGGGCGGATGGGTCCGCCAGCGTCTTCTTCCTGCACCCGCCTCAGTATGACAGCGGGGCTGGTGGAGAGGAAGAACACCATCCCGCCCGACAGCATCACGCCGCGGTTCTGTTCACTGACGAAAGCGCCGCCGCCCGACGCTATGACCTGCCGCTCCCCGGCGCAGAGGTCGGCGATGACCTGACGCTCCAGTTCCCGGAAGGCCGGTTCGCCGTCCTCGGCGAAGATGCGGTGGATGGGCTTGTCGGCGCGGGCCACGATGACGTCGTCGGCGTCCACCAGCGTCCAGCCCGTCCGCTCGGCGAGGGCGCGGCCTACGCTGGTCTTGCCCGAGGCCATGAAGCCCACCAGGATGATGTTGCGGGGAGGCGTCATATCACAAATTCCCTCTCCCTCCGGGAGAGGGTTAGGGTGAGGGCGTAACTCAGCATCTCACTCAGTCGGGCAGCCGGGTGAGGTGCATCCGCGAGCCGAGGCTGGTGTCGGTATCGAAGTAGAGCACCTGCTGGCCGATGGAGTTGGTGGCGGGGGCGTCGGCGATGAAGCTCAGGCCGCGATGCTGGCACTCCGGCATACAGGTGGGGATGTCGCCCACCACGTAGCCGACGTGGTCCATCTCGTGGACGCCTTCGGGGATTGCGGACGGGTCGCCCGGCTCGATAAGCTCCACCTGCACCTGGCCGAAATTGACGAAGGCATTTCGTCCGCCCCGCCGCGACGCGCCGCCGCCCACGTGGACGCCGGAGAGCCGCTGCACGTACCAGTCAATGGCCGCTTCCAGGTCCCGGACCAGGTAGCCCGCGTGGACGATGCGCTCCACCTCCAGCCCCTCGCCGTCCGGGCCGGATGCCGCGGGCGCAAGCTGTGTCAGATGCACCAGCGTTCCGTTGGTCGTCTCGGCGTCTAGGTAGAAGACCTGGTGGCCGAAGACGTTGACGAAAGGCTCGTCGCTGCCGAAGCCGAATCCACGGGCGCGTAGGTCATCCGCCGCCTGCTCGATGCTTTCGACCACGTAGCCGACGTGGTGCATATCCAGTATCTTGCTGCCAACGCCCGACTTGTCCTCAGGCTCGATTATCTCGGCCTCGGCTTGCCCGAAGCGCAGGTAGGCGTTGCGCCCGCCGCTGGGCACCGCGTAGCTGGGCGACAGCGGCCCACCCCCGGCGTTCACCGCGCCGAAGGACCGCTCGAACCAACTGACGGCGGCGTCGAGGTCGGAGGTCAGGTAGCCGATGTGCTGGATTTTGTCGAACATGGCCAGCCTCGAATGACAGGAATAACCTTTCTCAAAGTTCTGAAGCACAACTCGCCGCACAAAAGCGCGGCGAGCTTTACACTTTCTGGACCGGCAGCCCACATACTGCGAACCGCCTCCCCAAACAAGCGCCCGAGGTATTGGTTCCCGGATCGGGTAGCCCAGTAGTTCCGGACTACTTCCTTGATCGTCATGCTGGTCACCCCCCCAATCATTTCTGACTCGGCCTGTGGCACTTTGTGGTGCCCAATAAGCGATGCCAAGAGCAGGGAGGGAGACGATTTCGCGCCGGAACTGCCGTTTGTGGTGTCCAGAAGGGCCAAAAGACCCAACACGCAAGGCCAGAACATGCCTGACATTACGCTCATAGTCTCAAGTCCAATTGTACCACAAGTCTCTTCGATGCCTTACTGAGCGCTTGCTTGAGTATTCCCAACACATACTGGGAATACCCACAGGCCAGGGTAAAGGCATTCTAAATTTCCGCACCCGTCATTCCCGCGAAAGCGGGAATCCACTGGCCGGAAATTCTGTCGGATGGCGTCGGGCGAGGCTCATCCGACCTGTTGCGCCAGGGAAATCAGAGGCGTGATAGCCCTGGATTCCCGCTTTCGCGGGAATGACGGTTAGAATGCGTTTGCCCTGACCCACAGGCTGAGGAGAGCAGTCATACCGTAGAAATATAGTAAAATCCGTAGTATCCAATGTCAGCCAGGAGATGAGACGTGGCGACCGCTACGACAGAACTTCTGACCGCCGAAGACCTGCTGCGGCTCAGTAGCGAGGGCGTCAAGGGGGAACTGATCCGAGGAGTTTTGTGCGAGACCGTGTCAGTTGGAAAGGTGCACGCGCGTATTGCCATGAGAATGGGCGGCGAACTTGACCGCCATGTTCGGCGCCACCGATTAGGGCAAGTCGGGGGAAGTGATGGAGGCGTCCTGATACAACGGAACCCTGACACCGTGCGGGAGCCGGACGTCTATTTTGTATCTGCGGAACGGCTGCCCCTCGACGACGATTCCGATGGCTACCTGGAAGTCCCCCCGGAACTGGTGGTGGAAATAGTTTCTCCCAGTGACAGGCAGGAGGCGGTGAACGACAAAACTCTGATGTGGTTGTCCCTCGGCGTTCTGATGGTGGTCGAGGTTTACCCGGCGGAGCGGGCCGTCATGGTGCATCGTCCGAATACCCCCGCCGTCACCCTGACCGGCGAGGACATCCTGGACTGCGGCGACGTGCTGCCGGGGTTCAGCCTGCCGCTCAGCGAGATATTCGAGGTCTGATTTTCTGACTAGGCGGACAATATGGCTACTAATAAGACAAAACTGCTGACCGCCGAAGACCTGCTGCGCCTCAGCAGCCAGGGAGTGAAGGGCGAGCTCATTCGTGGAGTGTTACACGAAACTGTGTCAGTTGGAAAGGTACATGGACGGATTGCAATGACCTTTGGTGGCGCATTGGTGGGCTATGTCCGGCCACGACGCTTGGGCACGGTGATAGGAAGCGACGCCGGTGTCCTCGTACAACGGAATCCAGACACCGTAAGAGAACCGGATATTGCTTACATATCGACAGAAAGGATGTCCCTGGAAGACCAGTCCGATGGCTACTTGGAAGTCCCCCCGGAATTGGTGGTGGAAATAGTCTCTCCCAGTGACAGGCAGGATGCGGTGAACGACAAAACTCTGATGTGGCTTTCTCTCGGCGTTCTGATGGTGGTCGAGGTCTACCCTGCTGAGCGGGCCGTCATGGTGCATCGTTCGAATACTCCCGCCGTCACCCTGACCGGCGAGGACATGCTGGATGGCGGCGATGTGCTGCCGGGGTTCAGCCTGCCGCTCAGCGAGATTTTCGACCCGTAGCCCCGCTCAACAGGGCGCTTCGCCCTCGTAGATGCCTCCGGCTATCTGTAGCTCCCGCACGTAGCAAATAATCTTCTCGATATCCTGGTCTGAAACGCCTGGTTGGGCTGGCATGTGGCCGAATTCCCAGTGATGGGATATGACGCCGTTCTTTACGGCGTTGCGGAAGGATATGTCCGGGTGGTGGCCCGGACGATAAAGCTCGTGGACCAGCGGCGGCCCGGCCTGCGTGCCAACAGCACCGGCCCCGTGGCAGACCGAGCAGGTCTTGTTGAACAGCGCCTCGCCCTCCTGGGAAGCACTGGCTTGGTTGCTCCCGGAGTCGCCTCCCCCGGAGCAGGCTGCCGAAAGAGCCATCACTACAACGGCGCTCAACAAAATCCCCAGGAAACCGAGTCTTAACTTCCTGTTGAGCATCGTAACGCCCCTCCCCTACGTGCTGGCCCGGCCCCGGCGCAGCGCCCGGCCCGGCAGCGCCCCGGTGTTCTCCCCGTTCTCAATCACCATCTTGCCGTTGACTATCACGTAGTCTATGCCGACGGGGTACTGCTTGGGATTCTCCTTGGTGGCGAGGGCCTTGACGGTGTTGGGGTTGAAGATGACGATGTCGGCCTTGAAGCCGTCGCGCAGGATGCCCCGGTCGGGCAGTCCGAGGCGCTGGGCAGGGAAGGACGTCATCTTGCGGATGGCCTCGGGCAGTTTCAGGTGCTGCTCCGCCCGCACGAACTCGGCCAGCACTATCGGGAAGCAGCCGTAGCTGCGGGGGTTGGGGTACTCGCCGAACAGGATGGCGTCGCTGGCGATCATTCCCGCCGGGTGCGACACGAAGGCGTACAGCGTCTGGGCATTGGTGCCCAACCCCACGGTGGATATGCCCAGGTTCTCCTCCAGCAGCAGGTCGAACAGGGCGTCCTCGGGGTCCTGGCCGCGCATCTCGCCAATGTCGGTGATGAGCCGTCCCTCGTACTGCTTGTTCTGCGGCTGGGTAAAGTTGGTCAGCCAGTTGTTCTCCAAGCGGTCCCGCGTCAGCTCGCGCTTCATCCGCTGGCGATCGTCCTGGTCGCTCAGGGCGTCCATCAGCCGCTCCGGGCCGCCGTCCTTGGCCCAGTGAGGCAAGCCGATGGTGACAGTGGTGCCGGAGTAGGGATAGGTATAGCAGTCGAAGGTGACGTCCATGCCCTCGTCGCGCCCCCGCTCCACCAGCCCCAGGTAGTCGAGGTGGCTGCCGACGCCAGCCGCTCCCTGACGGTAGTGGGTCAGGTGCACCGGGCAGTCGCCCAGCCGCCCGATTTCCAGCGCCTCCTCCCATGGGGCCATCAGCCCCTGCGAGCGCAGGCTGGCACGGGTGTGGGTGTGGTAGTGGCCGCCCATACGCGCCGCCACTCCGGCCAGCGCCCCCAGCTCTTCGGTGGAAGCGTAGGAGCCGGGGGGGTAGTCCAGGCCCGTTGACAGGCCCCAGGCGCCTTCCTCCATAGCCTCGCGGGTCACTGCCTTCATGTCCTCCATCTCGGCGGGAGTGGCCGGGCGGTCGTTCCAGCCGACGCTCCAGATGCGGACGGGCGAGTTGCCGAGGATGTATGCCATGTTGACGGCCACGGAGTTGTCGTACTTGTCCAGTAGTTGGGCCACGGTCAGCCAGTCGGCGGGCAGGGGCGGATAGCCGTTCAGCCCGGAGTCCAGCCAGATGTAGCGCTCCAGCTCCTCGCGGGTCTTGAAGGGCGCGTGGGAAATGCCGTCAATGCCCACCAGCTCGGTGGTGACGCCCTGCCGCACCTTGGGGTCGTGGTGCGGCTCGCCCAGGATGGTCAGCCCGGCGTGGGAGTGCAGGTCAACGAACCCGGGGCAGACCACGTAGCCGGCGGCGTCAATGGTGCGGGCGGACTCAAGGGCTGACACGTCGCCGCGATGGATGGTCACTCGGTCGCCTTCTACGGCGACGGCGGCGAAGAACCCGGGGCTGCCGGTGCCGTCTATGACCAGACCGTTGGTGATAAGCAAGTCGAGCATGGCCGGACCTCACTATCATGGGTTATGGGGCAGGATTTTGATTTCCGGCATCGGAAAGTGCCGCACGTTAGCTGTAACCAACGTCGCGTCATTGGCGATGGCTACGGCGGCAGTTATGGTATCAGTGGCGGTTAGGGTATTGCCTCGGCGAGCGTATTCATAACGAAAGACTCCCGCCGCGACAGCCATATCCGCAGTGATGTCGAAGTAACCCAGGCGGACAATCAAGCGTTCAGCTTGTTCCGCTTCGTGGGGCCTGACGTTGCTGTAAAATTCAGCTATGCCAATAGCACATATGCCCACCTGATGATCCTCACTCAGGAGTTGCTCAACCAGTTCAATTACCTCCGGCCTTCGGCGTGTGTAGCTGATAGGAACAGTGGTGTCAAATAGATATTTTCCCACCCCACTTTTCCTCCAGCCGCTCGTTGTCCAAGTCACGCGACGCCCGCACCCAGGCGTACACCATTGCCGAAGTCTCCCAGTCAGGATGAAATTCCTCGCCGGACTCTTCCTTTTCCTTTCTTATTTTTTCCGTTTCCTCCAGCTCTTTTAGCACGACGTGGACAATGTAGTGAGAACGGCCCCTTTCACCCACTAGATCATCTACGCCCTGTACCAAGTACCCCGGGAGGTTTACGGGCACAAGTCTGTGTTCGATTGCCAACTTGCACAGAGATTCCAGTTCCGGGATATGCCTATCCTTGATGGAGAATAACGATTGTCTCTTGCCCTTAATCGAAGATCGTAAGTCTTCAGACAGCCAATCAATGGGAATGTCTATCAACCAATCAACGCTGATGATGTAAGGGAATTTGCTTTCGTCCAAGATACCGGGGGCATACTCATAGGGGCTGGTGCAGTACCCTATCATAACGTCGTCGGGTTCATGCTTGGGGCTGAGGATCCAGTCATTCGAGCGAATTTCGTTAGCGAACCTCCACAACTGGTTCGCTGCATTTGAGATCGCACTTTTTTTTGTACTCATTCCATTGTCTGCTTTTGCCCTGCGCACCGCTTCCTTCAACTCCAGCAGAGTGCAATCTTGCAGGTCTAGGCCGCTGCTTCCTACATAGTCAATCGCGGCGACCCTTTTCTCCCAGAACAAAGGAGCAAACCGTTTCGCTTCATTGTTGCTGCTGGGACGAATCGCCCAAGCCCTTGCAGGTTCAGCCATTCCAAGCGCTCCTTTCCGACGGTCAACCTCTATATTGCGTCCTGAGACTATTATACGCTCCGAATCGCCCGCAGCACCTTCTCCGCCGTGAGGGGCAGCGAGGTCACCGGCGCGCCGATGGCGGCGGTAACGGCGTTGGCGATGGCGGCGGCTACGGGGATGTTGGCGCTCTCGCCGATGCCCTTGCTGCGGTAGGGAGCCGGGCCGTTGTTGCCCTCCACCAGCACGGTCACCAGCTCGGGAATGTCGGCGCTGGTGGGTATCTTGTAGTCGCCGAAGCTGAGGGTGGATATGTGGCCGTCCTCGGTCAGCAGTTCCTCCATCAGCGCGTAGCCCAGACCCTGGATGACTCCGCCCTCGACCTGCCCCTGGTGCATCAGCGGGTTGAGGATGGCCCCCACGTCGTGGGCGGTCACGAAGCGGGTGACGGTTACCTGGCCGGTCTCCGGGTCAACCTCCACCTCGGCGGCCTGGGCGCAGAAGGAGGTCATGTCGGGCGGTTCGGATGCGAACTCGTACTCGGCCTCGATGGTGCCGTCGCCCACATGGGCCACCACCTCGCCGATGTTGATGGTGCGGTAGTAAGCCGGACGCAGCGGCGACGGCCCGACCACCACCCGCCCGCTTTGAAGCGTTACGTCCTCCTCCGGCGTGTCCAACAGCGGCGCAGCGGCACGAATGAGTTGCCGTTTCAGTTCGCGGGCCGCGCCCACCACCGCCTGCCCTGCGGTGTAGGTCACCCGCGTGCCGCCGGAGCCGGAGCTGAAGGGCATCTCCGAAGTGTCCAGCAGATTGATGTCCACCTCGTCCACCGGCACCGACAGCTCCTGCGCCACCATCTGCCGCAGCACGGTATGGGAGCCCGTGCCCGTGTCCCAGAAGGCCATGTGCAACGTCGGGTGTCCCGCCGAATTCATGCTTATCTTTGCGGCAAACCGGCCCACACCCTGCGACAGATCGGTGATGGCCAGTCCCCGCCCGGTCAGTGTTTCCCCGTAGGCGCGGGTTTGAAACCCGCCCCTACCCTCTGGGCGGGGCGTCTCCCAGCCAACCGCATCGGCAGCTCGGCGCAGCGTCTCCTCGGCGCGGATGTCTTGCCAGACGTGGCCCACTGGCGAGGCGTCGCCGTCGCGCAGCAGGTTCATCTGCCGGAACTGGTAGGGGTCAATGCCCATCTCGCGGGCGATGAGGTCGGTGTGCGCTTCCACGGCGAACACCACCTGCGGCTTGGCCGGACTTCTCATGTGGCCCTTGGGGACGTTGTTGGTATAGACCATGTAACTGTCAATGCGGGCGTGGGGGATGCGGTAGACGCCGCACAGGTGGTCTGCCCCCCGCAGATACACCGTCGGCTTGAAGGCTCCGTAACCCCCGCTGTCGAACACCACCCGCGCCTGTCGCGCCACCAGAGTCCCGTCGCGCTTCACGCCGCTGCGGATGGTCATGGTCGCCGGATGCCGGGGGTTGGCGGCCATCAGTTCCTGGATGTAGTCCATCACCATCTTGACCGGACGCCCGGAGTGCAGCGACAGGTAGTAGCACAGCGGCACGTCCATGAACGAACCCTTGCCGCCGAAGTCTCCGCCGATGCTGCACGGGTGCAGCACGATGCGCTCCTCCGGCATCCCCCACACGGCGGCCAACTGCTCGCGCAGGGCATAGGGGTCCTTGTTGTTGACCCATACTTCAACCCCCCTTGCATTCCCCCCTTCAAGGAGGGAAGAGGAGGAAGGTTCGGCACTGACGACGCAGGCGTGAGGCTCGATGTAGGCCTGGTGCATAAGCTGGGCGTCGAATGTGTGCTCGAACACTAGGTCGGCCTCGGCAAAGCCCTGCTCCACGTCGCCCTGCCCCCAGGTGATATGGGCGAACACGTTGTTGATGTCCGATTCCGGTTGCGGCAGCCCCTCGTAGCCGGACATATCCGGGTGCAGCGTTGGGGCGTCCTGTTCCATCGCCTCGTGGGCGTCGAATACGGCAGGAAGTTCCTCGTACTCCACGTCTATGAGCAGCAGTGCTTCCTCCACGGCTTCTTGCGTCTCGGCGGCCACCGCGGCGACCTTCTCGCCGACGAAGCGCGTCACGTCGCGGGCCAGCACCGGCATATCCCGCAGGCGGCGCCCCACCAGCGAGTCTGGCAGATCGGCGGCGGTTATCACGGCGTGGACGCCCGGCACGGCCCGCGCCGCCGTCGTGTCAATGCTGAAGATGCGGGCATGAGGGAAGGGCGAGCGTAGCGCCTTGCCCCACAGCATCCCCGGCAGCGTGACATCGGCGGCGTAGACCGACTTCCCGGTAACCTTGTCCGGCCCCTCGCCGCGGACGACAGACTGGCCGATGGCGCGCGTGGTGGTGGTCATATCTCCCCCAGATGATGGTGCTTTTGTCTATACTGACCGATTGGGAAGGATGCCCCCGGTGCCTCTGGGCAGGTCCCAGTCCTCTTCCTGCAAGCCGCGCAGGTAGTCTATCTGGCCGTGGTGGTTGTTCTGGTGGACGATTACGTGGCGAAGCGAGTCGGCAACCGTCTGACGAGGCTCGCTGGAGGTTATGAAGGCGTCCAATTTGTCGTCATCCAGTGATGCGACGAACCGCATGGTGCGTTCGTTGACTGCCTTGAAGTATGACAGCAGCACATCGGGCGCAGGAATGGCCAGGCTCCGCAGCCCCAGCCGGTCGCCGGGGTCGGGCGCGGTCACGGGTTGCTCGAACCGCTCGTGCCAGCCGTCGGCAGCCCACAGGTCGGCCTCGAAGCCCTCAGCGCCACAGGCGGTGGCTGTGACGCGGCTGTCCTCGTGGCGTCCCATGTGCCAGAGGATGAAGCCGATGTTGTTGGCAGTGGGCGCGGGCCGCCACAGCACCTGCTCCGCCGTCAGCCCCTCGCAGGTGGCGTGCAGCCGCAGGTGTGTCTGGGCCAGGCAGTCTGCGATGAATTGGGTGGTCTTCATCAAATGCTCTCTATCAGAGGTAATTCAAAGACTTCGCCCGTCATACTCATCCAGAAGTTGACCGTCAGGAGTGAGGAATCTGGCGAAAGGACGAGGCGTATTAAGGTGAACCTGCTCAAGCAGGCTCCAACTCGCTGACAATAATCGCACTACATTTTCAACTGGTTCTTCACCGCTGGTCAGGAACACAATCCCGACGTTGTTGCTTATGATTGCTTGGAGTTCACTTCCTTTTTTTATCATCATCCTGTCGCAAGACAGTACCAGGGAGTCCGCCATAAGACCGGCTTCTGGCAGCCAATCTACATCGGGTTTGCTCAGCCATCCCAAGCTCCTGGATGAACGGGCATCATGGCCCTTCCAGTTCAGTTCTTCGGGTATGACTCTTCCTAGATTTTCGTCACAGAGCAAAATCATGGGGTGACGAGGAGAGCATACCTCAAAGCCGCTTCAACATCGGTCCGCTCAAGGTCGAAATCGTAGGCTATAAACTCCACGGACTCACCTGACTTGAAGCGCCCTCTTATGTCCTGCACTCTGACCCTTCTGCCCTTGACTACCGGCCTTCCGGAGCCGCGGCGCGGGTCTACGGTGATAGGCTGTTCTTTGCCCATTGGATACCAAAGCGACACATAGCCGTTTTCGTAGTCCATTTGTTTCAGAGTATGAACAACCGGCTTCAGCAGCTTCTCTCCTCGGACCGCCAATGCCGGCAAATTCTCATGGGCAAAGGGAAAGGGGGCTTCCCATTCCGATGACAGGGCGGCATTGTGTTTTTGGACTGCTGCGAAACTCTTGCCGGTAGCGGCCCTGAATTTGCCCGCCACCAGAATTTCAATCAACTCCAGAAAAGAGACCCGCAGGGGATCGGGCGACTTGTCATTATGGTTTATCCACTGAGCTTTCATCTCCCGTATGTCAGCCGGATAGCCGGACAGCCACCGACGAATTGCCGCGGCGGAGACGCCGGCAATCCCCTGCGTCTCCTTGATTCCGTATGATGGGTCAATCAGGCAGATGTCCAGCCGCTCCACCGCGTCCAGCATATCCACCTCTCCCCGGCCCTCTCCCGCACTGGGGGAGGGGGATGCAGTCCCGTTGTCGAGAGCATTCATGGCTGCCGCCCCTAGTAGTACACCGCGGCGCCAGTGCCGCCCCCGGCGGCTATGACCTCGCCGGTCACCGCCCAGGCCTTGTCCGACGCCAGGTAGCAGGTCAGGTAGCCGATCTCCGAGCCGTCCACCATCCGGCAGATATGGTTGCCGCGCGGCGAGTCCGGGGCGAAGTCGTGCGCTTCCACCTCGCTGACCGGAATGCCCAGTTGCGCGGCGCGGGCTTCCAGCAGCCCCGGCGTGCGCTCGGTGCGCGTGGTGCCGGGGTGGATGCAGTTGACCGTGATGCCGAACCGGCCCAGCTGCATCGCCAGCGTCTTGGTCATGTGCACCATCGAGACGTTGCGGGCCCCACCGCTCAGGTTGCCGGCGGTGCGTCCGTTGCCGCCGCTGATGTTGACGATGCGACCCCAGCCCTGTTCCTTCAGGAAGGGGATTGCCGCCCGCGCGCAGCGCAGCGCGCCGACGTACTTCACGTCGAAGTCACTGAGGAGGGAATCTTCGTTGACCGTATCAATGGGGCCGATTGCATCCGCAGAGCCGCCGGGGAGCGAGGCGCTGTTGACCAGGATGTGCAGTCCGCCCAGCCGCTCGGCGGCTTCGGCTACAACCCGGTCCACCTGCTCCGTATTGGTGGCGTCCATTGCGATGGGAATGATCGTCCGCCCCGTAGCTTCGGAAATTTCCTGCGCTGACTGCTCCAGGTCGGTCATGGTGCGAGACGCAATGACCACGTCGCAGCCCTCCCTGGCCAGTTCCAGCGCGATGGCCTTGCCGATGCCCCGGCTGGCTCCTCCTACGAATGCCTTCTTGTCCACGAGTCCGAAGTCCATAGTGTCACCTCTTCTCAGTTGGGGAAATTGGATTGAGGGGCAGGAGGGGGCGGCGCATCCGCCGGCGCGTCCTCCAGCCAGTCCTCGGCAATGAGTTCGGTGAGGCCGCTGTCCAGCGCCACGTAGTAGACGTTGGGAATGCCGGCCTCCAGCTCCAACTTGGTGCCGGACCAGTCGTCAGTCATCTGCGGCGCGATGACGCCCAGCGCGCCCCTGATGCTCTCCGGGGGCTGCCGGTGCCTGCCGCCCCCGCGCCTGCGGATTTGCACCCGCTGGTCAACCTGAAACCTGTATGGAGATACCATGGGCGAATTGCTCCTGAAAGCGTTGGCAAAGGCATTATATCTGAATCAAGATAGCAGTTACGCAGTTGAAAGCTATCCCCTCTCCCTCTGGAAGAGGGTTAGGGTGAGGGCGTCCTGTCCAACTGCGTAACTCCTATCAGGACTGTCAGGATTAGAATACTCAGGATAAGACAAATCCTGAAAATCCTATAATCTAATAAATCACAGTTCAGACAATTGCCTCCGCCGCACTTACTCTCTGAGCCGGAGCTAATCCCGCAGCCCCCGGAAAAAGGCGCGGATGTCCTCGGCCAGCAGTTGCGGCTGCTCCATGGCGGCGAAATGACCGCCGCGGG
Source organism: Chloroflexota bacterium (assembly GCA_009840175.1). Classification (GTDB taxonomy): domain Bacteria; phylum Chloroflexota; class Dehalococcoidia; order Lucifugimonadales; family UBA3495; genus VXOI01. The sequence continues at coordinate 4,335 of VXOI01000043.1, read as the reverse complement.
GCATCTCGGTCCAGCGCTGCACGTTGTGGGTGCGCTCGGCCCACTCGCGGGGCGGGCGGTTGATCTCGACGGGGAACAGGGCCACGGCGCATGGCGCCTCCACCCGCTCGCCGGGCTGGAAGCGCCAGTTGTCCACCCGGTTCTCGTAGTAGTGCCGCACCGATGACGGGCCAGTCTGGTTCACCCAGTAGAGCATGATGTTGGTCAGCAGTTCGTCTCGGGTGTAGCTGTTCTCCGGGTTGCCGCCGCAGTCGGACCAGGTGCGGAACTTCTCGATTATCCAGGCCGCCAGTCCGACCGGGGAATCGTTCAGGCCGAAGCCCAGGGTCTGCGGCTTGGTGCGCTGGATGTGAAAGTAGCCGCCCTCATCATCGAACCAGCGGCGGGCTTGACGCAGGAACTCCTGCTCGGCCTCCGTCAACGGCGGATCGGGCGCGCCGAGAAAGGCGGGCACGCCGGTCATCAGGTTCAGGTGCACCCCGGCCACCGACTCCGGGAAGTCGAAGCCCAGCCGCGAGCTAATCATCCCGCCCCAGTCGCCGCCCTGCGCCCCGAACCGACGGTAGTCCAGCCCCTCGGTCATCAGTCTGTGCCACATCCTGGCGACGCGGGTATTGCTCATGCCCCGGTTAATCGGCTTGTCGGAAAACCCATAGCCGGGCAGCGACGGTACTACAACATCGAAGGAATCGCTGGCCTCGCCGCCGTGGGATGCCGGGTCGGTCAGCATGGGGATGATCTTCAGCATCTCCACCACCGACCCCGGCCAGCCGTGGGAGATTATCAGCGGAAAAGGGTCCGGCCCCTTGCCGCGGGCGTGGATGAAGTGAACGCCGAGGCCGTCAACCGTCGCCCGGAAGTGGTCGAACTGGTTGAGCGCCCGCTCCTGCGCCCGCCAGTCGTACCCCGTCCGCCAGTACTCCACCAGTTCCCGCAGGTACGCCGGGTCGGTGCCGTAGTCCCACCCTTCGCCGGGAATCTCGTCGGGCCAGCGGGTATCCGCCAGCCGCGCCGCCAGATCGTCCAGCACGCCCTGGGGCACGTCTATCCTGAAGCGCTCGATTTCCACGAAAAACCTCTGCGTTCTTGGCGCACTCGGCGTTTAATTTACGCCGTAAACTCTGACTCCCGCCGCCATTGCAGGTAGTCGGCCAGCCCGGCGCGAAGGTCGAACTCCGGCTGCCAGCCCAGGTCCTGCCGCAACCGGTGGGCCGACAGCGGCCCCCGGGATGGAACGGAGGCGCGGGCCCTGGCCGCCGCGGTGTCGGCGGCGCTGACCGGCCTCGGGTCGCTTCTCGGCACCAGGTCTGAAATTGCGTCCAGGATTTCGCGGTAGGTTATCCAGACGCCGGTGGTCAGGTTGTATAGGTCATGGGGCAGTTCCGGGGCGTCGAGAATCGCCTGCAAGCCTCGGGCGGTGTCCACGGCGTAGGTGTAGTCGCGGCCGTCGTCCGGGGCGAAGGACTCGGCCTGCACCGACAGCGGCTCGCCCCGCGCCACCTGCCCGGTCCACTGGTACAGGGCCGACATCACGGCGCGGTGGCCCGTGACCCGCTCCATGGGGCCGTAGGGAGTGCTGAGGCGCACGCTGGCCTGCTCGAACCCGTACAGCTCGCCATAGCGCCGAGTAATCAGCTCTCCGGCGTACTTGGTGATGCCGTACATGGAATCCGGCGCGGCGGGCATATCCTCGCTATATGTCTGGTCTGTTCCCGCCGCCAGCCCGTAGGCCGCGCCGGAGCTGACGTAGACGAAGCGTCGCACCCCCGCAATCCGCGCCAGTTCCAGCACGTTGGCCAGCCCTTCGACATTGATGCCGATGACGTCGCGCCCCCGCTCCACCTCTAGGTCACGCTGGTTCACCGTGTAGGTAGCGGCGTGGATGACCTTGTCTATGACGTGGCTATTCGCCAACCCAGCCACGCCCTCCCGGTCGCGGATGTCGCCCTGGACGAAGGTAATGCCGCCCTCCCACTCCGCGACGAACTGCCGAACCAATTCGTCAGCAGGGGCGACATCGTAGCTGACCACCTCATGCCCGGCCCGGGCCAGTTCCCGGACGATGTTTGCTCCGACAAACCCGGTTCCCCCGGTGACCAGCGTAGCCATAATTCTGCCCTCCCTGCGGAATACAGTCGCGCTAATGCTCCAAATCTATGCAATTGTAGCACTGAGGCCCGGAGAATTTTGTCGCAAGGGGTTTCACCCTCTCCCCAACCCTCTCCCTCAAGGGAGAGGTAGAGAAGGCGTCAGTTCGGCGGGCTGCTCGACTTGACAGCCGCTATACGGCGGGCCTACGATTCGATAGAGGTCTTGCCCTGTGTTACGGGTATGGCCACTCTGCGTGGGGACATAGCTCAATTGGGAGAGCGCGGCGTTCGCAATGCCGAGGTTGGGGGTTCGATCCCCCCTGTCTCCACCAACATTCATTACGTCATGCCCCTGTAGCTCAGAGGATAGAGCGGCAGCGTCCTAAGTTGCGCGTCGGGGGTTCGAGTCCCTCCAGGGGTACCACCATATCCAATACTGCGAACGCCGCCGCCCAGAGCGATTTCGGCGGCGTCCGCCCCTCCTATCGGACTGTCTTGCGGCGTAGGGATGGTGTAGACAATCGTCGCCGCGCCGGGCCGCACCAGCACCTCCTTGACGAATGATCTCACGAACGCCTTTGTCTCGGTAAGTTCGCTGGTCTTGAGAAACGCGCTCATGTCGGCGGCAAAGGCGGCGATGGTATCGGCACTGTCCAGCAGTTCCCGCCTCTGGCCCAGCACGTCCCGCGCTTCCTCAGCGGCGGCTTCCAGTTGCTCCCGGCGATGCCGGTGTTCCAGGATGCGCTCCGAGGCGTCGGCCATGTCCAGGTCGGTGCTCTCCACGAAGTGCCAGATGCGATCCAGCTTCCGCTTCACCTCTTCCAACTCGGCCTCGATGGTTTCCAGGCTCTGCCGCTGCTCCCTTGCCACCCCGTCCATCTCCTCGTCCAGCAGTTTCACCAAGTCGCGGATGTTGCTCTCGGTGAGGATGTGGTCCCTGATGTTGGAGATGATGATCTCCTCGAATGACTTGGCATTCAGCCTGGGGGTGTGGCAAGAACCGCTGCCCAGTTTGAGGATGGACTGGCAGACGTAGTAGGTGTACTTGCCGCTCTTGGCTTCGGAGGCGGAGAGGGCCTTGCCGCAGGTCTCGCACTTGGCCAGCCCGCTGAGCAGGTAGGGACTGGCGGCGCGGCGGGGGTGGGTGATTGCCGGCGCGCGGGATTCCAGAAGCTTCCTGACCCGCTGGAACTCCTGTTGGGAGACGATGGCGGGGAAGGCGTCCTTTACCCGCACCGGCTCCTGGCCGTCTTTGGCATTGGCTCCCCAGACCAAAGTGCCGGTGTAGGCTTCGTTGACCAGGAGCTTGTGGATGGTGGTCTTGGTCCACCGCTTTCCATGAGAAGAGGGAATGCCCTCGGCATTCAGGGTCTTGAGGATGTCCAGGGTGGTCCTGCCCTGGAGGGTGAGGTCGAAGATGCGCCTTACCACTGCGTCGTGGGGCGGGTTGAGTTCCAAGCGGGGACGCTTCTTGGCGCCATCCTGGACGTAGACCCGGCGGTAGCCGTAGGGGGCGTAGGTGGTCATCCAGAAGCCCCGGGAGGCCGCCTCGCGCATTCCCCGCGTCACTTCCTGCGCTAAATTCTCCGAGTAGAACTCGTCCACGGACTCGATGATGGCCTCCATGAGCTTGCCAGTGGGGGTGTCGTCGGCGTGCTCGGTGATGGAGACCACGCGGACGCCTTTCCTGCGGAGCATAGACTTGAAGGCCACGGCGTGTTCCCGCTTTCGGGTGAACCTCGAAAATTTCCAGACAAGAATCTCGTGGAAAGGGGCTTCCGGTTTGCTGGCTTCGTCCAGCATCTTGCGGAACTGGGGGCGGTCGGCGATCCTGCCGCTCTCGGCCTCGTCGATGTACTCCCGCACGACCAGGTAGCCGTTCTTGTCGGCGTAGTCGTGAAGCGCCCGAAGCTGGGCGGCGACGGAGAGGTCCACGTCCTGGCGTTCGCTGGACACCCGGGCGTAGAGGGCCACGGGGGCCAGGTCGGTATTCTTACTCATCGCTGTGTCCTCCATTTTCCTCTGATTGATTGGCCTGTCGGGAGCGCAGTCGTTCCAGGCGTTGCTCCCGGCGCAGTTCCCGATCTTCCATATACAGGCGGAGGGCTTCGCGCACTAGTTCGCTCATGTCGCGGCCCTCCTCGTCCTTCACCCGCTGCAGCTGTTCAAACATCTCAGGGGGTAGGGAGAAGCAACTGTCTCGAATGTCAAGAGGAATGACCGACATTAGCAGTCAGGTCGCGCC